>NZ_JBLYUB010000080.1:0-1047 GCF_049999945.1 Planosporangium spinosum | reverse complement strand
TAGGCCGTGTTTCATAGGCCGGGCCGGAGCCACTCGTTGATGGCGACGACGTGGAGTGTGGCCAGGTAGCGCACGGCGAGTTTGTCGTAGCGGGTGGCCACACCACGATGACGTTTGAGCCGGTTGATGCCGCACTCCACCGCGTGGCGCCGCTTGTAGAACTCGGGGTCGAAGGTCGGCGGCCGGCCGCCCTTCGATCCCTTCTTGCGCCGGTTGACGGCCTGGTCGACCTTGATTGGGATGGTCGCGGGGATACCGCGTCGGCGCAGGTGCTCACGGTTGGCCCGCGAGCTGTACGCCTTGTCGGCCAGGACCCGGTCGGGGCGGGTGCGTGGTCGGCCGCCGTCGGGCCGGGGCACCCGGATACCGGCGAGGATCCGGGTGAACTGGGGGCTGTCGCCACGCTGCCCGGCGGTCAGCAGCATCGCGAGGGGTTTCTGGCCCTGTTCGCAGCCCAGATGCAGCTTGGTGGTCAGCCCGCCCCGCGAGCGGCCCAGCGCATGGTCGGCCGGCTCGACCTCGACCACGCCCGGCGGTTCCTTCTGCGCCTGCGGCCGGGTGCGGGCGCCGGCGGCGTGCTGATGTGCCCGAGCGATGGTGGAGTCCACGCTCACATCCCAGGTGATCAGCCCGGCCGCGTCCGCGCGGGTCTGCAGCCCGGTGACGATCTGCTGCCAGACACCCGCACGCTGCCAGCGCCGAAACAGTCCGTAGACCGTCTGCCAGGGGCCGTAGCAGTCCGGCACGTCCCGCCAGGGCGAGCCGACCCGTACCCGCCACCGAATGCCGTCGATGAGCTGACGTTTACTCCACTTCGGCGGCCGGCCTGGCTTCCTACCCTTGGGCAGCATCGGCTCCAGCACCGCCCACTGCGCATCGGTCAGGTCATGCCGCCTCGTCACCGGTATGGTGGCCACGAGGTCTCCGTGTTGATGGTCTTCTTCGTCGATGAACCATCTACCGGAGACCTCGCCATCTATCGATGACCGACACGCCAGCGGCCGCAACCTACGCCGGCCGATCAACGGCCTATGAAACACGGCCTAG
>NZ_JBLYUB010000079.1:0-1293 GCF_049999945.1 Planosporangium spinosum | reverse complement strand
TGAAGTTCCCCCCGGGATGTGGACACCGGGTTATGCCGCGATCTGCTGGACGGTAGTGGATCCGAGACGTTGTTCGTAGTCGGCGGGACTGAGGTAGCCGAGCGCGGAGTGGCGCCGGCGGTGGTTGTAGAAGGCGATCCAGCGGAAGACGTCGCGGCGGGCGTCGGCCTCGCTGGCCCAGCGGCGGTGGTCGACGTCGAGTTCGCGTTTGAGGGTGGCGAAGAAGGCTTCGGCCAGGGCGTTGTCATACGACGAGCCGATGCGGCCCATCGAGCGGCACACCCCGTGGCGGTCGCAGGCGGCGGCGAAGTCGGCGCTGGTGTACTGGGCGCCCCTGTCGCTATGAAAGATCACGTTGTCGACCCGGCCACCGCGGGCACGGACGGCGGCGTCGAGGGCGTCTATGACCAGGTCGGCGCGCATGTGGCTGTTGAGTGACCAGCCGATCAGCCGGCGCGAGGCGATGTCGATGACGGTGGCCAGATACAGCCAGCGCTCGCCGACGCGCAGGTACGTGATGTCTCCGCACCAGCGAGTGTCGAGCGCGGTGGCGGTGAAGTCCCGCCCGAGCAGGTCCGGTGCCGGCGGCGCGGCCGGGTCGGGGATGGTGGTGCGCGTGCGTTTGCGCTGATGGCGGCCCACGACGTCGCCGACGCGCATCAGCCGGGCGGTGCGCTTGTGGTTGACCGGCCGACCTCGCTCACGCAGTTCGACGGTCACCCGCGGGGACCCGTAGCTGCCGCCGGATTCGGCGTGAATGGCGCGGATCTCGGCCAGGAGCGCATCGTCGGCCTGCTGGCGGGCCGTTCGGTCCGGTTCGGCGGCCAGCCAGCGGTAGAACCCCGAGCGGGACACCGCCAGGACCCGGCACAGCCGCTTGACGCCATAGGCGGCGCGGTGGGTGGAGATGAACCGAAAGCGGCTGGTCACCGATCCATCTCCTTGGCGAAATAGGCGGCCGCCTTGCGCAGGATCTCCTTCTCCACGCGCAGTTCGGCCACCTCGGCGCGCAGCCGGGCGATCTCGGCGTCCTTGTCCGCCACGCTCAACGCCCTGCCGTCACCGCCCGGCGCTGTTGCGGGCCGGTCCTTGCGCACCCAGTTGCGCAGCGTCTCGTGGCAGACCCCCAGCTCCCGGGCCACGTCGTTGATGGCCCGGCCCGAGGAGCGCACCAGCTCCACCGCGTCGCGCTTGAACTCGTCGGTGTACTTCGACGGACGTCCCAACGGGGACACCCCTTCCTCTGGACTCAAGATCCAGTGTCAGGGTGTCCACACCTCGGGGGGAAGCTCA
>NZ_JBLYUB010000078.1:0-1335 GCF_049999945.1 Planosporangium spinosum | reverse complement strand
ACAAGTCAAGCGCAGGGCACACCACCGGCGGCCAGATGCGTTATGAGTCAGCCTCAATCGCCGGCCCCGATCCTGGCAGCAGTCCACCCAGGACCACCACCGCGAGCCTCACAGATGCGTTACGGATCGCGGTCAGATGATCCGTGACAGCTCCGGCTAGGAGACCTAGTTGCCCACGGGTACGTTGATCTCCGGCTCCAGCCACCGAATTCCCTGTCCGTGGGGAGCGGTCAAAGCGACGACTTGGCCGTCGAGAGCAAGCTGGAAGGCGACCGGGCCATCGGCTGCGGCCGGTGCCGCCAGGCCCGGGGTGACGCCTAGGCCTTCGTTGGAGATCCAGTGGCAGGGCAGTGGGCGGACGAGGTCCACGAAGGCCGTGCGGGTGTCTGTCGAGACGTAGGGCAGCACGGCGGTGTGGAAGATAACCAGGGTCGCCCCGGCCGGTGCTTGGGACGCCAGGGTCGGTAGGTGAGTGAGGAGATCGCCACGCAGGAGGTGGGGCGGCTCGGATCGGGCGATGCGGGCGGCGGCACGCAGCCGGTCGCGACGCTGCTGCTGTTCTGGCCAGATGAGTGCGTCGAGCCAGCGCAGGTCGTCGTCGCTGGCGACGTCGAAAGGATTGAGGTCGAGACCGGCGCGCCATACCACGGTGGGCATCCGCTCGGGCAGAGGAAGGCTGCCGGTAACGGTGCACTGCAGTTCGACTGGGCTGTCTGCAGGGCCGAAGGTTCGCGGGTCGTTGCTGTAGCGGTATCGGTAGGCGTCGGGGTAGAGGCAGAGACCGGCCGACGCTCCGACTTCGAGCAGGGCGAGGGGTTGGGGTAAACGAGCGAGAACCGGTAGCAGGACTGCGCAGCGGCCGGGTTCGTTGGTTTGGGTCCGACGGCCGTTCATTGTGGCCGTCAGCTCGTCGCGGTGTCGCAGTGTCCACGTCCGGAAGGCACGCGGGTCGTCCATCGGAGCGTCTAAGTAGCGGGCGGCGCCGAACAGCAGGTTGGGCTGCCGCTTCTGTTCGGGCAACTCGTCCAGCAGTTCCGTATCGCCGGCAACGGCTGTGGCCAGCCGCTCGTAGATGGAGGACAGGCCGCGTGCCTCCCGCTGGCCGAACGCTCGATACCGGTCCGCTGTCATCACGGCAACACCTTGCCCACAAGCGCTGCATCGGCGCTAGGCCTCGGCAAGGTGTCGCGCATCATGTGGAGCCACCGCGTAACGCATCTGTGAGGCTCGCGGTGGTGGTCCTGGGTGGACTGCTGCCAGGATCGGGGCCGGCGATTGAGGCTGACTCATAACGCATCTGGCCGCCGGTGGTGTGCCCTGCGCTTGACTTGTCGT
>NZ_JBLYUB010000077.1:0-1346 GCF_049999945.1 Planosporangium spinosum | reverse complement strand
GACGCTTCTATGGCCTGTCAAGCGCTGCGGCGGTTTCCATCAACCGGAACAGTCGGCGCGCGGTGTAGCGCTTGAGACAGCGGCGGATCTCCGGGTCGCTCTTTTGTTCTGCCCGTCGGCGGTCGACGTAGTCGCGGGTGGGTTGATGCCCGTGCAGCATCCGCCAGTTCACGATGGTGTGCAGGGCGCGGTTGAGCTGCCGGTCGCCGAACCGGTTGAGCCGGTGACGGGTGATTCGCCCAGACGATGCTTCCAAGGGGCTAACTCCGGCCAGAGTGGCGAACGCCGCCTCCGAACGAAACCGGCCGGGGTGTGACCAGGCGACCAGCAGATGCGCGGCGCTGACCGGGCCAACGCCGGGTTCGTCGAGCAGCGCGGGCACGACGGCGGATACCAGGTCACGCAGTTGGCGCTCGTTGTCTCGGATCTCCTGGTCGAGACTACGGATACGCCGGGCCAGGCCGCGCAGACTTTGCCGCAGCACCCGCTCGGCGATCGGGAGGCGGGCCAGGACCCGCAGCCCGGCGCAGGCCGCTGTCTGCCGGGGCGTTGATAGCCCGCGTAGCGATTGCCGCAGCTGGTCTGGGGCGGTCAGCACCAGCGACTTCAGCAGGTTGACCGCGGCGGTGCGGGTGGTGGTGGCCTGCTCGCGGGCGATCAGCAGGATGCGCAGAGCTTCCCGTACGCCGTCCGCGCGGGGCTGGGCGTGGTGGTCGGCATCCAAGGCGGCCCGCGCCGCTTGGCGGGCATCCAAAGGGTCGGACTTGCCACCTGGGCGGCGGCTGCTGCGTGGCGGTCGGCCGGCTTCGACAACGTGTTGACCGGCGTGCTGCAACGCTCGCAGCAGCCCGGCGCCGTGCGAGCGGCAGCCTTCGACCGCCCAGGCCAACCGTGGCCCTGGCGCCTGCTGCAGCGCCCAAGTCAGCAACGCTGCGTACCCGTCTGGCGCGGCGTCGACGGTGACGGTGGCCAACTGTCGGCCTAGGTGGTCGACCAGGCAGGCGGTGTGGGTGTCGGTGTGGGTGTCTACGCCGATGACGGCGTCGACGGATTCTGCGAGCATGGGCATCGCGGCCGTGGCTCCTTCCCAGGGGCGGCGGTTGGCATTGGCACCGGCCTGGGTGGAGGCACCTAACGGCACATCTGTGATGAGCCACGCTTTAGCGGGCAAGCTTCTGATCAGGCCAATCGGGTGAGCCAGGCCGGTGCCGACGACCAAGACGACAAGTCAAGCGCAGGGCACACCACCGGCGGCCAGATGCGTTATGAGTCAGCCTCAATCGCCGGCCCCGATCCTGGCAGCAGTCCACCCAGGACCACCACCGCGAGCCTCACAGATGCGTTAC
>NZ_JBLYUB010000076.1:0-1347 GCF_049999945.1 Planosporangium spinosum | reverse complement strand
GGGTCATCGCGTGAGTCTCTGTGTGAACGACCAAGAACACCCAGAGGACGGAGTACGCGATGACCCTCGACCAGTCTGCCTTGTTAGAGGTGCTGGAGTCACTCAAAGCCGCCGACGTCACCGACCAGGTCCGGCAGGCCGCCGAGACGATCTACCAGGCGTTGATCGAAGCGGAGCTGACCGCGGTGATCGGCGCCGCCCCGTATGAGCGCAGCCAGCAACGATCGGCGCAGCGCAACGGCCACCGCACACGGACGTTGACCACCACCGCCGGGGACCTGGAGCTGCGGATCCCGAAGCTGCGCACCGGGTCGTTCTTTCCCAGCCTGCTGGAACGCCGCCGGCGGGTGGACCAGGCGTTGTTCGCGGTGGTGATGGAGGCCTACCTGCACGGCGTGTCCACGCGTAAGGTCGACGACCTGGTCAAGGCGTTGGGCGCCGATTCCGGCATCTCCAAGTCCGAGGTCTCGCGTATCTGCGCCGACCTCGACGACGAGGTCGGCGCGTTCCGGGACCGGTCACTTGCCGCCTCCGCCTTCCCGTACGTGTTCCTGGACGCCACCTACTGCAAGGCCCGGGTCAACCGCCGGGTGGTCTCCCAGGCCATCGTGGTGGCCACCGGGGTGCGCGCCGACGGCTGGCGCGAGGTACTCGGCTTCGCCGTCGGCGACAGCGAGGACGGCGCGTTCTGGACGGCGTTCCTGCGCAGCTTGAAGGCCCGGGGCCTGGGCGGGGTGCAGCTGGTCATCTCCGACGCCCACACCGGACTGAAGGCCGCCATCGCCGCGGTGTTCATCGGCGCGGCCTGGCAGCGATGCCGGGTGCACTTCCTGCGCAACGTGCTCGCCCAGGTCCCCAAGGGCAACGCCGAGATGGTCGCCGCCGCGATCCGCACCATCTTCGCCCAACCCGACGCCGCACACGTGCGCGAGCAGCTCGACGTCATCGCCGGCATGCTCGGCCGCCAGCTACCCAAGGTCGAGGTCATGCTCCGCGACGCCGCCGGCGATCTGCTGGCGTTCACCGCCTTCCCGGTGTCGCACTGGAAGAAGATCTGGTCGACCAACCCGCTGGAGCGGCTGAATAAGGAGATCAAACGCCGCACCGACGTCGTCGGCGTGTTCCCCAACCCCGAAGCCCTGCTACGGCTGGCCGGCGCCGTCCTGGTCGAAGCCCACGACGAATGGCAGACCGGCGACCGCCGCTACCTCGCCGAAGCCACCATGGCCCTGCTCACCGCACCACCGGCCGCCACGACCACCGAACTCGCCGCCGCATAGCCACACCCGTTGCCCAGCCGGTTATCGACCGGAAAACTGAACAGCGCACAGAGCCTCACGCAGGCGA
>NZ_JBLYUB010000075.1:0-1464 GCF_049999945.1 Planosporangium spinosum | reverse complement strand
GAGCTGATTTCAACCTCGCTGGCGTGGTCCCCACCAGGGCAGGATGGGTGGCAGGTCGGTGAGGAGCCGGGCTGGCCGTTTGGGCTCGGGCGATTCGCCGTCGTCGCCGTCCCAGCGGCGTCCGTACTGGTCGGGCAGCTCGCCCCAGCCGAAGTAGGGCAGCGGTTGGGTGGGCAGGCCACCGAATTCGTCGCGTGGGTCGATGCGCTCGGTGGCGACGGTGCACAGGTGTGCCCAGTCGTCGCCGAAGTCGAACAGGTAGGCGAACTGCTCACCGGGGGTCAGCCGGCTCAGTTTGGTCGCCTCGCTGTCGAGGCTGCCCTCGGGTGCCTCTCCGTCCCAGTGCTCCAGTTCGGTGATCTCGGTGCCGTCAGCGAGGGTGAACATGTGCATGTGGGCCAGGTCCCACCGCGCGAACGCCAGGTCGACGGCGTCGGCGAGCTGGCCGAACGTGTGCGACCTGGCCGCGGCGAAGATCCGGCCGGGTCGGGGCCACAGGTCGACGCCTCGGCCGGAGACCAGCTCAACCCGGATCGACAACCAGGTACGGGCCACGGATGACACCCCTGCTCAGGTCGGTCGCGCGTCAACATGCCGCGTGTTGATCGTCTGGAATGGACGAAGCTCCTGGTAGATGACTGAGTCGACCAAGACATCCGTCGTCGCCCGAGGAGCTTCGTGCTGGCCTATCCTGCCACGATCCCGTTGTCCACCCGCAGCCTGACGCACCTGTCCGGGCTGCTCCGCGCCCACCGCAAGACGGTGGGCAGCCGCTGGCGCCGCCTGGCACCCGACCAGCAGGCCCTGCTGGTGCTGGCCCACCTGCGCAACGGTGACAGCCGGGCGCGGCTGGCCGCCGGCTTCGCAGTCAGCCCGACCACCGTGTGGCGCTACATCCGCGAGGCCATCGACCTACTCGCCGCTGCCGCACCCACCCTCGCCCAGGCGATGCGCCGCATCGGGCGGCTGGCCTACGCGATCCTGGACGGCACGTTGATCCCGATCGACCGGCTGTCCGGCAGCGCCGACCGGCGCCACTACTCCGGCAAGCATCGCCGCCACGGCGTCAACGCGCAGGTCATCGCCGATCCGCTCGGCCGGCTGATGTGGGTCTCCCCGACGCTGCCCGGCGCGGTCCACGACATCAAGGCCGCCCGCACCCACGGCATCATCGACGCCCTGACCAACGCCGCCGTGGCGACCTTCGCCGACAAGGGCTACCGCGGGGCCGGCCCGGTTGTCGCGGTGCCGTTCTACGGCCGCAACCTGCCCACCCGCATCCGCGAGGTCAACATCGCCCACGCCAAGATCCGGGCCATCGGCGAACGCGCCATCGCCACCCTCAAGACGTGGAAGGTCCTGACCAAACTCCACTGCTGCCCGCGACGAGCCACCCCAATCCTCGCCGCGATCACGCTCCTCCAACTCATCGAGGAGCAGCGCGAGTCAGGATGAAATCAGCTC
>NZ_JBLYUB010000074.1:0-1542 GCF_049999945.1 Planosporangium spinosum | reverse complement strand
GCGACTACGAGCGCCTACCTGCTCACCACGCCGCCATGGTCCACTGGGCGATGATCATCGTGATGACCAGACGCCTGGCACGCCATCACCCAACTACCGCCACGGCATGAGATCCCAGACAGGCACTGAGTCCTGCTCGAAGTAGGGTCCAGAGCCGCCCCAGTGGCTGCATGCCGACTCCGGCATCAGAATCAGCGGCCCGCCGGCCGACGAGATCCACTTGTCTTCCACGTGCGCCACCCTCCGACGAGATGATCAGGAGAGCGTAGGCGGCCAGCTCTCGATCTGACATCCACTGCTGACATCAACCGAGTCGGACATTGGGGGACGACCGCGAACAGGGGAGAAGGTCGGCCTGGACGTGGAGAACCTCGGCAGACACTGCGGACCACGTCAGAAGAGCCTTACAAGCGGAGGGTCGCGCTCGTCATGACCGGGATCAAGCGGCGGTATGAGCTAGTGATCCCGCCGGACCCAACTGAGCGTGTCGCGACTGCCGAGGAGTTGGCCGCTCTGCGTCGCGTGTTCGACCTGACCGGTGTGCCCGCTGGAGATGAACTGCGACGACAGCTTCAGGGGCTGAAGGTACGGACTGGATGCGCGTGCGGGTGTGCCACCGTGGACCTTGTTCCACCGGTGGACGTGCCTGCGTCATCCGTAACGGTCCAGGAGATCCGAGCGAACGTGTTAGGCGAGGGCCAAGCGTTCGTCGGCTTCCTGCTCGTGTTCCTCAAAGCCGGCCGCCTGGACCGGCTGGAGTTCGCTACGGTTGCCGAGGACCCGATCACTGTCGTCCCCGCTCCAGAGTCGCTGGAGTTCGCCGAGTAGCCACATGGCGGACGGCGTGGCCCTCAGTACAGAAGCGAGGTACAGCAGCCGCCCCCGCCCAACCCGACCGCGAACGACCATGAGGAACCGGGTGACCTCGTACGGGACGCCACCGGGCTACGCTGCCCGGAGTTCGCATCGAGGGGATCCGTTGGCACCATGATGATGTGGTGACCTCACCAGTTGATCCAGAGATCCGGGAAGCGGCGCAGGCATTCCTCTGGGGCGACCTGTCGGTCGTTGACCTCACGTACGCCTTCCGGACGGTGACGGATAAGTTGGTGCAGGCGCGACCGCTCCAGGGTCGAGGACTGGCGCATCGCGTACAACTCCTACAGGCCCCACGGCTCGCTGGACTGGCTGACCCCCGACGCCTTCCACGAGCAGTGGATCACCAACCGGCAACCACCGCTCTCATAGCCGGTGGACCACAAACCGGGGTCCAGTCACTTCCCCTTTCGCCGGTAGGTGGTCCTGTGAAGAGGAAGAACCGGTCGTAGCTCTCCAGTCCGAGCTCGCCGCGTACCGCCATCGCCGCCCATAGCAGCCCGGACCCCATCGCCCGAGCATCGAGCGCTGGCACTGGTTCTGAGGTGTACTAAGGATCTTGGACACGTCCTCCGACCTGAGAGGATGAGTCCATGCCCGAGCAGCGTCGCCGGTACAGTCCACAGTTCAAAGCCGAGGCCGTGCAGATGGTGATCGAGACCGGCA
>NZ_JBLYUB010000073.1:0-1586 GCF_049999945.1 Planosporangium spinosum | reverse complement strand
CCGGGGTAACCGGGGCCGGATACGGGTCGAGGCCCACCCGGACGGGTGGGCCTCGACTCCGAAGATGTCCGGCGGCGTCCTACTCTCCCACACCCTCCCGGGTGCAGTACCATCGGCGCTGGAGGGCTTAGCTTCCGGGTTCGGAATGGAACCGGGCGTTTCCCCTCCGCCATGACCGCCGTAACACTATGAACATGGACCAGCCTCGACCCGCACGGGGATGCTCGGTTTGTTCAGAATCGCACAGTGGATGCGGCAAATACGTCGACCATATGTGTTGGTCAAGTCCTCGGCCTATTAGTACCGGTCAGCTCGAACCCGTCACCGGGCTTCCACATCCGGCCTATCAACCCAGTCGTCTACCTGGGGGCCTTACCCCCTTTAACGGGGTGGGAGACCTCATCTTGAAGCAGGCTTCCCGCTTAGATGCTTTCAGCGGTTATCCCTTCCGAACGTAGCCAACCAGCCGTGCACCTGGCGGTACAACTGGCACACCAGAGGTTCGTCCGTCCCGGTCCTCTCGTACTAGGGACAGCCCTTCTCAAGTCTCCTACGCGCACGGCGGATAGGGACCGAACTGTCTCACGACGTTCTAAACCCAGCTCGCGTACCGCTTTAATGGGCGAACAGCCCAACCCTTGGGACCTACTCCAGCCCCAGGATGCGACGAGCCGACATCGAGGTGCCAAACCATCCCGTCGATATGGACTCTTGGGGAAGATCAGCCTGTTATCCCCGGGGTACCTTTTATCCGTTGAGCGACACCGCGTCCACCAGCCAGTGCCGGATCACTAGTCCCGACTTTCGTCCCTGCTCGACCTGTCAGTCTCACAGTCAAGCCCCCTTGTGCACTTGCACTCAACACCTGATTGCCAACCAGGCTGAGGGAACCTTTGGGCGCCTCCGTTACCCTTTAGGAGGCAACCGCCCCAGTTAAACTACCCACCAGACACTGTCCCTCGACCCGATCAGGGCCGCAGGTTAGATACCCAAATCAACCAGAGTGGTATTTCAACGCTGCCTCCACAACGACTGGCGTCGCTGCTTCACCGGCTCCCACCTATCCTACACAAGCTAACTCAGATACCAATGTCAAGCTATAGTAAAGGTCCCGGGGTCTTTCCGTCCTGCCGCGCGTAACGAGCATCTTTACTCGTACTGCAATTTCGCCGGGCCTGTGGTTGAGACAGTGGGGAAGTCGTTACGCCATTCGTGCAGGTCGGAACTTACCCGACAAGGAATTTCGCTACCTTAGGATGGTTATAGTTACCACCGCCGTTTACTGGCGCTTAAGTTCTCCGCTTCGCCCCGAAGAGCTAACAGGTCCCCTTAACGTTCCAGCACCGGGCAGGCGTCAGTCCATATACCTCGTCTTACGACTTCGCATGGACCTGTGTTTTTAGTAAACAGTCGCTTCCCCCTGGTCTCTGCGGCCACCCCCAGCTCCGGCAGCATGTGCCCTCACCAGCGGTGGCCCCCCTTCTCCCAAAGTTACGGGGGCAATTTGCCGAGTTCCTTAACCACAGTTCACCCGATCGCCTTGGTATTCTCTACCTGACCACCTGTGTCGGTTTAGGGTACGGGCC
>NZ_JBLYUB010000072.1:0-1676 GCF_049999945.1 Planosporangium spinosum | reverse complement strand
GAGTCGCCGCCGAGGTCGAAGAAGTTGTCGTGGACGCCGACCCGGTCGAGGCCGAGCACGTCGGCCCAGACGGCGGCGATGACCCGCTCGGTGTCGGTCTGCGGAGCGGCATAGCCGTCCTCGGTGGGGGCCGTCGCGGTCAGGTCCGGCGCGGGGAGCGCCCGGCGGTCGAGCTTGCCGTTCGGCCCGATCGGCAGGTCGTCGAGCACCACGAACGCCGCCGGCACCAGATAGCCGGGCAACCGGCCCGCCACATGCCCCCGCACCGCGGCGACGTCGGGCACCCGACCGCCGACACCCACCAGGTAGGCCACCAGCCGCTTGTCTCCCGGCCGGTCCTCCCGGGCGACCACCACCGCCTCGGCCACGCACCGGTGCCCCCGCAGCACCACCTCGATCTCACCCGGCTCGACCCGAAACCCACGGATCTTGACCTGATCATCGGCCCGACCAACGAACTCCAACACCCCGTCGGCGGTCCACCGCACCACATCCCCGGTGCGATACATCCGCTCCCCCGCCACCCCGAACGGACACGCCACGAACCGCTGCGCGGTCAACCCCGGCCGGCCCAGATACCCCCGCGCCAAACCCACCCCGGCCACATACAACTCACCGGCCACCCCGACCGGCACCGGCCGCAACCACCCATCCAGCACAAACACCCGGGTATTGGCGATCGGCCCCCCGATCGGCGGCGTCCCCCGCCCCGGCACCAACGGATCCGACCAGGTCGCCACCACCGTCGACTCCGTCGGCCCATACGCATTGACCATCCGCCGACCCGCCGCCCACCGGTCGACCAGATCGGCACTGCACGCATCCCCACCCACGACCAGCGTCCGGAACCCCGACAACCGGCCGGCAGCCTCCGCATCCACCGTCGCCAACGCCGCCGGCGGAATCAACGCATGCGTAACCCGCTGCCCAGCCAGCACCGCCACCAGATGCTCACCCAACAACGGCCCCGCCGGCGGCACCACCAACGCCGCCCCCGCCGGCAAACCCGCACACAACTCCAACACCGACGCGTCGAAACTCGGCGACGAAAACAACAACACCCGATCCCCCGGCCGCACGTCGAACCGGTCGGCCTCCGCCGCCGCGAAACTCGCCAACCCCCGATGGCTGACCGCCACGCCCTTCGGCCGCCCCGTCGACCCCGACGTGTAGATCACATACGCGACCTGATCCACCACCACCGGCGCCAACCGCTCGGCATCCACCACCGGCCCGTCCGGCAGCGCGCCGACCTCGGCCACCACCCCCGGATCATCAACCACCACCACCGGCACCCCGGCATCCGCCGGCACCCGACCGGCCAACTCCCCCCGGGTCACCACCACCACCGGCACCGCATCCGCCAGCATGAACCCGATCCGCTCGGCCGGATAATCCGGATCCACCGGCAGGAACGCCCCACCCGCCTTCGCCACCGCCAACTGCGCGACCACCATCTCCACCGACCGCGGCAACACCAACCCCACCAACCGCTCCGGCCCCACCCCACAACCGATCAGATACCGCGCCAACCGGTTCGCCCGCGCCTCCAACTCCGCGAAACTCACCGTCACCTCGCCGTCCACCAACGCCGGCGCCCCCGGCCACCGGCACACCGCCGCCCCGAACAACCCCGCCAACGACACCGGCACCACCCCGTCACCCGTGTCGTTCCA
>NZ_JBLYUB010000071.1:0-1749 GCF_049999945.1 Planosporangium spinosum | reverse complement strand
GGCAGCGGCTGCACTCTGCGCTCGACTACCGCACCCCAGCCGAAGCCCTCACCGACTACCAGATCCGCATCGCCGCCTGACCAGCAAACCCACGAGGACCTGTCCAAGATCCTTGACACAGCTCAGAGGCTGGCGACCCGCAGGCTATGTACAACCTCGCGCTGCTGACCGGGCGGCGGGGCGACACGGCGGGGGCCACCGACTGGCTGTGGCGGGCGGCCGGCGCCAGGTACGTACCCGCCATGACGCGACTCGGTCGGACCGACATAGCCGCCGGTCGAACGGTGCAGGCCGAGTACTGGCTGGCGAAGGCGACCGAGGCGGGTGACGCGGGTGCGGCGTTCGAACTCGGTATCCTTCAGGCCGAGCGGGGGGCTTATGCAGCGGCTGAGACGTCGATGCGGATCGCCGCCGATCACGGCGACACCCGGGCGATGAATAACATCGGGGTGTTGATGGAGGCCCGCGAACGTCCGGCCGAGGCGGTGGAGTGGTACCGGAAGGCCGCCGAGTTCGGTGACGAGGACGCGACAAGGAACCTCGCCCGGCTGACTGGTGGTAAGAGTTAGCGAAGGAGCCGTTCGTGTCGGACCAGAACGAGGCAGGCGGTCACGACACCGGCACGCCCGACGGTGTTGCCGGCCCTACGATCTCGAAGGTCGGTTCATCCCGGGGCTGGATACGGCTGTCGATCGATGGCCGGACCGCTACCGTGCCCGGCGAGGTAATCATGATCGGTGAGCGGGTGGGTTTCGTGGTGTACGTGTCCAGCGCCCGGTGGGACGACGACGGCGGGGAGTTGCCGGCTCCGCTGCTCGAGCATGTCAGGACGTTCCTGCAGAGCCCGAACACGCTGGTTGAGTAAGCGTGCGCCCGAGGTAGCGCTCGCCGATCTTCTGCCACCCGTGAACGCCGCATCGGCTCGATCGGGTCCAAGCGGTTGCGGTGTGCCAGCCCCTGGCGCCGCTCCGTGCCGGGCACCGGGTTGAGCGCCGTCCTGCCCGAACCGCGTATGTTCTGCCTGCGGTCCGATCGGTGTGTGCTGTTCCAGTGGATGGCCACTGCGGACGCTTTGAACTGGCTGCGCCGCCACCGTCCGGCGAATCTACGTGCCGACCCTTGGGAGCTGGCTGGAGCACCGCAGTACCTTTCGGTTTCTGGTCCACGTCGATCCCGACCGCTCAGCAACGCGGTCGCCGAACACGAACAGCACACCTTCGGGCGGGACATCCTGCTGCCCGGGTACCGGCGCGCCAACCGGCGGTACCCGTTGGCGTGGCGGGGCTGGGTGCTCCCCGGTCGACGCCCGCTGCGACTACAGTTCGTGACTGCCCGGCGAGGCAGGGGTGTCGCGGCGCACCGAGTTGGCGGTTGTGGCTGACGTTTCGGCCGTACAGGGGGCCGCACGGCGTTGTGGCCAGCCGTAACGCGAGGTTGAGCAGACCGGTCCGCCGCCGGTCCTGAGCCTCTGCGGGTTCCCCCGCGACAGGACGTACGCCAGCACGGCGTTTCCGACGTGAGCATCGAGTCCGGCACGTGGTTGGCGCCTCGGGCGATCAGTTTCGGCGACCCAGCCCATGGGTCCTCGCTGGTCGACGGTTTGTGTTGTGTTGGAGTGCACTCGGTCACGTCCCGTGGGATGGTGTAGATCGCCTGCGTGAGGCTCTGTGCGCTGTTCAGTTTTCCGGTTCGTCGTCGGGCTGACAACAAACGGCGGTCAAGCGGCGACGAGCTCTGTGCCGGTTTCGG
>NZ_JBLYUB010000069.1:0-1850 GCF_049999945.1 Planosporangium spinosum | reverse complement strand
CTCGGACCTCGCTAGAGGCTTTTCTCGGCAGCATGGGATCACTGACTTCACCTGAATCGGCTCGGCATCACGTCTCAGCCTGCATGCAGCACGGATTTGCCTATGCTGCGGCCTACACGCTTACCCCGGCACAACCACCGGCCGGGATCAGCTACCCTCCTGCGTCACCCCATCGCTTGCCTACTACCCACCAGGATCCCAGTCCGCACACGATAGGTCCGAAGACCGCACGCACTTGGAGTGGTTAGCACAATGAGGTTCAGCATGGGCGGTCCTTCGCGGGTACGGGAATATCAACCCGTTGTCCATCGACTACGCCTCTCGGCCTCGCCTTAGGTCCCGACTCACCCAGGGCGGATTAGCCTGGCCCTGGAACCCTTGGTCATCCGGCGGCAGGGTTTCTCACCCTGCTTGCGCTACTCATGCCTGCATTCTCACTCGTGCCGCGTCCACGACTGGATCACTCCGCCGCTTCACCCGCGACACGACGCTCCCCTACCCATCCACACAGAATGTGAATGCCACAGCTTCGGCGGTGTGCTTGAGCCCCGCTACATTGTCGGCGCGGAACCACTTGACCAGTGAGCTATTACGCACTCTTTCAAGGGTGGCTGCTTCTAAGCCAACCTCCTGGTTGTCTCTGCGACCCCACATCCTTTCCCACTTAGCACACGCTTAGGGGCCTTAGCTGGTGATCTGGGCTGTTTCCCTCTCGACTACGAAGCTTATCCCCCGCAGTCTCACTGCCACGCTCTCACTTACCGGCATTCGGAGTTTGGTTGACTTCAGTAACCTGGTAGGGCCCCTAGGCCATCCAGTGCTCTACCTCCGGCAAGAAACACGCAACGCTGCACCTAAATGCATTTCGGGGAGAACCAGCTATCACGGAGTTTGATTGGCCTTTCACCCCTAACCACAGGTCATCCCCCAACTTTTCAACGTTGGTGGGTTCGGCCCTCCACGCGGTCTTACCCGCGCTTCAGCCTGCCCATGGCTAGATCACTCCGCTTCGGGTCTAGAGCACGCGACTACAAACGCCCTATTCGGACTCGCTTTCGCTACGGCTCCCCCACACGGGTTAACCTCGCCACGCACCACTAACTCGCAGGCTCATTCTTCAAAAGGCACGCCGTCACCTATCCCCCAAAAGGGGACCCAGCTCCGACGGTTTGTAGGCACACGGTTTCAGGTACTATTTCACTCCCCTCCCGGGGTACTTTTCACCTTTCCCTCACGGTACTCGTCCGCTATCGGTCACCAGGGAGTATTTAGGCTTACCAGGTGGTCCTGGCAGATTCACGGCAGATTACAGGGGTCCGCCGCTACTCGGGAACACCCACAGGAGACCAGACGCTTTCACCTACCGGACTATCACCGTCTACGGCGCCGCTTTCCAACGGCTTCGACTAGCGCACTGGCTTGGTAACTCCTTCGACAGGTGTCAGCCTGCCACGCGGGATCCCACAACCCCGACCACGCAACCCCTGACAGGTATCACACGCGGCCGGTTTAGCCTCAATCCGCTTTCGCTCGCCACTACTCACGGAATCACTCTTGTTTTCTCTTCCTACCGGTACTGAGATGTTTCACTTCCCGGCGTTCCCTCCACACACCCTATGCATTCAGGTGCGGGTGACACCACATGACTGGTGCCGGGTTCCCCCATTCGGACACCCTGGGATCACAGCTCGGTTGACAGCTCCCCCAGGCCTATCGCGGCCTCCCACGTCCTTCATCGGCTCCTGGTGCCAAGGCATCCACCATGTGCCCTCAGCAACTTGACCAAAACGATCAAAACAAGATGCTCGCATCCACTGTGCAATTCTCAACAAACAAGCAACCCACCACCA
>NZ_JBLYUB010000068.1:0-1887 GCF_049999945.1 Planosporangium spinosum | reverse complement strand
GCGCACCAGCTCCACCGCGTCGCGCTTGAACTCGTCGGTGTACTTCGACGGACGTCCCAACGGGGACACCCCTTCCTCTGGACTCAAGATCCAGTGTCAGGGTGTCCACACCTCGGGGGGAAGCTCATTCGCGAGATAGTCCCGTGATGCGACCTGGGTATGCAGTCCCGATGTTGGCTCGAACGGCATGACGGCATCGCCGGCTGTGCGCGTCTCGCGATGCGAGTCGGTTGCCGTGTTGCTGTTGACAGGGCCACTATCACGATAAATTACACAGAAATCGGGCATAAAAGGATCATTCGATCAAGGCTATGAACTGGTGCGATTGCCCCGTCGGCTGTGGATCAGAAGGTTAGGGGTTCGAGTCCCTTCGGGCGCGCAGCAGGTGAGGGGCCATCTCGGGTGATCGAGATGGCCCCTTTGCCATCCCGTACAGCAGCGAAGTACAGCAACGCTCACGATCGGTCCAGGCTCTCGCCCAGCCGCTTGAGCGCCTCCCGGGTCGCCGTCGAGCTGACCTTGGCGTAGATCTCCATGGTGATCGAGAACTGGGCGTGCCGGAGGATCTGCATCACGACCCGGGGGTGCACGTCCAGGTCGACCAGGAGCGAGCCGCAGGTACGCCGGGCGTCGTGGACGGTGATGCGCGGGACCTCGGCCCGTCGGACCCAGGCGTCAAAAGCCCGGTTGAAGTTGCGTGGCTCGATCGGGGTGCCGTGGCGGGTGGTGAAGACCTGTCGAGTCTCAGGGTGTCCACACCTCGGGGGAAGCCCACCTCAATTGCACAGCACAGGCGACGGGATGAATCCTCAGGCCGCGGACTGGAGGGCGGGGTGGGTCGCTAGTTCGGTTAAGGCTGTCAGAGGCGTACGACGGTTGGTCGGGCGTTGTCGCGGCCGTAAGCGAGGATCTCCCGCAGCATGTCGCGGAAGGTCTGGGTCGCCTCCGGGTCAGCCGCAAGCTCGACCTCGACCACGTCGTCGTTGAGATCTAGGTCGGCCAGGGCGTCCTTTCGTAGAACGATGCGCAGTTGGTCGCGGTCGATCACGATTTCTTCCACGCAGCCGTAGGCCGTGCCCTGGCTCTCGGTTACGAGGCAGTATGTGTCCATGCCGAGCCGGATCTCTTGGTCGTCTGGTGGCTCCTGGGCCGCTTGAAAGATCAGGGATCGTCCGGTGCTGTCTTCGTGCTCGGCGACCCCGGCTACCAAGCAGTCGCTATCGTCCACGCCGGCTACGCGGGCGGTGAATCGCATGGTCATCACGACGTTATACCAAGATCAGGCTGGACCACGCTGTCCTGGGCGTAGAGCCGACGATCGCTGGTCGGGTCGCGTCGGTTGACCTCCGCAAATCAGGGGGTTAGTGCCAGCTCCACTAGCACCAGCCGTGGGTACGCTTCCACGTAGGCAGTGCGGGTCTGTACCGGTCCCGGCTCCACCTCAATCCGCAGGTGGTCGTCAAGGACGAGTTCGGTACCGCGAAGTGCGGAGTCGAACAGGATGAGCGGCTCGACGATCTGCCACCGCGGCCCCTCTTGCCACTGCACGCGGGGCCGCAGGTCGGCAACCGCCTCGGACAGGGGACCGTCGCCGTGGTCATACGCGAAGGCGCCTGCCAGCATTCGATGCTCGGGAAGGTACGTGGTGGGCAGAGGGTCGCCGCCGAGTATCAAGGCTGTAGCCGGACCGACGGGAATGACTCCAGCCCAGTCGTCCACGGCGCAGGCACGGCCGTAGTCACCCCAGTCCGATGACTCTGAGTGCCTGTCTGGGATCTGAACCTCTGGATCGATCGGAGACGATCCTCAGTGTCGATGCCCGGCGTGTCGAGATGACAACAGGCAGAGCTCTCCGGTAGGTGCACTGGCGACCAAACCAGTTGTGCC
>NZ_JBLYUB010000067.1:0-1932 GCF_049999945.1 Planosporangium spinosum | reverse complement strand
CGGCAGCGGCTGCACTCTGCGCTCGACTACCGCACCCCAGCCGAAGCCCTCACCGACTACCAGATCCGCATCGCCGCCTGACCAGCAAACCCACGAGGACCTGTCCAAGATCCTTGACACAGCTCACGTGGGGGTGCTCCGCGTGATGGACGCAGCACGAGCCTCAGCATCGCGTCCTCCCCACGCACGTGGGGGTGGTCCGGGTGCCCAGTTCGAGACCCTCGGCGGGCTGGTGTCCTACCCACGCACGTGGGGGTGCTCCGAAGAACCAGTTGATCCGGCGCGCGAAGTCGGGGTCCTCCCACGCACGTTGGGGTGCTCGGCTCCCGGCCGGAAGCGTCGTACCGATGCCGACGTCCTCCCACGCACGTGGGGGTGCACAAACCGCCTCGGCTTCACAAGGCGGGGTTCGGTGCGTGGGCGCCTGCGCCTGGCGGCCCGGCTGGTAGAACGGGCAGCATGGAGATCGCGCAGTTGCGCCAGGCGCTGGACGACGTCTTCGACCAGGCCGTGGTGTACTACGCCTACACCGACTACATGCGCGACTACGAGGTTATCGTCTACGCGACGGCTGACCCGAGGACTGGTATCCAACCGGCGCACCTTCGGTACCTCTTCAAGTACTGCGTCGAGGCTGAGACGCGCACCGCCTTGCGGCCGGAGACCTGGCGCACGTCGTTGGATGAACGGTCATGGCCTCACCCTGATCTGCAGCGAGCTGGAGGTGACGGAGCTGCCCGTCGGTTACACGCCCTACGCGGTTGCCGAGGGCAAGTGGCGAGATCAGGGGGTCAGGTGACCCCAGCTTGACCTCGGCGAGGCGCAACCAGGCGCCATCACGACAACCCCGGCGCGGATCCGTCAACGAGGTGAGCGGGGGAGAGTCTGACCTTGGGCGCTCCTACGGATCAGATGGTCCCAACACAGGAGAACTACCGGCCACCCACGATCTGGTCGTTGATCACCTCGGTGGACCCGTCCGTGCTTCTCGGCCATGATCGTGTGTCTGCCTCGATCCAGGTTGCGTTGGCTTGACGCCCGGACTCCGTCGACGCCCGGCATCGACAGCTGGTCGTCCGTCACCAGATCAACTCTGACTGGCCGCTCCCGTCGCACCAACACATTGATGATCTCCGCGCGTGCGAGCGATGTGTCAGCAATAGTCGGCGCGCTACCGTGAGTGCCGGTGCGCGACGATGCGCGCCCGCGATCACTGAGCAAGATCACGGTAACCCGTGTGATCGGTGTATGATCGCCGGTCGGCGTCGTCGCCGCTGATGGGCGGTGACCGTCCCTGACGCACGCTGATCGTCGCTGGCAGGTACCCTAGTGCCCGTCGCCCTCGTAGCTCAGGGGATAGAGCAACGGTTTCCTAAACCGGTGCTGCGTGCCGCAGCGATCAGCGGCGATGTGGATGCCAACCTCTTCCCCGCACGGAAGAGGTCTCGGGGCGGCCCATCAACGAATTCGGTCAGATTGCTAGTCCTCGGTTGAACCTCGCCACGTCTTGCTCGTCGGCCACGGTGTCCGGTGCTGTAACGCATTCGTCGGCTTGAGGTCCCAGGACTTCATAGATGTCAGCGCATCAATGGCGCGGCGCGGAGCCGACGTCATATGTACGAGCATCCCACGCCCACGCCAGCCGCCCTGCGCGGCAGCCTCAACCCGACCAGCTCGATCATCCGACTGTGGCCGACCCCGGCCACCGCCTGGTGCAGGGACCGATCGGGTGAACACGCAAGCGGCACGGAATCCGCTCAACCGTTCCGTGCCAGGCAATCTCGTTCCGCCCGGCCGCGCGGCAGGGTTGCGTCCCATCGAGTGGTGTAGAAGCTGATCCACTTCGGCGTATCGCGGACGTGAAGGGGGTCATCGCGTGAGTCTCTGTGTGAACGACCAAGAACACCCAGAGGACGGAGTACGCGATGACCC
>NZ_JBLYUB010000066.1:0-1933 GCF_049999945.1 Planosporangium spinosum | reverse complement strand
CGGTCCGCCGACGCCACCCGGCCCGGCGACAACACCCCCCGGATCATGCGTGCTACAGGGGCAGTCAGTCATACCGGGCCGAGCGACCGAGCAGTCCCCGGCTGGGGACGATCAAAAAGGTAACGGGGGGTGCGGTGCCCGGCAGAGCGAAGACCAGCGCGGACGACGCAACGACACCGACCGGCCCGGGCGGACGGACCCGGCAGCTCATCCTGGACGCCGCGCTGCGGCTGTTCCGCGAGCGTGGCTACGACAAGACCACGATGCGGGCGATCGCGGACGCCGCCGGGGTGTCGGTCGGCAACGCCTACTACTACTTCCGTTCCAAGGACCACCTGGTCCAGCAGTTCTACGCCGACATCCAGGCCGCGCACCGCGCACGGGCCGCCGACGCGCTGACCGCCACCACGCTGGCCGACCGGCTGCGCGCCACGCTGCACGCCGGGGTCGCGGTGATGGCGCCCTACCACGCGTTCGCCGGCTCGTTCGTCCGGGTCGCCATCGACCCCGGGTCCCCGTCGAGCCCGTTCAGCCCCGAGTCGCACGCGGCCCGGCAGGCCACGATCGGGCTGTTCCGGGAGGTGGTCGACGGCGCCCGGCCGGCCGTCGACCGGCACCTGCGCGACGACCTGCCGGAGCTGCTGTGGCTGGCGTACCTGGGCACGACCCTGTTCTGGGTGTACGACCGCTCACCCGACCAGGCCCGCACCCGCCAGCTCATCGACGCGGCGGCCCCGCTGGTGGCCCGGCTGGTGTGGCTGGCGCGCCTGCCGGTCATGCGGTCGGTGACCGGCGAGGTGCTCGCCCTGCTCCGGACGGTGCGGTCATGAGCGGCGCCGCCGGCGCGCACCTGGCGCCGTGGGCGCACGTGCTGGTCGGCGTGCTCGTCGCCGTCGGGATGCTGGTGGTCGTCCCGCTCGGCCTGCGCCTGGTCGACCGGGCGTGCCCGGTGTGGCTGACCCGATGGTGGTCGGCCGGGGCCGGCGCCGGCGCGGTGGCGCTGTGGCTTCCGCGCGGCTGGCCGGCCGCGGCCCTGGCCGCCGGGTACGTCACGGCGACCGGTGCGCTGCTGACCCGGATCGCCTCGGCGACCGCGATCGCGGGGCGGCTACGCCACGGCCGCCTGCCGGGCGCGCGGGACGTGGCGGTGGGCACCGCACTGGCCGCGCCGACGGTCGCCGGTACCTCCCTGGTCGCCGAGCGCGCCGGGTACCGGCTGTTCGGCTTCGACCTCGACGTGCTCGCGCTGACCGTCGCGCACTTCCACTACGCCGGCTTCGCGGCGGCGCTGGTCGCCGGGCTGGTGTGCCGGCTGGCGCCGGGCGGACGGGCCGGGTCGGCGGCGGCGCTGTCGGTGCCCGCCGGCACGGCGATCGTGTTCGCCGGGTACTTCACCGGCGACGAGGTGGAGCTGGCCGGGGCCGTGGTGCTGACCGGCGGGATGTGGCTGGTCGCCCGGTCGATCTGGCGGCAGGCCAGGCCGGCCGGCCCGGACCCGCTCACCCGTACCCTGCTCGCGGTCTGCGCGCTGGTCCTGGCCGCCACGATGCTGCTGGCGGTCGACTGGGCGCTGGGCGAGGCCACCGGCGCGGCGCACCTGCCGCTGTCGTGGATGGTGGCCACGCACGGGGTCGCCAACGCCCTCGGGTTCGCGCTGTGCGGCCTGCTCGCCTGGCGGCGGCTGCCGGTGGGACCGGTACGACCGGCTGCCGCCGCGGCGTGACGCACCCGGCAGGCGGACGCCGGCCAAGGGCCTCACGCCGGGTCGCGCCGGCCGTCGGGGTGATCACCGGCGGTGCCGGCGGCCACTAGGCCGTGTTTCATAGGCCGTTGATCGGCCGGCGTAGGTTGCGGCCGCTGGCGTGTCGGTCATCGATAGATGGCGAGGTCTCCGGTAGATGGTTCATCGACGAAGAAGACCATCAACACGGAG
>NZ_JBLYUB010000065.1:0-2658 GCF_049999945.1 Planosporangium spinosum | reverse complement strand
GCGTTCCTCCTCCACGTCGCTCGGAGGACGCGCGTACAGCAACTTCGGCATGAAAGACCGCCTCCCCACCAGCATCCCACCGGCAGAAGCGATCTACACCTGCAAAGAGGAACCGAGCACTAAGCCCGGTCGGACGCCGTTCAGCGCCGTTGAACGCGCCCCGCTGCTCCCATTCCGCTCCCCCTACCGCGAGCCGGATCCTGCCGTGGATGACGGCCGGATGGCGCGGGTTCAGGGTGTGATGGTTGGCGCCGGGTCCCACGGCCCAGGTCGTCGAGCGGCTACCGCGTCGACGTCGGTGCGGACGCGTTCGTCGATCAGGGTGGGGTCGGTGGGGCAGTCGGGAGAGGTCAGTACCTCGGCTCGGGCGCGTCGTGCCACCGACACCCGCCGGAGGAAGTGCCGGACGGCGTGCACGTCGAACCCGGTCTGCCAGTCGGGCTCGGTGCACGACTCGTCGTGGTGCCAATAGTCGCCGGCGTCGCCGATCAGGGTCGCCCAGCGTCGCAGGAGCTCCGGTACGGCCAGGACCGTCACCACCGCCGGTGAGGCATGGATCGTCGCGGCCGGGTAGGTGGGGATGTACCGGTCCGGGATCGGCAGCCCGGCCCGCCGGTCGTCCTGCCAGGCGTGGAGGGCGGCCATCCCGGTGGGGAATCCGGCGGTGTTCCAGGTGACCGTGCCGGCGGGCCGTGACCTCCACAGCCCGGGCCGGCTCAGACCCTGGGCCGCGGACGGCGCGAGCACCGTGCGGGCGGCCACCCCGAACACCACCGGTGGGCTGGGCCGGCCGTCGTCGGGATCGGCCACCATGCGGCCGGGGTCGAGCACCAGCAGCGTGTCTGGCCGCCGCTGGTAGGACAGGCCCCACAACAGCCGGCCCAGCAGCCGCGCACCGGCCAGGTCCGACCGCACCAGCGTCCAGCGGTCGTGCATGGTGACGGCGTACCGTGCCGGATCCGCCGGCCGCAGCGCCATCACCTGATAGCGACGGCCGTCGTGGCGCCACGCACGCCGGTGCAGACGCAGCCGACGCGTCATGACCGCGACCGATGGGCGCTCGCCGTTCACCCGACCCGCCGCGACTTCACAACCAGGCCCAGCGGGAGGTCCGGCCACTTCCGCCACGACGCACGCCGCCGCCCACGGATGCGTACCTCGACGGCTTCGTCTACGTCCGGGGCGGGGGCGCCGACACACCCGGTGAGAGCCTGGTGGTCGTGGCGCCGGTTCGCCCGGTGCGGGAACCGCTTGTTGCGCCGAATGCTCGTGCGCGAGCTCTTGTCGTTCTCGCCGTAGACGTTGCGGCAGTCCCGGGCGTAGCTCAACGCCTTCTTCTCCTGCGGCGACCGACGCCTCACCGGTGACTTCCACCCCGACCTTCTGCGAATGACCGCGACGACGCTACCAATGGCCACGGCGGCGCGTCACCCGAATTTCGGCCGGCCACCAGACCACTACCAGGCACTTCCCCCCTCACGCCCCCGCGGACAGCGCGGCAGCGATGGGCCACCGGACCCGGCTGTCAGCGAACCGTCGCCTTTGTCGACCGCCGTCGGCTGCCGCCATAGAGGTGGACCCGCTCGTCAATGTCACGGTCGGGCCGGGCCCGCAGGAACAGGTCCGTGCTGGCCGGGGCGTTGGCCACCTGGATAGTCCACTGCTCGTAGTACCACTGCGGCGCGCAGGCACAGCCGGTGGCCCGCAGGTTGGCCCGGTACCGTCCGACCTGGCCGGCGGCCAGCGTGAACAGCCGTCCCCGGGTCCGCCACCACCGCGGGTAGGCGGCCCATCCGGGCAGCCGGTCGACGGTGACCGTCCCATCGGCGGCGGTCGTCAGCCACAACCCGACCTCCCGGGCGCGGTCGTCGCCCACGACCACGCGACTGGAAGGCTGGTAGTCGGTGGCCTCGTCGCAGAGGACGTCGTGCACGACCGGCGACCCGTCGGGGGCGGGCGGCAGCGGGTACACCTCAGGAAGCCCGCTCCGCGCGGTCGCGGCAGCGGCCCCACGACCGACGGAACCCCAGCGCACCCGCACCCGCTGGATCACGATCATGCTCGCATGATCCCCTCACCCGCTCCCACCCGCGACGGCTTTTCAGGCGATCACCGTGGTAAGCGCACGCCTTCACGTGGCAGCAGCCCCTGTGCAACACAGCCGGCGCTGGGCGCGGCGCCGCGGGGGCGTAACCGTCGTTGGTGAGGACAGCGAGCTGGCCGCGCTTGTCGGTGGGCCGATATGACCTGCCGCCGTGAACTGCTCGACCGGACCCTGATCGTGAACCAGCGACATCTCCTGCACGCGCTGCGCGAGTACGGGCGTCCCTTGCGCTGCCATTAGACGTTCTACAACGCAGACCATCCACATCAGGGCATCGCCAACGCCCGACCACCCGCACCGCTACCCGAACCGATCACCAGCCTTGGCCAGCTCGCCCGGATACGCATCCGCCGACGCGATCGGCTCGGCGGCCTCCTGCACGAGTACGAACACGCCGCCTGACCAGCTCGGACGTAATTCTCGGCAGGGGCCGCGTCCACGGTGATGGTGTAAGAGACGATCACCGAGAAGATCCGGGTTGATGTTATGCGGCGATCTCCGCTGTTGGGGAGTTGTCGTCGGGTTCGGCTTCGCCGTCGATGACGGTCAGCCGG
>NZ_JBLYUB010000064.1:0-3106 GCF_049999945.1 Planosporangium spinosum | reverse complement strand
ACTGGGGAACGCGTAACCGACGGAGGTCAGGTTGGCCTGGACCGCGTTCTCGGTGGCGTCCGTGGGGTAGCCGGCGGTCACGGCGCCTTCGAAGAAGTACCCGACGCCGCTGTTGCTGTTGTCACCGCCGGTGCCGAGCAGGATCGAACTGTCGGTGCGCATCGGCGAGTACCCGTTGGGCAGCGGACCCGAGAACGTCGTGGTCAGGCCCCCGCTGTTGGCGTTGCCGTACCTGAGGGCGAAGTTGCTGGTGCCGTTGTTCTTCTCCCAGGCGGACACGAACGGGTAGTGCACCCCCGAGTTGTTCGGGTCCTTGTTGGAGCCGGTGTTGGTGTGGTACATCCCGTTCTCCAGGTCGGCCTCCACCCATGGGCCGGTACCGACGCAGCCGCCGAACCAGCAGGCGGTGCCCCACTCGATCGCGTTCATGGTCGCGTTGCCGGTGTCGGTGTGCGAGTTCTCGCCACTGCCGTAGTCGAAACAGCACCACTGATTGACGAAGTTCGACGAGGTCACCATGTAGACGCCCTCCGGCTGGGAGCCGGTCGGCGCACCCTTGGCGTGGTCGATGCGGTAGCCGACGCCCTGGGTCACCTTGACCCCGTACACGTTGTGACCACCCGCGGTCAGCGGCAGCGCCTTCGCGTCCGCGCCGACGTCCGCGCCGTTGGGACCCGGACCCTTCCAGTAACCACCCCACGAGATGGGCAGGTCGTTGTGGTTGGCGGACTGGTCGTAGATCTTGGTGATCGTGCAACCGGTACCCGCGCAGAACGAGTCCTGCGCGGCGGCGTCGGCATAGCCACCCGCCGACAACAGCCCGACATCGCGGTAGCCGTGGTCGGAGGCGCGCTGCACCTGGTACAGCGGCCCGTTGTAGGCCGCGAACAGCGCCCGCGTGGTGCTGTGCGCTGCCACACACGGCGTACCGCCGGCCGCGTAGATGTCGCATGACAGCGACGCGGCGGCGTGCGCGGCCGGCGCTCGGGAGATGACCGAGACCCCTACGCCGACCACGACGATGGTCACCACGCCCGATGCCGCCGCTACGAGGCGACCGAGCCGTCTTTTCACACTCATGGATTCCTCCGATCGGGCGCCACGCGGGCGCGGCGTGGTGGACGGGGTGTCGGGTGTGGTCGCCTGCCGCTCAGGCCGCCCCGCGGTTCGACCACACGGACTCGTCCACTGCGTCACCCTCGGAAGCGTGCGGAGCGGGAACGAGGCGGCGCTCGTTGGCGGCGTGGCCGTCAGCGGCCCGGCGGCACCGGCTCCGCCGCCCCGCAATGAGATCAGCGGGACCGGCAATCACCGCCTGGACGCGGGCGAGTCGCCTCGGACACCGCCCCTTTGCCACTCGACGTGTACGACACCGCGCCGTGTCGCCCAGGACCGCCGAACGATCTTCCGACGTTCCTTCACATCCACTGATGTCGAATCGGTTCGTCCGGCAGATTAAGTCGATCCATCGTCGCATGTCAATATGCTGGCGGCGGTCGCCCGCCCTGGCCACCCGACGACGAGCGTGGCCTTGACATCGAAGTTTTTCAATCATTATCGTGTCCGTCGAACCGATTCGCACAGTTCTCCGTCGAGTCGCCCCGGCACACCCCGGTCGGCAGGCACAGGAGACACGTTGACGTCGGTCGAAGCGATTCTCAACGGTGCACCGCCGGCCGTACGGGTGTCGGGGAGGGCGGGTTCCGGCCGCGCAGGGCGCCTGGTATCGGAGGCGAACGTGGCAATCAGACGAAGCTGGAACCGCCGGTCGCGGCGGCTGTCAGGCTCGGGCATCGGCGTGGTGCTGGCGGCGGTCATCGCCGCTGTGCTGCCGGTGTCGCCGGCGTCGGCGGCGGGTAGCCCCGCCGTGGACTTCTCGTCCGCGCTGGGGGCGCCCGCCTATCGCGCGTCCGGCACGTTGTACGGGATGACCGAGAACGGCGCCAACCCGCCGGACCAGTTCTACACCGACATCAAGTGGCACTTCGAGCGGGCCGGCGGCGCCCAGCTGGACAGCCCGGGCGGCTGGGTTGCCGGCCGCTACGCCCGCCGCTGGAACTCCGTACTCGCACAGGCCAAGCGGACCGCAGCGCTGGGTGGCACCTTCGTCATCCTGCCGCACGACCTGTGGGGCGCTGACGGATACCCCATCTCCAACTGGCCCGGATCAGGCGGCGACTGGAGCAGCTTCGACGCCTTCTACAACCAGCTCATCTCCGACGTGCAGGCCAATCACCTCACCGTCGAGTGGGACATCTGGAACGAACCCGACCTGAGTATCTTCTGGAACGCGCCACAGTCGCAGTACCTGGCCATGTGGACGCGGGCCTACCGGCGCATCCGGACCGCCTTCCCGAACGCGGTCATCGTCGGCCCCAGCACGGCGGGCCGGCCGTCCACGGGTAACGGCTGGTGGACCACGTTCATCGACTACGCCAAGGCCAACAACGTCCTGCCCGACATCTACAGCTGGCATGACGAGCCCGGTGACCCGGCATCGGAAGCGTCGGCGGCCGACGCGCTGCTCGCCTCGCGCGGGATCACCCGCACCACCGCGTACCAGATCAACGAGTACGCGGCGCGGTCGGAGCAGAACCCTGGTGGTGCTGGCTGGTACATCTCGCGGCTGGAGCGCGCGGGAGCGGACGGGCTACGCGGCAACTGGGCCGGTGGGGCGGGCCTGCACGACGACGAGGCCTCGTTGCTGACCCACTCCGGCGGGCGGTACCAGCCGCTGGGCGAGTGGTACACGTACCGGTTCTACGGCTCGATGACCGGCACCCGGGTCGCCACCACGCCCTCGGGCAACCTGGAAGCGGTAGCGACGAAGGACAACGGCAACGCCAAGGTCCTGCTCGGCAACCGCGGCGACACCGGGACCGTCACCGTCACGCTCAACCGGATCGACACCACCTCCGTGGTCCAGAACGGACGGGTCCGCGCCGTGGTGGAGCGCGTGCCGTACAACAACGGCGCGCCCGTGAGCGGGCCGGTGACGGTCTCCGACCAGACTCTCGGCGTCAACGGCAACACCGTGACGCTGAGCGTGAACTGGACCGACGCGCGCGACGGGTACACCGTCACCCTGTTGCCCCCGACCGGCGGC
>NZ_JBLYUB010000063.1:0-3541 GCF_049999945.1 Planosporangium spinosum | reverse complement strand
ACCAGCAGCGACTGGTCGAACCACGCCTCCGACCCCGGCGCCACCTCGAACAACCACCGCTGGATCGGCGTCAACGGCACCTCGCCGACCACCGGACCCTGATCGGCGGTCTCCGGAAGGGCCGCGGACGCGAGCAGGGCGAGCGACGCGATGGTCTGGCGCAGGAAGATGTCCTTGGAGCTGAGCCGCAGGCCCGCCTGGCGGGCCCGGGTCACGACCTGGATGCTCAGGATCGAGTCGCCGCCGAGGGAGAAGAAGTTGTCCTCGACCCCGACCCGCTCCACCCCCAGCACCTCGGCCCAGACCCCGGCCAGGATCCGCTCGGCCTCGGTCCGCGGCGCCACGTAACCCGCGCTCGCACCCGAGCCGAAGTCCGGCGCCGGCAACGCCCGCCGGTCCAACTTGCCGTTAGGGTTGAGCGGCAGCGCGTCGAGCGCCACGAACGCGGACGGCACCATGTAGTCCGGCAGCGAGCCGCCCAGGAACCCGCGCAGCCCCGCCGCGTCGACCGTCGCTCCCGGTGCCGGCACCACGTAGGCGACCAGCCGCTTGTGCCCGGACGTCTCCTGCCGGGCGACCACCACCGCCTCGGCCACCCCCGGGTGGCGCAGCAACGCCGCCTCCACCTCACCCAGCTCGATCCGGAACCCACGGATCTTGACCTGGTCGTCGGCCCGGCCCAGGTACTCCACCTGCCCGTCGGCGGTCCAGCGCACCACGTCCCCGGTCCGGTACATCCGGCTGCCCGCCTCGCCGAACAGCTCGGCGAACGGGTCGGGCACGAACCGCTGCGCGGTCAGCCCCGGCCGGCCCAGGTAGCCACGGGCCAGGCCACGACCGCCCAGGTACAGCTCGCCGGGCACCCCGACCGGCACCGGCCGCAGGTCGGCGTCCAGTACGTAGGTCCGGGTGTTGGCGATCGGCCGGCCGATCGGCGGGGTGCGCCCGGAGTCGCCGGCCTCGCTGTCGGAGTACCAGGCGGTGGCGTACACGGTGGCCTCGGTCGGGCCGTAGATGTTGGCGATCCGGCTGTCCGGCAGCACCGACCGCAGTTCCCGCACGGTACGCGCGGGCAGCGCCTCACCGGCCAGCACCACGTTGTCGGCGGTGACCGCCAGGGCGCCCTGGGCGAGTACCTGGGAGATCGCCGACGGCACCCCGCTGATGAGGCTCGCCGTCCACGGCTGCGCCGGGCGCTCGGCCAGGGCCAGGACGTCGGCGACGACCTCGATGCTGCCGCCGGCCAGCAGCGGGCAGAAGATCTCGAAGACGGAGACGTCGAAGTTCAGCGACGTCGACGCCACCACGCGGGACAGCCCGGACGCGCCGAACGCCTCCACCGCCCAGGCCACCAGGTCGACCACGGGCTGGTGGGCGACGACCACGCCCTTGGGCCGGCCGGTCGAGCCGGAGGTGTAGATGACGTACGCCGGGTGGGCACCCGACAGCGGCCGTACCCGGTCGGCGTCGGTGAGGTCGCCGGCCGGGTACCCGGCCAGGTCGGTCCGGTCGAGCACCAGCCGGTCGACCCCGGGCGCGGCCGGTACCAGGTCGGCGGTGCCGCTCGTGGTCACCACCAGCGCCGGCCGGGCATCGCCGAGCATGAACCCGATCCGCTCCGCCGGGTAGCCGGGGTCGATCGGCAGGTACGCCGCGCCCGACTTCAGGACGGCGAGCAGCGCCACGATGAGGTCGGTCGAGCGGGGCAGGGCCAGCCCCACGAACCGCTCCGGGCCGGCACCGTACTCGACCAGCAGCCGCGCCAGCCGGTTGGCCCGCGCGTTCAGCTCGCCGTACGACAGCGTCACGCCGTCGTGTACCACCGCGACCGCGTCCGGGGTACCCGCCGCCTGCGCCTCGAACAGTGCCGGCAGCACCGTCTCGGGCACCGGCCGGGCGGTGTCGTTGTACTCCACCAGCACCCGCCGCCGCTCGGCCGGCGTCAGCAGCGGCAGCTCCGCCACCGGCCGGTCCGGGTCCGCGGCGATCCCGGCGAGCAACACCTCCAGGTGCCCGGCCAGCCGCTCGACCGTCGCCGCGTCGAACAGGTCGGTGTTGTACTCGATCGCGAGGTTGAGCCCGCCGTCCCTGGGTAGAAACTCGACGACGAGGTCGAACCGGGCGGACGGGCGGGGCAGGTCGTGCTCGGTGATCCTCAAGGCCCCGGCTTCCCGGGGTCGCACCATGGTGTCCTGGAGTACGACAAGGGCCTGGACGAGCGGGGTGCGACTGGGGTCGCGGTCCGGTTGCAGCTCCTCGACCAGCCGGTCGAACGGCACCTCGTCGTGGGCGAACGCCTCCAGGACCGTCTCCCGGACGCCGGCCAGGAACTCGCCGAAGGTCCGGGCGCGGTCGAGGTGTCCACGTAGGACGACCGTGTTGACGAAGAACCCGACCAGGTCCTCCAGCTCGGCGCGGTTGCGGCCGGAGGTCACGGTACCGACGGCGACGTCGTCGGTGTTGGTGTAGCGCGACAGCAGCACCTGCGTCGCGGCGACGAGGGTCATGAACAGGGTGGCGTCGTGCCCGTGGGCCACCGTGGACAGCCGGGCGACGAGGTCGGCGGGCAGGTCACGGCGGTGGATGGCGCCGGAGGTGGTACGTAGGTGTGGTCGGGGCCGGTCGGTGGGCAACTCCAGGACGGGCAGGCCGGCGAGCTTGTCCCGCCAGTAGGCCAGGTGCTCGTCGAGGGCCGGGCCGTCGACGCGTTCGCGCTGCCACACGGCGAAGTCCGGGTACCCGATGGCCAGCTCGGGCAGGTGCGCGGCGGTGTTCCCGGTGGCGGCCGCGTACCGTTCCGCGAGCTCGTCGACGAGAATGCGTACCGACCAGCCGTCGGTGATGATGTGGTGCTGGCAGAGCAGCAGGACGTGGTCGGCGGCGGCGAGGCGGACCAGCAGCGCCCGGGTCAGCGGGGCGCGCCTGAGGTCGAACGGGCGCTTCAGTTCGTCGGTCAGTTCCCGGGCCAGCGCGGGTTCGCGGTCTCCCGGGTCGAGGGTGGACAGGTCGGCGACGCGTACGGGTATCTCCCCGGTGTCGGCGATCACCTGGGCCGCGTGGCCGTCGACGTCGTCGAAGGTGGTCCGCAGCGCCTCGTGCCGGGCGACCAGGCCGTCGAGCGCGGCCCGCAGCGCGACGAGGTCGAGCGGGCCCGACAGTCGCAGGCCGATTCCGGTGTTGTACTCGATCCCGCCGGTGAGGTCGTCCAGGAACCACAGTCGCTGCTGCGCCGCCGACAGGGGCAGCGTACGGTGGCGCGGCACGGCGGTGATCCGTTCCGGGCGGCCCGTGCGCGGCTGGGTGTCCACCCGGTCGGCGAGAGCCGCGACGGTCGGGGCGTCGAACATGGTGCGGGCCGACAGGTCGGCGTGCAGGGTCGCCCGGATCCGGGCGAGGACGCGGGCGCCGAGGATGGAGTCGCCGCCGAGGTCGAAGAAGTTGTCGTGGACGCCGACCCGGTCGAGGCCGAGCACGTCGGCCCAGACGGCGGCGATGACCCGCTCGGTGTCGGTCTGCGGAGCGGCATAGCCGTCCTCGGTGG
>NZ_JBLYUB010000062.1:0-4381 GCF_049999945.1 Planosporangium spinosum | reverse complement strand
CCCGGCTGACCGTCATCGACGGGGAAGCCGCACCACCCGACGACTCCCCAACAGCGGAGATCGCCGCATAACATCAACCCGGATCTTCTCGGTGATCGTCTCTTACACCATCACCGTGGACGCGGCCGCGCCGCCTGTTGACCGACGCATTACGAGTCGGTCGCGATCTGCTGACCGCGGTGGCCTTGACCCTCGTCTACCTGCCGCTAGGGTCCGTCGGCGTTCGCCCTCGTTCGCCGGCTTGGCTGCTCGGCTGAGACACACGGTTCAGGAAGGGGGGCGCTTCAGCAGGCAGAGTGCTGCCTAGCTGGACGCCTGCAATCGGGCAAATGGTTCGCAGCCAAGGTCATTGCACATACTCCGCACGACCAAGACAGATGCTGCGGCCCGCCTCGACCGGCGAGCCGCAGCATTCACGGTTGTCCCCAGTCAGCAGCAGCTGGCGCTTCCGGCTGAGGCGGTAGCGGGTTCGCTCGCTTCCGCAATATCGCCGCAGCGGCATTCACCGTTGACCTCCTTGATGAGGGTGTCGGCGTCGCCCTTGACGACGTAGACCTCCCACGGCTCGTCGCCAGGGCCGCGTACCCACACCTTGTCCTGCAGCGCGTAGCAGCACGAGGTGTCGCTCTCGGTGAGCGTGATCAGCCCGGCGTCGGTCAGGCGGGTGGTGGCGGCCTGGACCTCGTCGCCGCTGAACACCTCGACGCCGAGGTGGTCCATCACGGTCGGCTGGTCGGGCTCACCTTCGAGCAGAACGAGCTTGAGCGGCGGCTCCTCGACGGCGAAGTTGGCGTAGCCGGGGCGGCGCTTGGCCGGCTCGACGCCGAACAGTTTCGAATAGAACGCGACCGAACCTTCCAGGTCGGACACGCGCAATGCGAGCTGGACACGGGACATCCCGCACCTCCTTGTCTAGATGACTATCTAATCAGAGATTTGCACGCTGTCTAGATGGTTGTCAAACTAGACGGGTGCCTAAACAACTTCCGGTACTCGCCGCCGACGCCTGCTGCACCCCGCTCGTCACCGAGGCGCTGACCGAGGAGTCCGCCGCCGACCTCGCCCGCGGGTTCAAGGCGCTCGGCGACCCGGTTCGGCTGCGCCTGCTGTCGCTGATCGCTGCCCGCGCCGGCGGCGAGGTATGCGTGTGCGACCTGACCGACGCGTTCACAGTGTCCGGCCCGACCATCTCCCACCACCTCAAGGTGCTGCGCGAGGCCGGCCTGATCGACTGCCAGCGGCGCGGCACCTGGGTCTACTACTGGATCGTGCCGGCCAAGCTCGCGGCGCTGTCGCAGCTGCTCGACGTGTCCGCCGCATCCGCCCCGGCCGAGATCAGCGCGTGAACCTTAGCCTGACGCGACGGGCGTCCGCCGAGTTCGCCGGCACCGCCTTGCTGGTGGCTGCCGTGGTTGGCTCCGGTATCGCCGCTTCGCGGCTGTCCCCGCACGACGTCGGGCTCCAGCTGCTGGAGAACGCCATCGCCACCGCGCTGGCGTTGGGCGCGCTGATCCTGATGTTCGGACCGGTGTCCGGCGCGCACTTCAACCCGGTCGTCTCGGCGGTGGACTGGTGGCTGGGTCGCCGCGCCGGCATCGGCCTGACCGGACGAGATCTCGCCGGCTACCTCGTCGCGCAGATCGCTGGCGCGATCGCCGGGGCGATCCTTGCGGACCTGATGTTCGGACTGCCCCCTGTTGCCTGGTCACACACTCACCGCACCGGCCCCCACCTGTGGCTGGCCGAGATCGTGGCCACCGCCGGCCTCGTGCTGCTCGCGTTCGCCCTCGCCCGCAGCGACCGGGCCGCCGTCGCTCCGGCGGCAGTCGGCGCGTACATCGGCGCCGCGTACTGGTTCACCAGCTCGACCAGCTTCGCCAATCCCGCCGTCACGATCGGCCGGGCCTTCACCGACACGTTCGCTGGAATCGCCCCCGTCGCGGTGCCTGGCTTCGTCGCCGCCCAGCTCGCCGGTGGCCTGGTCGCCATCGTCGCCCTCGCCGCCTGGTATCCCGACGCCGCACGCACCGCCGATACCGTCGTCATCCCTCAGGGAGAAGAGGCCACCCGATGACCTGCCCCAGCGTCCTGTTCGTGTGTGTCCACAACGCCGGCCGTTCCCAGATGGCCGCAGGCTGGCTGCGCCACCTCGCCGGAGACACCATTGAGGTCCGCTCCGCCGGCTCCGAACCCGCCGACCGGATCAACCCTGTCGCGGTCGAGGCCATGCGGGAGGTCGGCATCGACATCACCGCCGCCCAGCCCAGGAAACTCGACTACGCCACAGCGCAGGCAAGCGACGTCATCGTCACGATGGGCTGCGGTGACGCCTGCCCTGTCTTCCCCGGCAAGCGTCACGAAGACTGGCAGCTCACCGACCCCGCCGGCCAGCCCATCGAGATCGTCCGCACCATCCGCGACGACATTCGCGCTCGAGTCGAGCAACTCGTCAGAGATCTCACCTCCAGCCCGGAGTTCAGCCAACCGACCTCTACTCCGTAGCTCGCGGCAACCCGGCTGCTTTCGGCCTTCCATGAGGTCAGCCGTAGGGAAGGGGCACGGTCTGGGTCGACGCGGTCGCCTCGGTTGCTGTACTTCCGTGCTGTACCCCACACCCCTACACCAGCGGATTAGGAGCGCGGCTGGGGCTACTGGGTCACCGCCTGCGGCGTGGCTGTCACGCCGCGCGCACAACTCGGCGCTGGCCGCTGCCGACTGCCCTCGGCGCTGCCCGTATGGTGGCGGCCCAAGCCCCGCTCACCCACCACCACCACCGGCAAGGTCGAGCGCTTCCACCAGACCCTGCAACGCGAGCTACTGACCGACCATCCGCCGTTCACGTCGTTGACCGACGCCCAGGCCGCCATCGACACCTTCCGCGACGACTACAACGTCGACCGGCCGCATCAGTCCCTGGACATGGCCGTCCCCGCCGACCGGTTCACCACCAGCCCGGTCGTCGACGCCATCCCGCTACGACTGCCACCGTCCCTGGCCTCGACCGACACCCAGACCGCCAATCCGGCACCAACCCAGGCACCGCCGGCGAGCCCGCCGATTGCCGCAGCCGCACCGGCGACCCTGGCAGTCAAGGTCACCCGCACCGTTCCAGCATCGGGCAACCTGGGCCTCTGCGGCCAACAGTTCTGGCTCGGCCCCATCCACGCCACCACCGTGGTCCACCTGTTGCTCGACGGCGTCCGGCTCAAGACCGTCCCGTCCCGGCTGCGCCCGGACCACCTGCGCCAGCTGCTGGCCGACGGCGGCCGTCCCGCCGGGCCACCACCCATCACCGTCGGGCCGACCAAACCCGGCGAACCGATCGAGGTTGACCGGCTCGCCACCACCAACGGGCTGCTCGCGCTTGCCGGGCGCCGACACCCGGTCGGTTACCACCCGGCCGGCCGCCGGGTGATCGCTCGCCTCGACCACGGTGTCCTGCACATCCTCGACACCGACCGCAGCCTGCTGCGCAGTCTGCCCAACCCGCTCGCCCCGGCCGACCTGCTCCGCCTGCGCGACGCCCGACCGGGCGAACCCCCACCCGCCCCCGCGCCGCCGAGCCGTTGCGGGTCGTCCGGCGGGCCAACTGCCGCGGCGCCCTCGTCGGCGCCGGCCAGAAGATCCAGGTAGGTATCGGCCACGCCGGCCGCACCCTCAGCGTTGAAGAAGCCGACGTCACCTTCCGTGTCCACGACGGCGATCAGCTCATCACCGAGGTCCCCCGCACCACCAGCAAGGCGGTCGCCCGGTTCAAAGCCCGCAAACCTCAAGCCCGGTGACCTGACCGGGCACGCTAATCGATGCGAACGAGTTCCATGATCCAGTTAACGTGCCACGTGGCCGCATTGTCGTAGGAGAACGCCTGCTCCCATCGTGCGGTGGACGGGCTGTCGTTAGTCCACTCGAAACGAACCTTCACCCGCCGACCATTGATGACGTCCTCGCACAAGAACCTGCCGCGTCCATCCTCCCATCGCCCCTCGACGGGAGGGTCGAGGTGACCGGGCTGCCTGCTCGACGCCCACCAGATCCGCCACACGCGGGCGCCGGGGTCGAACTGTCGAAGGGTGAATCCCTCAAACGCGTCACCCCCAGCCGACGCATCGGCCCAGATCCGATCAACATGTCCCAGCCCGCCGAAAATTGGCTCAGCCTGCGCGACAGCGTCGAACTCCACCCAGTCGACGCAACTCGGGTCGGTCACGTCGACCAACTTGCGGTTGCGCACCCGCCAACGGCCGAAGAGATGAAGGCTGCGTCCACGGAGATGGTGTACGACGGGCTCGTTGATGAGCGTGTCGTGATGTAGGAGACGGCCACCGCGTAGATCCTTCGAGACGGCTAAGTCACAAACCGAAGGAGACGAACGCGATGGCCG
>NZ_JBLYUB010000061.1:0-4530 GCF_049999945.1 Planosporangium spinosum | reverse complement strand
ACCTGGTCGCCGCGCTTGAGCTTGTACAGCAGGTAGAAGATTCCCGGCTCGTGGTAGCCGTCGACGTGCCCGACGATCACGGCGGCGCCCGGCTCGCCCGGGGTCGGGCCGAGGGAGTACCAGCCGGCCTGCATCGGGTCCTCCACCGGCGGTGTCTCCAGTCCGCCGTCGGCGGTGAGCCCGAGCGGGATCAGCGACGACTCCGCGTCGATGGTCGGAACCGTCACCCGGACCGGTACCGACCGGGGCAGCGCCGCCACGGTGGGTCCCGGCGGCGGCGGGGCGGGCCGTCCCGCCGACCGGTGGGTCGGCGGGACGGCCCCGACAGCCTGGGACGGAACGGATGCGACCAGCATCTGGGTGACCGGGCCGACGGTCAGCAGCGCGGCCAGGATGAGAAACATCCCGGTCACCCTGCTACGGAACGGACGCAGCCGATACCTACTCATTCACGGCCCGACGGTGACGCGCCATGACCAGGCCACCCGCGCCGAGCAGGCCCGCGCCGGCCAGCGACAGCAGCAGCGTCGGGTCGCCTCCGCCGGTGTCCCCGGCGGTGCCGCCACCACCGGCGCTGACCGCGCCCTTCGGTACCGCCGTCACCGTCGCCGTCGCCGTCGCCGTTTCTGTCGCGGTCGCCGTCGGGGTGGCCCCGGCCAGCGGACGATTGGCCGCACCGCCACCGCCGGCGCTGACCGCGCCCTTCGGTACCGCCGTCACCGTCGCCGTCGCCGTCGCCGTTTCTGTCGCGGTCGCCGTCGGGGTGGCCCCGGCCAGCGGGCGGCTGGCCGCCGCGGCGCCGCCGGCGCCGCTGAGCACCGCGACCCCGACCGACGCCGCCACCACCGCGGGCGCTGCCACCACCGGCAGCCGCCGCCATGTTTTACCGCGAACGGGACGCCGCGCGGCGGACAGGGACTTGACGTAGAAAAGCTTCCGAGCCATCTTGTGCACCATTCCCCTCTGAGATCACAAAGTCCGGGTACTGACCTGGAACCGTCCGGTACTGACCTGGAACTACTGGGGTTTCGCGTGGTAAGACGACGCGTGGTGCGAACAACGCCGGGAGTCCGAGGCGGCCTACGCCATCGGTACTAGGCCGACGGTATGTGCGGTACCCGGATCATGGCGAGCCATTCACCACGGCACCGGATAACTGGACCAATTTCTCCACCGGGTTACCAGCGGGTGAGGAGCGGGTCAGGCAGCCACCCCACCGCACCGGCACACCATCCGACACGAATGACGTACCGACGGTACGTACCGACTCACGGTGCGTGAATGTCCCCGCGCTCCGGCGTATCCGCTCCTGACCTGTTCCCCCCTACGGCGCCACGGCCCGCCCGCCGACCACCTCATGCCGGGCCGATAGGCAGGTGCCCCGCGTGATCGAGCCCGCCATCGACGCCCGGCAACACCAGTGATGCCGGGTCGCCAGGTTGCCGGTCCGGGTCTGATTCGCAGCCAGCGGCCGGGTGTCGCGGGCACGTGCCGATGGCGTCACCTGCCTGGTACGCCTGGTGTGCGCTGCGCCAGTAGCGAAGGTGCGCGGCATCCATGCGGCGGATGGCGAACCCGCCGCACCTGCCGCACACGCACGCGTCGGGCAACCAGGACGGCCGTGCCGCCGCGGCGGTGAGCTGCTCGACCCACTCCCCCAGGGCCAGCAGGTCGTCGTCGCCGCGCAGGTGCTTGTGGTGCAGGCAGCCCGGTCCGTGGGCCTTCGCCTGCCACGGTCGGCGGTCCGTCCACTGCCGACACACGTCACTGCAGTACACCGGGATCGTGGCCAGGGCCACGAGCGGCACGCCGTGCTGGAACGGCGTGAGGTCCACGCAGTCGCCCCGTACCAGCAGCGCGTGCAGCAGGAACGAGGGCATCAACCCGCAGCGCGCCGCCTCCCCGACAAGATCGACGGTGCGCAGGTCGTCGACGGTGGCGAGCCGGTGTACCGTGGCGAGGGCGGCGGCGGTGGCACCGAGTTCGGTAAGCCACCGGTCGGCCCACGACAGGCCCAACCACCTGAACGCCTCAGCCGAGTCCGGTTCGCTCTCCATGGCCTGATTCTGGAGGCCCGGACGCAGCCCCGCACCCGACTACCGGGCGTTGTCGGCGCATTCTGGCGACCACCGTCCAGGACCGGATCGGCGCTGACCGAACGGGCCGCGCCCACCGGCTGAGTCTGGAGGCACAACCGCACGACGGCGGCGTGTCGTTCACCCCCACCCGCCGGGCCGGCTGACGCGTCCGGACCGCCCGCGCCGCGGGACGGCGCATCCGCCCACTCTGCTGAGTCGCTCACCGGTGGGCCACCCGCGAAAGACCTGCTCCCCCGGCCACTCACACCGGTTGCGTCACCCCCACCGGTGAGGGAACCTGGAACAGGTGGCAGCCCGGGTCGCCGCCGGCCTGTGCGTCGCGCCGGCAGTCACGACACTCCGACCGCCGGTGGCGATCCGAGGAAGCGGCTGATGTGTCCCTCATCCATCCCTGGCGGCTACCTCGACGGTCTCGCCGAGGTAGCCGCCCACCCGCACGCCGCTGTTCCTCCATTGAGGATCTGCCGACGGATGTCGGTCGCGGCGGCACCATCTCATCGGCGTGGTCGCGCCAGCGGCAGGCCGGCCCGACCAGCAGACCACCAGCGCGCCCGGGAACGTGACCACGATGACCGCCATCGGCTACGACGCGCCCCGCCGCCGTGGCGACGATGACGCCCCGGACTCGATCGAGGGCTTCGCGCTACCCGGCGCGGACCTGACGCCCGACGAGCCACCATGACCGTGGTGGTCCCGATGGGCCGCCGACAGCCGTGGTGGTCCCGATGGGCCGCCGACAGCCGGCTGGCACGGCGCTCGGTGGCGAGGAGTAGCGTCGGGACTGGATACGGGAGATTTCCGACGGCCCCGGCGTGGTGGGGCGCCGGTGCGGCCTGAGCCCGCCACGGAGGCGGACAGGAGGACCGCCATGCACCTGTTCACCGTCGAGCTGACCAGCCAGCCGGGCGAACTGGCCCGCCTCGGCGAGACCCTCGACCGGCGCGGCGTCCACCCCGAGGCGGGTGGCGCGACGATCGGCGGCCGCGGAGTGGTCTACCTGACCGCCAACAACGAGGATGCCGCCCGCAGCGCCCTCGACGGCGCGAACCTGCCCTACGCCCAACACCCCGCCCTGCAGGTCAAGTGCCCCGATCGGCCCGGCGAAGTCGGCCGGTTCGTCCGCAAGCTGGCCGACGCCGACATCAACGTCGAGGGCCTGCTTCCCATCTCGATCACCGGCGGCGAGGTCGTCTTCGCCACCTGCGTCGACAAGCCCGACGAGGCCCGCCGGATTCTCGGCGAGCAGGTCATCGGCTGACCGACCACCCACCGTCGCCAGCGGTACGGGGCCGCAGCATCGCGGCCAGAGGTTCCCGGCGGCGTACCGGCTCGGCGGTTGCCGCCCGGCGCCCTCCAGCATTGAATCGCGCGCATACATCCTCGGTCGCCGGCTCAGCCGTCCTGATGGCCGCGCCGGGCGAAGCCGGGCCGAGGACGGAGTGCGCCGTGGGGGCCGAAAGACCCTACGAGTAGGGACCTTCACGCCACTGGCACCGACGGCAACACGGCCGATACTGGCAGACGTGGGATGGCCGCACACGGGCCCAGGCCACGAGCGCGGCGTAAATCCGCAGTCGTGGTAGCCAGCAGGCCCGCACAGAGGCAACGGCCACGGGCGATCCGGCCACGGCCGCCCGTACCGGATGGGACCCGACCACCGACGTACCGCCTCGGTTTGCCGGCCACGAGGTTTCCGACCCAGCGAACGGGATATCCCATGCGCGGCCTGTAGGCACGCCCCGCCGGAGCGGCGGACGGACAGGCCGCGCACCGGAAGACGTGATTGATCATGTTCGAGCAGTTCACCGACCGAGCCCGGCGGGTGGTCGTCCTGGCCCAGGAGGAAGCCAGGATGCTCAACCACAACTACATCGGCACCGAGCATCTCCTGCTGGGCATCGTCCGCGAGAGTGAGGACCCCCACGGAGGTGGCGATGTGGCGGCCGAGGCTCTGGAGAGCCTGGGCATCTCGCTGGAGGGTGTGCGCCAGCAGGTCACCGAGATCATCGGCCAGGGACAGCAGGCGCCCAGCGGGCACATCCCGTTCACGCCGCGTGCCAAGCATGTGCTGGAGCTGGCGCTGCGGGAGGCGCTCCAGCTCGGTCACCACGACATCGGCACCGAGCACATCCTGCTCGGTCTGATCCGCGAGGGTGAGGGCATCGCCGCCCAGGTGCTGGCCACGCTGGCCACCGACCCGGGCCTGATCCGCCTTCGGGTCATCCAGTTGCTGTCGGGTTACCAGGACAGCGAACGGGCCGAGGCCGGCTCTGGTCCCGGCACGTCGGGTCGGGCCTGGTCGCGGGTGCTCGACCAGTTCGGGCGCAACCTCACGCAGGCTGCCCGCGAGGGCAAGCTCGACCCGGTCATCGGGCGTGAGAAGGAGATCGAGCGGGTGATGCAGGTGCTCTCCCGCCGTACCAAGAACAAC
>NZ_JBLYUB010000060.1:0-5503 GCF_049999945.1 Planosporangium spinosum | reverse complement strand
TAGGGGCTGCGCGGGGGTCTATTGGTGGGGGCGGCGGGGGGGTGTGGGTCACACCGCCCGGCAGCCGCGACGGTCAGATCAGGCCCTGGGCGAGCATCGCCTCGGCGACCCGGCGGAAACCGTCGATGTTCGCGCCGGCCACGTAGTTGCCCGGCATCCCGTACTCCTCGGCGGTGGCGTAGCAGCGGGCGTGGATGTCCCGCATGATCTCCCGCAGCCGCTGCTCGGAGTGCGCGAACGTCCACGAGTCGCGGCTGGCGTTCTGCTGCATCTCCAGCGCGCTGGCCGCCACGCCGCCGGCGTTGGCCGCCTTGCCCGGCGCGAACCGCACGCCGGCCTCGGTGAAGATCCGGACGGCGGCGGGGGTGGCGGGCATGTTGGCGCCCTCCACCACGGCGGTGCAGCCGCCGGCCACCAGCGCGGCGGCGCCCCGCTCGTCGAGCTCGTTCTGGGTGGCCGACGGGATCGCCAGGTCGCACGGCACCTCCCACACGGTGCCCCCGGGGACGAACGTCGCGTGCGGACGGGCTTCGACGTACTCGCCGATGCGGGCCCGCCGGACCTCCTTGAGATCCTTGAGGACTTCGAGGTCGATGCCCTTCTCGTCGACCACGTAGCCCGACGAGTCGGTGCAGGCGACCACGATGCCGCCGAACTGGTGGACCTTCTCGATGGCGTAGATGGCCACGTTGCCCGAGCCGGAGACCACCACCCGCTTGTCCTCGAGGCTGTCCCCGGTGCTGCGCAGCATCTCGTCGGCGAAGAAGACCGCGCCGTACCCGGTCGCCTCCCGACGTACCTGGGCGCCGCCGTAGATCAGCCCCTTGCCGGTCAGCACGCCGGACTCGTACCGGTTGGTGATCCGCTTGTACTGCCCGAACAGGTAGCCGATCTCGCGCGCGCCCACGCCGATGTCACCGGCCGGCACGTCGGTGTACTCCCCGATGTGCCGGTACAGTTCGGTCATGAAGCTCTGGCAGAAGCGCATGACCTCACTGTCGGAGCGGCCCTTCGGGTCGAAGTCCGACCCGCCCTTGCCGCCGCCGATGGGCATGCCGGTCAGCGCGTTCTTGAAGATCTGCTCGAAGCCGAGGAACTTCACGATCCCCAGGTACACCGACGGGTGGAAGCGCAGGCCACCCTTGTAGGGGCCGAGGGCGCTGTTGAACTCGACCCGGATGCCGCGGTTGATGTGCACCTCGCCGCGGTCGTCCTCCCACGGCACCCGGAAGATGATCTGCCGTTCCGGCTCACAGATCCGCTCGATCACCTTCGCGTCGACGTACTCCGGGTGCCGGACCAGCGCCGGGCCCACGCTGTCGAGCACCTCCTGCACCGCCTGATGGAACTCCACCTCGCCGGGGTTGCGCCGGACAACGCCGGAAAAGATCGCTTCGAGCCGCTCCCGTACCGCCACGCGTTCCTCCTACATCCACCCCGTAGTGGATCTTCACTATTGCCGGTCGTCCACTCCGTTGTGGATCTTCACTATTGCCATTAAATGGTGCGCGGCGGCAACCGCCGCCGACAAGGTGCGGCCGAATGGCATCCCCGCAGCATCGATACCGGATGACGGCCGAGCGCGACCGGGACGGCCGGCCCCGCAGGCCGCTACCGCCACCCACGCCTACTGGGGGGAGTCGCCAGTGTACGGGTCCCGGCCGGTGAGACAGTAGATCCCACCCGCCGGGTCACGCATGACCGTCCACGACGAGCCCGGCCCGACCACGGACGCCCCGTGCCCCTCGTGCCAGGAGCGCGTCGCCTCGATGTCGGCGCAGGCCAGGTCCAGGTGGGCCGAGTTCGGCCGGTCCTCGCCCAGCCGTTGCAGCAGGATCCGGACCGGGCCGGGCGCGGGTGGTAGGAGCAGGTTGAACTCCGGCGGCCCATTGAACTCCGGCGGCCCATTGAACTCCGGCGGCCCATTGAACTCCGGCGGCCCATTGAACTCCGGCGGCCCATTGAACTCCGGCGGCCCATTGAACTCCGGCGGCCCATTGAACTCCGGCGGCCCATTGAACTCCGGCGGCCCACCACGATGGAACTCCCACCCGGTCAGGGCGCGCCAGAAGACCACCTCGGCGTCGTACTTCCCCGGCGCGATGTCGACGCACACCTGGTCCAGCCGGCTCGCCGTACCGTCCGGTGCGACGACGGGCGTGGGCTGCGACACTTCGCCGGCCCACGGTACCAGGCAGAAGAGCTGCCCGCCCGGAGACCGCAGCACCACCAGATCCGGCTCCCGGAACACGACCGTGGCGCCGAGCTCACCGGCCCTGCGCGCCTCCACGGCGAGGTCGTCCACGGCCAGGTCGAGGTGCGCACCGCCGGCATCGCCCACGCCCTGGACCTTCAGGTATGCGTCGCCACCGGCCGGCAACAGCGTCGCGAACTCGCCCGCCGGGCCGCGCCGGGCCGACAGGCGGGTGCCGGTCACCGCCGCCCAGAAGGCGCAGCCGGCATCGAACCGGACAAAAGGGCGGTCGATGAAGGCGTAGCTCCAACGGATCATCGGGGTCCCCTCACATGCTGGTCGCTGCCCGCACGGTGCGCCGGCCGATGCCGTAGCCGCTGACGACCACGAGGGTATACATGCCCACCGGAGGCCGGTCGGCGCCGTAGGCGATGCCGGCGGCGGCGAGGACAAGGCGAACCCGGTGGGCGGCCCGGCCACCGGACCACGAGGTGCGCGAGATCCGCCTACGATGCGGCCACGAGTCAGGTGAGCCCTGGACGGGCCGCCTCTCCGATAGGGGGATTCACATGGAGCCCCGCGGGTGAGTACGGCGACCACTCCGGGCTGCCGGCGGGAAGTGGCCGCAGCCGGTCAACACGTGAACGGCGCCCCGGCCCACACCGACCGCGACGCCGGCCCGGCAACCCGGCCGCCCCGGCCACGGCCGACCCACGGGGCATGTTTCGGTAGGCTCCCGCGAACCGCCCGGCCGGCCGCTCGACCGCGACGGCCGTCGACCCACAGTCGGTGCGGGAACAGGTGGGTCAGTTCGCCGCTGGCTCGCCGCAGCTCGTACCTGGCCGGCGATCGGCGTGGTCGCCACGGCGTGGTGACGCTGCCGCAGCCCGCGCGTTCGTGGCCCAAGCCCTGGACAGGCTGCCGGGCCACCAGGAGACACCGGGCTTCACCGTCAGCATCGAGGCACCGGCTCCGTGAATCTTCCCTCCGATACTGAGCCGAAGGGACGCGGAGGTACGGCAGCCGCCACGACCTCCCGCCGGCAGGTGCCACACCTCGGATGTCGCCTCACGCGGTTCGCACGCTCTGCGGGCAACCGAAGGCGTCAGCATGCGAACCCCGTGAAGAGCCATCGCGCTCGTCCGACCCGACCGCTCTGACCAGCACCTTCCCCACCTGGAATCCCCTGCTCGGAGGACAGCGCTGACAGCGATCCCATACCTGCAGAGTGGGCCGGAGGCATCAGCATGCGAACCACGCCGCAGCGGTCACCGGGAGGCCGTTGTCGCCGCACTCAAGCAGGCGGAGCAGCGGAATCTGATTGTCAGATATGGTGGCCGCGTGCGCTCCATCTCGGCCACGGAAGCCTCACGTCGGGTCGGCGCCTGCACGGCCGGCATGATCGTGGTCATGTCGTTGGAGACGCGGTGACGGCTACGTCAAATCCTGGAGTGGTGCCGGCACACGGTTCGCTGGCTATCTATCCCGGTACATTCGATCCGTTCACCCCGGGGCACCGCGACCTTGTGGCCCGCGCCCGGGTGATGTTCGACCGGGTCATCGTGTTGCTGGCGGTGAACGCCGACAAGCAACCAACCGCCGAGGCCACTGCCAGGGCCGCACGCGTGCGCAACGCCATGCCGGCAGCCTGGGGCAATGTCGAGGTTGACACCTGGACCGGCCTGACCACCGCCTACTGCGTGCGCCGCGGCGCCACGGTCATCGTCCGCGGCGTACGTACGGCCGCGGACCTTCGCCAGGAGTACCAGCTCGCTGCGATGAACGAGCAACTCGGCGTTCAGACCGTCTGGTTGCCGTCCCGTCCGCAGCTGGCCGCCACTTCGTCCACGGTCGCACGCGCATACCGCTCGGCACAGTGGGCCCGTCCGTCCCTGAACTCTGAAGAATGACCCCCTGGGGTAACCGGAACGGTGGCAACATCTCGAGGCTGGATGCACCCTTTCCACGGCTAACCACGTCTCGTATGCGGCTTCCGCCATCGGGATCGCCGTCTTGTACCAGCGCGTCCAGTCGCCCGCCTTGTTCCCCGCCACGAGCAGGACCGCCTGCGACCAAGGGTCGAAGACGAACAGCACCCGGATCGACGCGTCACGCCCGGACCTCGGCCTGCTCCAACTCATCGACGACGGCGTCCTGCTACGCAGCCTGCCCAACCCGCTCACCCCCGCCGAGCTGGCCCGCATCCGCGACGCCCGCCCCGCCGGCCCCGCACCAACGCCGGCGCCCGAACCGATCCGCGTCGAGCGGCGCATCAGCAGTCGCGGCGCGATCACCATTGCCCGACAACGCATCCATGTCGGCATGGCCCACGCCGGCCGCACCGTCACCGTTGAGACCGCCGACCACACGTTCCGCGTCTACGACGGCGACGAGCTGCTCACCGAGGTCGCACGGATCGCCACCAGGCCGGTCGTCCGGTTCAAGGTCCGCAAGCCCGAGCCGCCACGGCCGGACCTACGGGGTTGAGCCGGCAGACGGTGCCTGGCAGGCTCCTGCTCCGTGATCGATGATGCCGTCAAGGACTACCTGCACGACGATCTACGTGAGTTTCGCGCGGTGATGCTCTGGAAGCTGGATGCGCTCTCCGACTACGACATGCGTCGCCCCATGACCTCGACTGGAACTAACCTTCTCGGCCTGGTCAAGCACTTGTCGATCTGGGAGGCCAGATACTTCGGCGAGGTCTTCGACCGACCTTTTCCCGAACCGCTTCCCCGGTGGGACGACGCCACGCAGCGTGGCCTCGACATGTGGGCGACCGAGCACGAAACGCGGAAGGACATCATCGACCGATACCGTCGCGTCTGGGAGCACTCAGACGCGACGATCGCCGTCCTCACCATCGACTCACCCGGCCATGCGCCCTGGTGGCCGCGTCCCAACGTGAAGCTGTTCAACATCCTGGTCCACATGCTTCTCGAAACCAGCCGGCACGCCGGACATGCTGACATTCTGCGTGAACAGCTCGACGGATCGACAGGAACGATGGCCAGGCAGGCGACCGCGCATCGCGACGCGGCCTTCTGGGAGGCCCGGTGCATGGAGATCGAGCGTGCGGCCAAAGCGGCCGATCCAACCACGCGCTGACAACCAGAGGTACTCAAGCAGGTTTAGAAGAGATCGTCTAGCCGGACGTGTTACGGATCATCTGACCGCCATCCGTAACGCATCTGTGAGGCTCGCGGTGGTGGTCCTGGGTGGACTGCTGCCAGGATCGGGGCCGGCGATTGAGGCTGACTCATAACGCATCTGGCCGCCGGTGGTGTGCCCTGCGCTTGACTTGTCGTC
>NZ_JBLYUB010000059.1:0-6178 GCF_049999945.1 Planosporangium spinosum | reverse complement strand
AACCACCGCCGGCGCCACTCCGCGCTCGGCTACCTCAGTCCCGCCGACTACGAACAACGTCTCGGATCCACTACCGTCCAGCAGATCGCGGCATAACCCGGTGTCCACATCCCGGGGGGAACTTCAGAACGGTGTTTCCGGCGGTCCTGTCAGTACGTTTCGGCGGCCTGCTGCTCCGCCGACGGCTCGGGCTTGTTCTTCCTCGCGGTCACATCGTCCAGTGTCGCTGTCATCACGGCACCTTCCTCGCCGGGCACCACGCCCCGCGGGTCAGGCCGGAAACACCGTTAGATCCACAGTCCCGAACGCGCCCGAACACGTGCCTGCGCGTCGAGGTCGGGTTCGGTCAGGGCGAGCAGGTCGGAGCGTGCGTCACGGGTGGGTGACCGTCTTCGGCTGCACGGCCTGGCCGCGCGGTGTGCTGGGTACTGGCGTAGGTACACGCCGGGGGTCAGCCGGGTGGGAAGGTGTCGACGCCGAGGACGTTCAGGAGGGCCAGTTTTTCGTGGCTGTCGGTGCCGGGCGTGGCGGTGAAGACGAGTAGGGACTGCGACTGGTCGGGGTCGTGGAGGTGCTGGCAGAACAGGTCGAGGTGTCCGACCTCGGGGTGGACGAATCGTTTGGTGTCGCTCCAGCGCAGTCCGACTTCCTGTCGCTGCCACAGCGTGGTGAATTCGGTGCTCTCACGGAGCAGGCTCGCGACGAGGTGGGCGGCTTGGGACCGGGGTCCTTCCCGGATGGCTGCCGTTCGCAGGAGTGCGACGTTGACCCGGCTGTTGTAGTCGTGGTCGTCGGGGTGGTAGCGGTCGCGGGCGGTCGGATCGGTGAACCAGCGGTAGGGGGCGCTGCGGGCCGGGCCGGTGTGGTGGGTTTGCTCGCCGAGCAGGGCGATGGCGGGGGGCGTCTGCAGCAACGCCTCGCCGAGGGAGCCCATCACCTGTGCCGGGGTGTCCTGCAGCCGGTCCAGGACCCGCATCAGTCCCGGGCTGACGTGCTCGCCGCGCAGTCGCTGGCGCGTAGCGCGGTAGCCGCACAGCAGGAACAGGTGGTCACGTTCGTCGGGGGTAAGGCGCAGCCCGCGGGCGATGGCGGCGACCATCGGCTGCGACGGCTGTGGTCCGTGGCCGCGTTCCAGGCGGGCGAGGTAATCGGCGGACATGCCACACAGGTCGGCCACCTCTTCGCGGCGTAGCCCGCGGGTGCGTCGGCGCGGCCCGCGCCGTAGCCCGACGTCTTCCGGTTGCAGCGCCTCGCGCCGGGCGCGCAGAAAGGCGCCCAGGGCTGCGCGGTCCACCGTTTGCGTCATGGGTCTCCTCGGAGTCGTTCACCCGGCCGGTGCGACCGCGGCGGGCCGGCGGCCCGCCACGGTGTGCCGCCCCGCGGCGGTCGGGCGGCCGGAACGCCTCCATCGTCGCAGTCGCCGGCGGGCTCAACCACTGACTGCCGGTCAGTGGTTGCGCGAGCCCTTCATCCCGACTGCTCGGTGGCGTCCACTGGTTGAGGCGAGTAGCGCAATGGCGCCGTACGCGAACCAGCGTGCGCAACCGATAGGAACGAGGAGGCCGCATGGCCAAGTGGACAGCAGCCGACCTGCCGGACATGACCGGCCGGACGGTAGTCATCACCGGGGCGGGCAGTGGCATCGGCTTGATCGCCGCCCGCGAATTCGGGCGCGTCGGTGCCCGGGTGGTGCTCGGCGTACGCGACACCGAGAAGGGTCGCCGCGCCATCGCCGGTATGCGCGGTGCGTTCGAAATACGGCGCCTGGACGTGGCCGACCTCAGCTCGGTGCGCCGGTTCGTGCAGGCGTGGGACGGGCCGTTGGATGTACTGATCAACAACGCCGGGGTCATGGACATCCCGGCGGCGCGGACCGCTGACGGATTTGACGTGCAGACCGCGACGAACTACACCGGCCCGTTCGTGCTGACCAATCTGCTGCTGCCACACCTGACCGACCGGGTCGTCAGCGTGACCAGCGGCCTGCACCGCCAGTCCAAGCTGAACGTCGACGACGTCGACTGGCGGGCGCGCAAATACCACCGGATGAACGCCTACCGCGACTCCAAGCTCGCGCTCGTGCTGTTCTCCCTGGAACTACAGCGACGGCTGGACGCGTCGGGCGCCCCGGTGCGGTCGGTGCTCGCCCATCCCGGCATCGCGACGACGACCCTGGCGGCGCACTCGCGGGCCAACGTCATCAACCGCTTCGCGTTCCTGATCAACGACCCCGAACACGGGGCCCTGCCCCTGCTGTACGCGGCAACACAGAACGTGCCGGGCAACGCGTACGTCGGCCCGGACGGCCTCGGCGCCATCAAGGGGCACCCCGCCGTTGGGAAGCCGGCCAGGATCGGCCTCGACGCGGCCAAGGCGAGGCAACTCTGGCAAGCGACCGTCGCATTGACCGGAGTCGGCCGATGAGCTACCTGGAAGCAGAAGACCGCGCCGACATCTTCGTCCCGCACGCGTTCGCCGAACAGACCGTCGACCTCGGCGAGATCCGTATGAACTACGCCGTGGCCGGCGCGCCGTCGCGCCCTGCGCTGCTGCTCATCCCCGCACAGACCGAATCGTGGTGGGGCTACGAGGCCGCGATGCGGCTGCTCGCCGACCGGTACCAGGTCTACGCCGTCGACCTGCGCGGTCAGGGCCGCTCCACGTGGACACCCGGCCGCTACAGCCTCGACCTCATCGGCGGCGACCTGGTCCGGTTCATCGACCGCGTCGTCGCCTGTCCGGTCGTGGTCGGCGGACTGTCCTCCGGCGGCGTCGTCGCCGCATGGCTGTCTGCCTTCGCCGCACCCGGTCAGATACGCGCCGCGGTCTACGAAGACGCTCCGCTCTTCGCCTCCGAGACCAACCCCGCCGTTGGACAGTCGATCCGGCAAGGCATGGGGCCGATGTTCCGACTCTGGCACAAGTGGCTGGGACCACAGTGGTCGATCGGCGACTTCACCGGCATGCAGGCCGCGGTGGCCCGCGAAGTCCCCGGGTGGATGCTCGCCGCACTGCGCCAGATGGCTCCTGCCGGCACCGGCGAGGCGCCGACCGCCATCCCCGCCGACCCGCCGCAGGACCTCCGCGAGTACGACCCGGAATGGGGCGACGCCTTTGCGTCCGGACGGGCGACGCTCACCTGCGACCACGAGAACATGCTGCGTCAGGTCAAGGTCCCGATCCTGTTCACCCACCACTTCCACCACATCGACCCGCAGACCGGCAACCTCGTGGGGGCCATCTCCCCGCAGCAGGTCGAACGGGCCCGCTACCTGGTCGAAAGCACCGGCAACACGTTCACCTACCGGTCCTTTCCCACCATGCCGCACTCGATGCACAGCCACGACCCGGCCGCCTACGTCGCGACCGTCACCGACTGGCTGACCACCCTGCCGACCATCCAATGAACGCCACCAACGGAAGTAGACCGATGAAGCTCACCGGAAACACAGTCCTCATCGCCGGCGCGACCTCCGGCATCGGCCTCGGTCTCGCACTGCGATTGCATACCGCGCGCAACCGGGTTATCGTCGCCGGGCGCCGGGCCGACAGGTTGGCGCAGATCGTCGCGGCGAACCCGGGTGTCGAATCCGTCGCCCTCGACATCACCGACCCGACCGCGATCCGGGACGTGACCGCGCAGGTACTGCAGCGTTTTCCCGACCTCAACGTCCTGGTCACGATGGCCGGGATCATGCTGCCGGAAGATCTTCACAACGACGGGTTCCTGCCCATGGCGGAGGCCACCGTCGCGACCAACCTGCTCGGCCCCATCCGCCTCGTGGGCGCACTGACCGCCCACCTCGCCGCCCAACCCCAGGCGACCATCATGACCGTGTCCTCGGGGCTGGCCTTCGTTCCCTTGCCCATCACACCGACCTACAACGCCACCAAGGCCGCCATCCACTCCTTCACCGAAAGCCTGCGCGTTCAACTGGCCGATACCAGCATCGAGGTCCTGGAGCTGGTGCCCCCGGCAGTGCGTACCATGCTGATGGGCCAGCAGAACGCAGACAACGCCATGCCCTTGGAGGCATTCCTCAACGAGGTCATGGACATCCTCGCCGACACCGGGCACCCCCAGGAGATCCTCGTCAAGACGGTCGAACCCCTCCGGTTCGCCGAGGCCCGAGGACGATACGCCGAAACGCTGCGCATGCTGTCCCACCACTGACGGCTTCTCGCCGGATAGTCCCTTCCCCCACGCGACCGATGCCTCAATTTGGCAGATCCGTATGCGTTCCCCGGTCCTGCGATGCGGACGCGCCCTACGCGGCCCCATGGCCGCGGCGTCGCGGTCGGTGACCGGCAGCAGGCGCAGCGCGCGGTCGGTGACCGGCAGCAGGCGCAGCGCGCGGTCGGTGACCGGCATCAGGCGCAGCGCGCGGTCGCTGAGCAGCTCGGTATGCATGCCGCCGAGGCCGAGCGTGACCAGCGAGCCGAACAGCGGATCGTGTACGACCCCGGCCACCAGCTCGAGGCCCGGCCCGGCCATCGGTTGCACAATGACTGCGGGCCGGTCCGCGCCGGTCGCGGCGCCGATTGCGGCGTACGGGCGGCGCACCGCGGCGGCGTCGTGCACCCGAGCCGCACGGCGCCGATGTCGCTCTTGTGCACGATGCCAGGCGCGGCGGCCTTGACGGCAACCGGGAAGCCGATCATCTCGGCTTCGGCGACGGCCTCGTCAACATCGGCGGCGAGATGAGTGTCCACGACCGGCACGCCGTAGCAGCCCGGTAGCGGCCGGGCGACGTCGGCCGGCTGCCAGCCGCCGCCGCATGCTAGGGCGCGCTCCGCGAGGCCACGGGCGGTGCCGCGGCCCACCCCGGGCAGGGCGGGCCGGTTCCCGACCGGCTCCCGCCGCCACGCCGCGTACTGGGCGGCACGGCCCAGCGCCAGCACCGCCGGTTCCGGCAGGGCAAACACTGGCGCGCGCCGGGCGCCCACGCTGCGCGGCGCGTCCGCCGCGCCGACCACGACGACGGCGACCGGCAGGTACGGGAATTCGTCAAGCACCGAGCCGAGTGCGGCCAGCATCGCGATGCAGTCGTTGGACCGCGTGGCGACGAACGTGACGACGAGCAGGTCGGCTTCGCCCGACCCGCCGACCGGCTGCGGCTTGCGAGACCGGCCGGCCCGTCGTGTAAATGGCGAGCGGAGGCTGGGTCAATTGCGGGAGCGTCCACAGGCGGCGATGGCTTCAGCGGGATCTGCCTCGGCCGTCACCGGTGAGGGTGTGTTCTTGGGGCCGAGGGCGGCGATGTATACGAACAGGACGCACATGATGGCGGTACCTGCCCACATGGCCTGCTGCCAGCCGTCGACGAAGGACTGCTGGGCTGCGTGGAGCAGGCCCTGTGCGTGAGGTCCGGTGTTGGTCGCGACCTCGACGGCGTTGGCGACGCCTTCGCGGGCGGTGTCCGCAGCGCGTTGGGGGATGCCGTGCAGTCTGTCGTCGATGGCGCTGCGGTAGCCAGCGGAGACGAGTGCGCCGAGCAGGGCAACGCCGAGCGCGGTGCCGAACTCGCGGGTGACGTCGTTGAGCGCGGAGGCGACGCCCTGGTTCTGGTGCGGCAGGCTGGCGGTGATGGCTTCGGTGGAGGGGGTCATCGACAGGCCCATGCCGATGCCCATGGCGAGTAGGCCGGGCAGTACGGAGGGGTAGCCGCCGCTGGCGGAGACGAACAGGGCCATGAGCGCCATGCCGACGCCGGCCAAGGCAATGCCCACGACCATGGTGGCGCGGGCGCCGGTACGTGAGGTGAGCTTGGGGGCCACGCCGGAGGCCATCATCATCGCGACGGCCATGGGCATCATCGCGACCGTGGAAAGCAGGCCCGACCAGCCGAGTACGGCCTGGAAGAACGGGAAGAGGACCACGCCGATTCCCGCCTGGACGCCGAAGACGACCAGAAGCGTGATCGAGCCTGCGGCGAGAGTGCGCTCGCGGAACAGCCGTACGTCCAGCAGGCCGGTGTCACGGCGGCGCAGCTCCCAGGTGATAAAGCAGATGCCGGCGATGAGGCCGACCGTGAGGCTGATCAGTGTCTGGGGGGGTGTCCCTATGGGTTTGGTCAAGCGGCGACGGGGCGGGGCTGGTAGGTGGTCTTGTCGCGGAGCATGGCGTGTAGGACGTCGATGCGGCGTCGGGCCAGGCAGATGAGGGCGGCGTTGTGTT
>NZ_JBLYUB010000058.1:0-6378 GCF_049999945.1 Planosporangium spinosum | reverse complement strand
CCAACTCCGCGAAACTCACCGTCACCTCGCCGTCCACCAACGCCGGCGCCCCCGGCCACCGGCACACCGCCGCCCCGAACAACCCCGCCAACGACACCGGCACCACCCCGTCACCCGTGTCGTTCCAGGTGTCCAGCACCCGGGACCGCTCCGCGACCGACAGGAGATCGAGGTCGCCGACGCGTACGGGGCGGCCGCTCGCGATCTCCCGCAGCAGTTGGAGAAGCTGGGACGCCAGCCGCTGGACCGTCGCGGGGTCGAACAGCGCCGGGTCGAATCCCAGCTCGACCGACAGCTGCCTGCCCGGCGACGCCACGACGATGAGCGGGAAGTTCGTCGTCTCGCGGGCTTCGAGGTCGCGCAGCCGCAGCCCGTGCGCCGCTGCGGCCTCGTCGTTGATCGGGTAGTTCTCGAACACCACTGCGCTGTCGAACAGGTCCACGCCGCCGACCAGGTCGGTCCAGGTCTGGAGCTGGGCGAGGGACACGAAGTCGAACCGGCGCGCCTCGGCCTGGGCGGTCTGCAACCGCTGGAGCCATGCCGCCAGGTCGTCGGCGTCGTCGACGCGGACCCGTACCGGCAGGGTGTTGATGAAGATACCCGTGATCTCGTCGGCGCCGGGCAGGTCGGCGGGGCGGCCCGACACCGTCGCGCCGAAGCACACGTCGGACTGCCCGCAGTACCGGGACAGCAGGACCGCCCAGGCTCCCTGGACGACCGCGTTGAGGGTCAGCCGGTGGCGCCTGGCGAACCGGTCGAGCCGGGCGGAGTCCGCCTCGTCCAGGTGGGACGGCAGCCACTCCGCGGAGCGCGCGGCATGGCCCGGTGCGGGCTGCCGGTCGACCGGGAGCGGGGTGGGCGACGGGAAGCCCGATAAGACGCCCCGCCAGTAGTCCTCGGCCTCCCGCTGGTCGCGTTGGCTCAGCCAGTTCAGGAACTCGCGGAAGGGGGCGCGGCTCGGCAGGTCGGGTCGCCGGCCGTCGCCGAGAGCGGCGTGGGCGGCGAACACGTCGGTGAGGACGCCGAAGACGCTCCAGCCGTCGAGCAGGACGTGGTGGAAGGTCCACACCACCTGGACCTCGGTGTCGGACAGCCGGGCCAGCACCAGCCGCATCAGCGGCGCGGCCGCCAGGTCCAGCCCCCGGGCGCGGTCGTCGGCGAGCACCCGCGCCAGCGCGGAGTCCCGGTCCTGTTCGGACAGTGTGCGCCAGTCCAGGTACGAGACCGGCACCGTGACCTCGCGCTGCACCACCTGGACCGGCTCGGGTACGCCCTCCCAGACGATCCGGCTGCGCAGCACCGACGTACGGTCGACCACGTACTGCCACGCCGCCCCCAGCACCGCCGGGTCGGGCACCCCGTCGAGCACGAACGTCGCCTGTTCGAAGTAGACACCCTCGTCCCGCTGGGACAGGCTGTGGAAGACCATGCCGGCCTGCATCGGGGTGAGCGGGTAGATGTCCTCGACGTCCCGGCCGTCGCCGGCGAGCCGGTCGACCTGCACCTGGTCGAGGCGCGCGAGGGGGAAGTCCGACGGGGTCCGCCCACCAGCACCCGGCTGCGCGCAGTGCGCGACGATCTCGCCCAGCGCCCGCACCAGCCGGTCCGCGAGCGCCGCGATCGTCGCCTCGTGGTGCAGGTTCTCCGAGTACGTCCAGGTGAACTCCAGGCACTTGTCGTTGACGCTACCCACGATCTCCAACAGGTGCGCCCGGGTGGCTTGCGGATCGGCGTCGCCACCGAGCCCACCGACCGGGGCACCGAGCAGCCCGGCACCGCCCGCCGGCCGGTCGAACTGGCCCAGGTAGTTGAAGCTGACCCGCGGCGCGGCTGACTCGGGCAGCCGGTCGGTCAGGTAGCGCAGGACGCCGTAGCCGATCCCCCGCCGCGGCACCGCCCGCAGCCGCTCCTTGACCGCCTTGAGCCCATCACCCCACTCGGCACAGTCGGTGACCACCACCGGGAACATCGACGTGAACCACCCCACCGTCCGCGACAGGTCCACCCCGTCGAACAACTCCTCCTCCCGACCGTGCCCCTCCAGATCCACCAGCACCCGGTCGGAGCCGACCCAGCCGGCCAGCACCCGACCCAACGCCGCCACCAGCACGTCGTTGACCCGCGTGCGATACACCCCCGGCACGTCCTGCAACAACGCCCGCGTCGCCGCCTCGTCCAGCCGCACCGACACCGACCGCGCCGACCCCACCGTGTTCGCCCCATCACCATCAACCGGCAGGCCCACCACGGCACCCTCGGCCACCCCCGCCCAGTAGGCCACCTCGTCGTCGAACCCACCCGAACCCGCGTGCGCGACCAACCGGTACGCCCAGTCCCGAAACGACGTCGACTTCGCACCCAGGTGCACCGGCTCACCCCGCACCACCTGGCCATAGGCCGTCTCCAGGTCCTCCAGCAGGATCCGCCACGACACCCCGTCGACCACCAGGTGATGCACCGCCACGAACAACACCGGCGACAGCACACCGCCCCGCACGAACAACACCGCCCGCACCAGCGGCCCACTCGCCAGATCGAACCCGGCGTGCACCTCGGCGACCACCCGGTCCATTTCGGACCGCTGCCGCGCGGCGTCCAGACCCGACAGGTCACGGCACTCCAGCACCTCCACCGGCGCCACCGGCCCATTGACCTGCCGCCACCCACCGTCGACCCGCTCGTACCGCATCCGCAGCGCGTCATGCTGCGCCAGCAGCGCCGCGAACGCTGCCCGCAACGCGCCCACGTCCACCACGCCGGACAGCTCCACCAGCAGCGACTGGTCGAACCACGCCTCCGACCCCGGCGCCACCTCGAACAACCACCGCTGGATCGGCGTCAACGGCACCTCGCCGACCACCGGACCCTGATCGGCGGTCTCCGGAAGGGCCGCGGTGGCCGGGTCACCGGCGTGGGCGGCGAGGGAGGCGACGGTCTGGTGGACGAACAGGTCGCGGGGCATGAGGCTCAGCCCCGCCCGCCGGGCCCGGGACACCACCTGGATGCTCAGGATCGAGTCGCCGCCGAGGGAGAAGAAGTTGTCCTCGACCCCGACCCGCTCCACCCCCAGCACCTCGGCCCAGACCCCGGCCAGGATCCGCTCGGCCTCGGTCCGCGGCGCGACGTAGCCGTCCTGTGCCACCGTGCCGAAGTCCGGCGCCGGCAACGCCCGCCGGTCCAGCTTGCCGTTGACGCTCAACGGCATTGATTCGAGCGCCACGAACGCCGACGGCACCATGTAGTCGGGGAGGACGGAGGCGAGGTATGCCCGCAGTTCGGCGTGGTCCACGGTGGCGCCGGGCACGGATACGACGTAGGCCACGAGCCGTTTGGTGGTGACCTGCCGGTCGGTCGACTCCTGCTGGCGGGCGACGACGGCGACGTCCGAGACTCCGGGGTACGCGGCCACGGCGGCTTCGATCTCGCCGAGTTCGATCCGGAAACCACGGATCTTGACCTGGTCGTCGACCCGGCCGACGAACTCCACCACCCCGTCGGCCCGCCACCGCACCACATCCCCGGTCCGGTACATCCGGCCGCCCGGCTCGCCGAACAGCTCGGCGAACGGGTCGGCCACGAACTTCTCCGCCGTCAACCCCGGCCGGCCCAGATAACCCCGCGCCAACCCGGCACCCGCGATACACAACTCCCCCGGCGCCCCCACCGGCACCGGCCGCAACCACTCATCCAGCACGTAGACGCGCATGTTGTCCAACGGCCGCCCGATCGGCACCACCTCCGGCACCTCATCCACCGACGCCATCGGATACGACGTGGCGAACGTGGTCGTCTCCGTCGGCCCGTACCCGTCGACCACCACCAGACCCGGACACGCCGCCATCACCCGACGCACCGCACCCGCCGGCACCACATCCCCGCCGGTCCACACCTCCCGCACCCCGGCCAGGCACCCCGGATCCTCCTGCGCCACCACCCGGAACAACCCCGAGGTCAACCACACCCCGGTCACCCCGTGCCCGACCACCAGCCGGCGAAGCGACTCCACGTCCAGGTCCCCCGGCGGCGCCACCACCACCCGACCACCACGCAGCAACGGCACCCACAACTCGTACGTCGACGCGTCGAACGCCAGCGGGGAATGGACGAGGACCCTCCGGTGCACGTCACCGGTGAACCGCCGGTCGAACGCCAACGCGACGACGTCCCGGTGCCGCACCGCCACGCCCTTGGGCACGCCCGTCGACCCGGAGGTGTACTCGGCATAGACCAGGTTGTCGGGATCCACCGCCACCGCCGGTGCATCCGCCGGCTCCGCGTCCAGGGAAGCGTCGGCGACCACCACGTCACCACCGTGGATGACCTCGGCGGTTGCCCGCCACGCCCGGTCGGTCACCAGTACCCTCGCACCGGCCTCGCGCAGTACCAGTCGCATCCGGTCCGCCGGTGCCTTCACGTCGATGGGGAGGTAGGCGCCGCCCGCCTTGACGGCCGCGAGGACCGCGACGACGAGGTCGGCCGACCGGTCGGCCAGCACGCCGACCCGGTCCTCGGGGCGTACGCCGAGCCGGATCAGCCGGTGGGCCAGCCGGTTGGCCCGCTCGTCCAGCTCCGCGTACGACAGTTCGACGTCACCGCAGACCACCGCCACCGCCTCCGGCGACCGGCGTACCCGCGCGGCGAACAGATCCGGCACCGTACCGTCCGGCACCTCGGCCACGGTGTCGTTCCACTCCACCAGCACCCGGTGGCCCTCCGCCCCGGCCACCACCGGAATCTCCGCCACCGGCCGGGCCGGGTCGTCGACGAACCCGTCCAGCACCGTCCGCAGGCTGCCCGCCAACCGCTCGACCGTGGCCACGTCGAAGAAGGCGGGGTCGTAGTCGAGAGCGACCGTCAGCGCGTCGGCCGGCTCCACCACCACGCTCAGCGGATAGTTGGTCGGCTCCAGGTCCTGCAGCTGGTGGATGCCCAGGCCGTGCGCGGTGATGGCGTCGTCGTCGAACGGGTAGTTCTCGAACACGACGATGCTGTCGAACAGGTTGGCGCCGCCCGGCAGGTCGGTCCAGGTCTGCAGTTGCGCCAGCGACACGTACTCGAACCGCCGCGACTCCGACTGCTGCGCCTGCAGGTCGCGTAGCCACTCCACCAGACGCGCACCGGCGCCGACCGTCACCCGGGTGGGCAGCGTGTTGATGAACATGCCCACCATCGACTCGACCCCGGCAAGGTCGGCCGGCCGCCCCGACACCGTCGTACCGAAGACCACATCCGGCTCGCCGCTGTAGCGCGACAGCAGCAGCGCCCACGCCCCCTGCACCACCGTGTTCACCGTCAACCCGTGGCGCTGCGCCACGTCGCGGAGCTGGCGTGACCGCGTGGGCGACAGCGCCATGCGTACCCGCGCGCCGGACTCCGCGCGGTGGGCCTCGGTCGGCTGGCGGTCGAACGGCAGCGGTGTGGTGGACTCGAAGCCGGTGAGGACGCCCCGCCAGTACTCCTCGGCCTCCCGCTGGTCGCACTCGCCGAGCCAGCGCAGGTAGTCGCGGAACGGGCGCCGCGCGACCGGCGCGGTGGCCCGCCCGTGGACGATCGCCGCGTACCGGTCGCAGACCTCGCCGAACACCTGGGCCGCGCTCCACCCGTCGAGCAGCACGTGGTGGAAGGTCCAGATCAGCAGGATCTCGTCCGCGGCGACCGTGGCCACCGTCAGCCGCATCAGCGGCGCGACGGCCAGGTCGAACCCTTCGGCGCGGTCGCGGGCCACCAGCAGGGCCAGTTCGTCGTGCCGGTCGTTCTCCGACAGCTCGCGCCAGTCGAGGTACGTGACCGGGACGGCCGCCTCACGCTGCGCCACCTGCAGCGGCTCGTCCAGACCTTCCCAGACGATCCGGCTGCGCAGCACCGGGGTGCGGTCGACGACGTACTGCCACGCCGCGCCGAACGCCCGGGGGTCGGACACCCCGGTCAGCCGGAGCTGCACCTGGTTGAAGTACGCGCCGGACACCCCGTCGACGAGGCTGTGGAAGACCATGCCGGCCTGCATCGGGGTGAGTGGGTAGATGTCGTCGACGTCCCTGCCGTCGCCGGCCAGCAGGTCGACCTGCGCCTGGTCGAGGCGCGCGAGGGGGAAGTCCGACGGGGTACGGCCACCAGCGCCGGGCTGCGCGCAGTGCGCGATGATCTCGTGCAGGGCGTCGACCAACCGGTCGGCCAGGCGCCGGACGGTGCTGTCGGTGTGGATTCCGCTGGCGTACTCCCAGGTGAACTCCAGGCACTTGTCGTTGACGCTGCCCACGATCTCCAACAGGTGCGCCCGGGTGGCTTGCGGATCGGCGTCGCCACCGAGCCCACCGACCGGGGCACCGAGCAGCCCGGCACCGCCCGCCGGCCGGTCGAACTGGCCCAGGTAGTTGAAGC
>NZ_JBLYUB010000057.1:0-6731 GCF_049999945.1 Planosporangium spinosum | reverse complement strand
CGGCAGCGGCTGCACTCTGCGCTCGACTACCGCACCCCAGCCGAAGCCCTCACCGACTACCAGATCCGCATCGCCGCCTGACCAGCAAACCCACGAGGACCTGTCCAAGATCCTTGACACAGCTCAGATCTCGATAACCCGGCCTAACGGCCAACGGCTGGTACGGGCGTCCCTTGCGCTGCCATTAGACCTTCTACAACGAACACCGGCCCCACCGCGCTCTCCACGCCACGGCGCCCCTCCGCCCGCTCCCCCAACCGATCACCGCACCGGACACACTCGACCACCTCGACCACCTCGACCACCTCGACCACCTCGACATCCGACGACGCGATCGACTCGGCGGCATCCTCCACGAATACCGACACGCCGCTTGAGCTGCCCGAACGGCATTTTCGGCACCTACAGCGTCGGGACGGCCGGATTTGAACCGACGACCCCTTGACCCCCAGGACGTTGCGTTACACGTCTGCGCACGTCAAGGGCGGTATGCGACCCCGGTTGACATGTCAAGGGGCGCGGCGCGTGCGGCATCGCTCATGACGTGTGGTCCCCAACTGGTCCCCGACCCAGTCCGATTTGCGTCACCAGTAGCACCGCAGCATGAGGCATCACATCTGCCACGGCTGCCGTCGCGGTTACTGTTCTCGTCCGTTACCACGGAAGGTCGTGACGACAGCCACTGTCACCGTGGTGCCGCTGGTGGTCAGATGCGGAACCTCGCGACCAGCTCGCGCAGCGCGACGCTCACGTCGGCGAGTTCGTCGGCGGCCTGCTTGGCCTGGGCTACGCCGGAGGTGGTGACCTCGGCCGCGGCCGCTACCCGGGCGACGTTGTGGGCGATCTCCCCACTACCAGCCGCGGCGGCGTTGACGTTGCGATTCATCTCGCTGGTCGTCGCGGTCTGCTCCTCCACGGCCGTCGCGATCGTGGTCTGGTAGTCGCGAATGCGACCCATGGTCTGGCCGATCTCAGTGATCGTCGTTGCCGCGTTGGCGGTTTGGGACTGAATCGCCTCGACACGGCGCACGATGTCCTCGGTGGCACGCGCGGTCTCCTGCGCCAGTTCCTTGACCTCACCCGCGACGACAGCAAATCCCTTGCCCGCCTCCCCTGCACGGGCCGACTCAATGGTGGCGTTGAGCGCCAGCAGGTTGGTCTGCGCCGCGATCGCGGTAATCAGCTTCACCACGTCACCGATCTCCGCCGAGGACTGCCGCAGCCCGTCCATCACCTCGGTCGCGGCCTCGACGCGCGATACCGCGCTCTCCACGACGGACGCGGCATCGCTAGCGCTGTTGGAAATCTCCCTGATAGACGCGCCCATCTCCTCGCCGCCCGCAGCCACGGTGGAGACGTTGAACGAAACCTGCTGCGCCGCCGCGGTCACGGCAGCGGCCTGCGCGCTGGTCTCGTCAGCTGATCCCGCCATCTGCTGCGACACTCTGGCCAAATCCTCGGAAGAGTCATTCAGTGCCGTCGCGTGCTCGGAAATGGCGGCCAGAGTGGCCTGCAGTGACTCGATGCTGGCGTCGACCGCCCGGCCCAGTCGACCCAACTCGTCGTTGGTACGCAGGTTCGTGCGCATAGTCATGTCGCCCTCGGCTATCCGCCTCAGCACATCGACCGCAGTCGCCAACGGGCGAACCACGGACCGGGTGACCCACATGCTGAGCACCAGCGCGAGCACCAGCGCCGCCACCACCGCGCCGAGCAGGACCTGACGGCTCGTCGTCACCGCGCGATCCGCCGCGCGGCGCAACTGGGCGTTGCGCGCGTCGATCGACTCTTCCAGTTCTCCGGCTACCGTCGACGCCTGTGTGTACGCCTCCGCCGCCGGACCACCGTTGATATTGGTCATCGCTTCGGCGCGGGCCTGCTGGGTGTCCTGGCGGAGCAGCGCCATGATTTTGTCATCCCAGGTGAAGAACGAATCCCACGCCGGGCGCAGCTTGTCGAACTTCGCACGCTCCGCCGGAGTCAGGTCCGCGACGTGAACACGGTCAAGCGCGTCGTAGAGCTTCTTCTTGCTCGCCAGCTCGCCCTTACGGTTGTAAGAGCCCGCATCAGTAGCCGCCACCCCGCCGAAGGCGCCCGCGTCGGCCACGACCAGCCCCTGCCAGCCGGTGACGTCGGCCACCCCGTAGTTCACCGCCTGGATGTCGTCCTTGAGCTGGGTCAGCCGAGCCAACCGCTGGTCGGCGTCGTGCTGGCGCGCCTGACCCCACAGTCCGGCACTGGCCGCTGCCACGATCAACAGCCCCACGATCAGGAACGACGCGGCCAAGCGCCGACCTACGCTCAGATTCCGAAGACGCAACACCGCTGACCCCGATCCATCCGCCGTTGAGGCTGGCACTCCATTGGGTAGCGGAACTATCGGTCACCGATACCGGAACCTGAGAACTACCGGTTTAGTCGCCAACGCCCTCTCTGGTGCGCGTTGGGGCCAGTGGTGCGTCGGCACGTCGCACGGACGTCCACTCCCTTCCCGAGTCGGAGTCCGCGGAGCACTCTCCTTGACCGCCGGTCAAGGTGCGCCACAGATGCACAGCAAAGATCAACGCGGTCCCCAGGGTCAATCCAGAAACCTGGATCAAGCCTGTGACCTGCGTCGGGACGGCCGGATTTGAACCGACGACCCCTTGACCCCCAGATTCTGGTATGCCATGTTGGACAGTGCTAATAGGTACGCAGAAGCGGACAGAACGGCAGCTTCCAACTCTTCAGTCCTGCCCCGTGCCATCGCATCCGCCACTTCTCGATCTTCGCTGTTACCACGTCCGTTACCGCGCCAGGTCAAGTGCTGCGCCTGTCAGCTAGTGCGGGCTGCTCCCCGAATGAGCTCCTACCACCTTTACCTCGCGGACACCGGCTCAGCCAGGACCACTCGATGACCGGTTCCAGCGACAAAGTACCTGCGGTGCGCACCATGGACTCGAACCCGAAAGCGGCCGATTACGAGCGCAACCCGGGCTTATTGTGCGATTTCTTGCCGCGCCGATCGGCACGGGAGGCCTACTGGTTCCTACCGGCGCTGTGCCTGCCGAAATCTCATCCACCCAGATCAAGCGGCATGTCGTACTCGTGAAGGATGCCACCGAAACGGTCACGTCGGCGGATGTCGAGTTGGGTAATTCGGCCCGGATCGGTGATCGGTTCGGGCAGTGGCTTGAGCGGGCGAGCGTTGGCGATGCCCTGGTGCGGCCTGTGCTCGTTGTAGGAGTGCCCTCCGGGCGGCCGATGCCGGCGGGGTGCCACAATGATCAGGTGCCTGGCCTTCTTGATCTGACCGGCAAGGTCGTCATCGTCACCGGAAGCTCCTCCGGCATCGGGGAAGCCACCGCCCGCCTCCTGCACGCCGCCGGAGCGCTGCCGGTCCTCGCCGCCCGGCGCGCCGAGCGTCTCACCGCCCTGAGTGGCGAGTTGGGTGGAGCGCTGGCGGTGCCGACCGACGTGACGGAACCTGAGCAGCAGCGGGCACTGGTGCAGGCTGCGGTGGACCGCCACGGCCGTGTCGACGGTCTGGTCCTCAACGCGGGCGCCAGCTTCCACCTCCGGCTGGAGGAGATCGACCCGGCCGCGTACCTGCAGCTGCTGAACCTCAACGTGGTCAGCGTGGTCACCGGGCTGCAAGCGGTCCTGCCGGTGATGCGCCGGCAGCATGCCGGGCGCATCGTCACCGTCAGCTCGGGCACGACGCGGCTCTCCCCGCCGGGCGTCGGCGGCTACGCGGCCTCCAAGGCCGCGGTGAACATGCTCACCGAGGTTGCCCGCAAGGAATTCGCGGACGACGGCATCGACGTCTCGCTGGTGCTGCCGTCGGTCACGGCGTCGGAGTTCGCCGGTGGACGGTTGCTGCCGGGCGCACCGCCACCGCGACCCGGGATGGTCGTGCACACCGCTGAGTACGTCGGCCGCGTCATTCTGCGCGCGCTGCGCACGGGCGAACCGCGCATCGACATCCCGCACGGCCCGGAGTTGCCGGAGCTCACCGAGCCGGCGGCCTAGATCCTCGACCAACCACCCGGGAAGACGCTGCCCCGGTGAGCTGTGGTGGGGCCGGCCGGGTGCAGGAGCCTTCCTCGGTGACAGCCGGGCTGAGCGGACCGAGCATGTCGACAGCCCGGTAACGGTCAGGTCTTCACCGCAGCTTGTCGAGGGTAATCGGCAGGTCGAGCACGCGTTTACCGGTGGCATGCCGCACGGCGTTGGCCACGGCTGCGGCGGCGCCGGTGATGCCCACCTCCCCGATCCCATGCAGGCCCAGTGGCATGGTCGGGTCCGGCTCGTCGAGCCACTGGACGTCGATGCGCGGGATGTCGGCGTGCACGGGCACGTGGTATTCGGCCAGGCTCGGATTCATGATCCGGCCGTTGCGGTGGTCGATCAGCGTCTGCTCCGACAGCGCCATGCCGATACCCATGACGATGCCGCCGCGCAGCTGGCTCGCCGCGGTGCGCGCGTTGATCACCGTGCCGACGTCGAACACGCCCAGCCAGCGCGACACCCGCACCTCCCCGGTGTCGGGATCCACCCGGACCTCGCAGAACTGCGCCCCCGATGTCGCCCGTACCCAGCGCCGGCGGTCGCGCACGGTCCGGGCGACGAAGCCCAGCATGTTCCCCTTCGACTCCGCCTCTACGTGGTCGCGGCCGGCCGCGGTCAGGATGTCCGTGTACGTCTGGCCGCCGCCACGGTGGTAGAGGCCGCCGTCGCGGGCTTCCAGCTCCTCCATCCTGCGGCCCCGCAGGGGTGAGCCGGGCGCACGGCCGGCCAGGGCGAGGACAGACTTCTTCAGCTTGCCGCACGCGGCCAGCACGCCCGCCGCGGCGCTCGCGGTCTGGACCGAGCCGATCGCGCCGGCGCCCGGCGGCAAGGCGGAGTCGCCGTACTCCACGCGTACGGACTCCAGCGGCACGCCCATCTCGTCGGCGGCGATCTGCGCCTGTACGGTCGCCGTGCCCATGCCCATCTCGTGCAGGCCGCTGCGCACCACGACCGTGCCGTCGGAGCCCAGCCGCACGGTGACGCTCGCGGGCATGCGCATCGACCCGTGGTGGGCGGTGGCCACCCCCATGCCGACCAGCCACCGGCCGTCCCGCATCGCGCCCGGCCGCGGGTCGCGCTCGCGCCAGCCGAACCGCTCGGCTCCCCGCGCGTACGCCTCCCGCAGCATCCGGTGCGTGAACCTCTGGCCGCCCACCGGGTCGCGCTCAGGCTCGTTGCGCATCCGGAGCTCGATCGGGTCCATGCCCAGCTCCCAGGCCAGCTCGTCCACGGCCGACTCCAGGGCGAAGGTGCCGATGGACGCGCCGGGGGCCCGCATGAAGGTGTTGGTCAACAGGTCGAGCGGGACGGAGTCCTGGCGCAGGTGGATGTTCGGGGCGGCGTACAGGTGGCGGGAAGCCTCGGTGATCGGCTCGGGCATGCCGCCCACCCGGCCGGTCCGGGAGACGCTGGTGTGGATGAGCGCGGTCAGCCGGCCCTGCGCATCCGCGCCCAGCGCGACCCGCTGCGTGCTGACCGTGCGCCCGCCGACCGTGTGGTAGACGCCCGCGCGGGTGAGCGCCAGCCGTACGGCGCGGCCGGTCGCCCGGGCGGCCAGCGCGGCGAGCAGCGTGCCGGCCCAGGCCCGTGACTTCCCACCGAACCCGCCGCCGACGAACGGGGACAGTACCCGGATCGACTTCTCGGGCACCCCGAATCGCTGCGCCAGATGTTTGCGCAGCCAGGGGATGTTCTGCGTGCCCTCGTGCAGGGTCAGCCGGTCACCGTCCCACACGGCGGTCGTCGCGTGCGGCTCGATGGCGTTGTGGTTGTGCTGCGGCGTGCTGAAGTCGAGGTCCACCGAGAAGGGCGCGGCGGCCAGCGCGGCCGTCGCGTCCCCCTTGTCGGCCCCGCTCTCCATCAGCGGGTTGCCCTTCTCGGGGACGGCGTTCGGGGCCTCGGCCGCGAAGTCCACCGCGGCGGGCAGCTCCTCGTACGCCGGCCGCACGAGCGACGCGGCGTACCGCGCGGTCTCCGGCGTCTCGGCGACCACGACCGCGATCGGCTGGCCGTTCCAGTGCACCTCGTCGGTGGCCAGGTAGTTGACCGACGAGCCCGAGGCGATCGAGCTGAGGTTGAGGAAGCTCATCTTGCGGGCGGGTTTCATGGCCGGCGCGTTCTCGTGGGTGAGGACGGCGATCACGCCGTGCACGGCGCGGGCCGCGGCCGTGTCGATGGCGGTGATGCGGCCCCGCGCGATCGTGGCGTGCACGAGCGCGGCGTGGGCCAGGTCCGGGTAGTGGTGCTCGGCGGCGAAGCGGGCCTGGCCGGTGACCTTGGCCGGCCCGTCGAGCCGCTCGACCCCGCGGCCGACGTATTTCGTCGAGCCGGTCGTGCTCTCGGTTTCGACGTACTCGATGCTCATCGCGGGGCTGCCTCCTTGCTCAGCTCGCGCAGGGTGGCGACGATCGTGGAGATGGCGAGGGCGACCTTGAACGCGTTCCCCTGCCGCACGGCCGCGGCAGCCATCTCGGCCTCCGCCGACCGGCGGAACGCCGCCTCGTCCGCCGGCCCGCCGAGCAGCAGCCGCTCGGCCTCGCGGGCCCGCCAGGGCTTAGTGCTCGGTTCCTCTTTGCAGGTGTAGATCGCTTCTGCCGGTGGGATGCTGGTGGGGAGGCGGTCTTTCATGCCGAAGTTGCTGTACGCGCGTCCTCCGAGCGACGTGGAGGAGGAACGCACGG
>NZ_JBLYUB010000056.1:0-7618 GCF_049999945.1 Planosporangium spinosum | reverse complement strand
CAACCACCGCCGGCGCCACTCCGCGCTCGGCTACCTCAGTCCCGCCGACTACGAACAACGTCTCGGATCCACTACCGTCCAGCAGATCGCGGCATAACCCGGTGTCCACATCCCGGGGGGAACTTCAAACACCAGTAGATAAGTAGCCGATGAGCGGGCGTTGGCCCATGGTCCCGTCTGAAACCGGTGAACGGCTCTGTCAGGGGACGAACATCGGTAAGGTACGGTGATCGTCCCGGCGCACCGGACGAGCGGAGGTCGGTATGGGAACGACGAGCGTAACCACGCAGGTAGCGGCGACCTCACGGCCCAGTCGCCTTGCCGGCGCGAAGTTGCTCGCGGCGATACAGCTGAGCGTGGTCGCCGTCTACGCCGCCGCCACGCTCGCGCCGTACGTGTTCTACTTCGTGGTACCCGGACGCCCCCTGTTTAGCAGCACCCGGCCCAATATCGCACCCAGCAACATCATTGGCGGCGACGGCGGATGGCTGAACCCGTTGAATTGGTTGGTGATCCTCGGCTTCCTCGTGACCGAGTTCGGCGTCGCGTTGACCGGGTTACTTTCGCTCGCCGGCGCGGTGATGGTGGCCGCAACCTGGCGGCATTGCCGACCCGTCATGCGAACGTCCGCGATCACCGCGACGATCCTGTGTGTGGCGCTACTGGCATTCCAGCTCACGCCGCTGGGCGCAAGCTTGGCCAACTGGGTATCTGACTAACGCTTTCCAGAGCGCCGCCTGCGACAATTCGCCGCGATGCTGGTCACAGCGGCCACGTTGTCGCGTCGTACGTCGTCCCATCTTGAGCAAGGCGCTCATCTGCCGCTGACCGCGCGTCTTGCTCGGCATCGAGGATCGCATGCCCGGCGGAAGAACCGCCGGGCCGCGTCAGCGTCGCGACGCGCCGAGACCAGCACGTCGATGACCCGCCCGTACTGGTCGACCGCCCGGTACACGTGCCGCCAGACTCCGTTGACGTTGACGTAGGTCTCGTCGACGTGCCACCTGTTGCCCGGTGGGTGGCGGCTGGATCGGGCGGCGTCAGCCAGCAGTGGAGTGAACCGCTGCCCCACCGGTACCCGGTGACGTGGTCGGCCTCGATGCCGCGTTCGACCAGCAGTCCCTCGATGTCTCGGTAGGAGAGGCGGTACCGCAGGTACCAGCGGACCGCGACGACGATCACCTCGGCCGGGAACCGGAACCGGGCGAACGCCGACTTCGGCGCCCGCCCGGGGCGCAGCCGGGCCGATGACATCACTGCCCACGTCTGCCTCGATCCTGCCAACACTCAGCTCAACGCAACGGAGCCCTTCGGGCTGCCGAGAAGGGGCGTCCATGTGCGAAGGACTTTCGGCCCGACCGGTGCGGCCGTTGGCCACTGAAAGACACCGGGGGACCGGGCGCACGGTAAGCGTGGACACCAGCGGCGCTAGGGAGGAAGCCATGAAGGCATTGGTGTACGGCGGGCCGGGGCAGAAGAACTGGACCGAAGTGCCCGATCCGCAGGTCGCCGACCCGCGGGACGCGGTCATCAAGGTGGATGCGGTGACGATCTGCGGCACCGATCTGCACATCCTCGGCGGGGACGTGCCGGCGGTCGTGCCGGGTCGGGTCCTGGGTCACGAGGCGGTCGGCACGGTGCAGCAGGTGGGTAGCGCCGTCAGCGGGCTGCGGGTCGGTGACCGGGTCCTCGCCTCGTGCATCTCCGCCTGTGGGACCTGCGTCTACTGTCGGCAGGGCCGCTACGGTCAGTGCCTGGGCGGGGGCGGCTGGATCCTGGGGCACCTGGTCGACGGCGTGCAGGCCGAGTACGCCCGGATCCCGTTCGCCGACCTGTCCACCTACAAGCTGCCGGACTCGATCAGCGACGAGGCGGCGGTGCTGCTGGCCGACATCCTGCCCACCTCGTTCGAGGTCGGCGTGATCAACGGGAACGTCCGGCCTGGCGACACCGTCGTCGTGGTGGGTGCCGGGCCGATCGGGCTGGCCGCGATCCTCACCGCCCGGCTGTACTCGCCCTCCCACATCATCGCCGTCGACAAGGCCGACAGCCGGTTGCAGGCGGCCAAGCAGTTCGGCGCCGACATCACCGTCAGGCCCGAGGACAACCCACTGGAGGTCGTCCGCTCGATCACCGACGGGCTCGGCGCGGCCGCGGTACTCGAGGCGGTCGGGGTGCCGGAGACGTTCGAGCTGTGCACCACACTGGTCCGCCCGGGCGGCCGGGTGGCCAACATCGGGGTGCACGGCCGGCCGGCGACACTGCACCTGGAAGACCTGTGGATCCGTGACGTCACCATCACCACCGGGCTGGTCGACACGTACTCCACCCCGAAGCTGCTGACCATGGTCGCCGCGGGGCAGCTCGACACCGGCCACATGATCACGCACCGGTTCGTCCTCGACGACATCATCGACGCGTACGACGTCTTCGCCCGGCCGGCGCAGACCGGCGCCTTGAAGGTCGTGCTGTCGCACACCTGAGACCGCATCCGACGACTGGACAACGGACCGGAGGCCTGAGCGGACAACCAGCTCAGGCCTTCAGGCCGGGACTGCTCCGCAACCCTTTTCGGGCTGTGGCGCGTCCTTCCACCTCAAGCGTCGCCCCCGGGTGCGATCGGCGGAAGGATCGAAGGTTCCTACCTATGCATGAATGGCTCGGTGCCTAGCCTTGGCGGACGATGGCGACGGGGCAGGCGGCGTGGTGCAGGACCGCCTGGCTGACCGAACCGAGCAGCAGCCCGGTGAACCCGCCGCGGCCGCGTGAGCCGACGACGGCCAGTTGGGCGTGTTCGGTCGCGTCGATGAGAGCCTGGCGGACCGAGCCGCGAACCAGCCGGCGGTGCACGGTGACATCGGGGTACTTGTCGCGCCAGCCGGTGAGCGCCTCGGCCAGCACTCGTTCTTCTTCGGCTTCGACCATGGCGGCGTCGTAGACGAGGGGAAGCGTGTCACCTGGTTCGGCGCGGACGGGGTGGGTCCAGGCGTGCAGCGCGGTCAGGTCGGTACCGCGGCGTGCTGCCTCCTCGAACGCGAACCCGACGGCGGGCTCGTTGGCCGGTGAACCGTCCATACCGATCAGCACGTTCCCGGCCGGTTCAGGGCGCCCACGGGCGACCAGCACCGGGCAGGCGGCATGCGCGGCCAGTTGAACGGCGACGGATCCGACGAGCAGTCCGGTGAACCCGCCGAGCCCCCGGTTGCCGACGACGACCAGCGCGGCGGTCCGTGACTGGTCGATGAGTGTCGGTGCGGGTGCGCCGGTGATCGCCTCTCCGGTGACGGTCACCGAGAGTTGCGCCTCGCGGGCACGGTCGACAGCTGCCTGTACGACCTGCTCCGCGTCGCGGCGGAGATCCGCGTCGGACAGGCTCACCGGCGCCGCGCCGGGCGGCACCGCGATGTACGGCCAGAGGTAGGCGTACACCACATGCAGCGGCAGATCCCGCACGGTGGCCTCGCGCGCGGCGAGCTCCACCGCTCGCAGGCTGTGGTCGGAGCCGTCGGTGCCGACCACGACTCGGTTCCTCATCGTGTGCCTCCGTTCGGATGCCGGTGGGAGCGGACCGTACCGACGATCAGCGCCGTGGCCAGGGCGGCTGCCGCGACAATCACGACGACGAACGGCAGCTCGGGCCCGTAGAACCAGGACATTTCAGGGAACACTCCGGTCACACCTCCCTCGTTGCCTCGATCCTCGCCCGGTTGGCCGGTGTGGTGGCAGAGCCCGATGTCCCGATCGGGGAGGGCCTACGTCCTCGCCGCGCGACGATTCGCGTCACGACCAGCCCCCCGCCGGGCAGCGTCGCGACCACGGCGCAGGCGGCCAGCTCGGTGAGCGTCAGCGGCTGGGTGCCGAGCAGTGCCCGTAGCGGCGCCCACGCCACTCCGGCGATCTGCAGCACGGCGGATACCGCGATCGCGGCGACGAGCCCGCGGTTACGTGGGCCGCCGCGCCGGCGGGGGCGCGCACCGCGGCCGCGACGCCGAGCTGGGCCAGACCGAGCACGACGAACGCGACCGATTGCCACGGCGCGCCGAAACGGGCGGCGACTAGCGCCGCGCCGAGCACGCACATCGCGATGAAGGCGCCGCCGACGAGTACCGCCCAGGCCAAGCCGGCGCCGAGGACGGACTCCTGGGGCGAGCGCGGCGGCCGGGTCATCACGGTGGGGGAGGCGGGTTCGGCGCCGAGCGCGACGCCGGACGGGCCGTGGGTGAGCAGATTGACCCACAGGATCTGGGCGGGTAACAGGGGCACGGCCAGCCCGACGAACGGGCCGATCATCATCACCAGCAGTTCGGCGCCTCCGCCGGACAGTCCGTAGCCGTGACGGACTCGATCTCTTCCAGTGGCGCCGTCGACTTGTACCTGAGTCGCCCGTCACTGCGCAGCTTCGAAGATGGTGGGCGTCTCCTGCTCACAGAAGCGCGTCGAGCCCGGCCCCCGTTTCGGGCCGGGCTCGACGCGTGGTGCGGAGCTCCGCCGACAGCGTCAGGCGGTGGCAAGAGGCTTCGTTGTCGCTTCCTTCGGTTCCGGAACCGCGAAGCCCTGAGACCTGGGCGTCACGAACGCGTGGATCAGGCCGGCGATCCCGAGCAGGGCCAGCAGGGCGGCGGCGAGGTAGGTGACCGTCGCGCCCTGGTCGGCCTTGGTGCCGAACTCGCTGAAGCCGTACGAGGTCAGCAGCAGGCCCCGCAGGGTCTCACCCTTGAAGAGGGTTTCCCGCTGGGTGTTGACGTCGGTGAGTTGCTTCTGCAGGTCGGCCAGCTTCGGGTCGTTGGCCTTCTGTGCCTCGGCGACCTGGGTGCGGAGCTTGGTCTGCACGTCGCCGATGCTGGCGTAGGTCTCGCCGTTCGCGATCGACTTCAGGTGCAGTCCGATGAACTCGTTCGCGTAGCACTCGGCCTGCTTGCCGGTGGTGAGCTTCTGGCCGGCGTACTCGACGAGGCAGGCCGACTTCTTCTCTTCGCCGGTCAGCGTGTCGGCTGTCTTGAACGAGATGTTCTGCTGGCCGAGCTGGGTGGCGACGTAGTTCTTCGCGAAGTTCGCGTTGCTGGTGAGGACGATGCCGACGACCAGGAGCAGAGCGGCGAGGCCGAGGCCACCGATGCTGAAGAGGATGTCCAGGGTCCTGCGCTTCATTGGTTGGCTCCTCGATATCTGCCGGGGGCTCAGCGTGGTCAAGTACGTGATAACGAGGATGGCCCGGAGCGGGCTGCCGGCCGTAGGGGACAAGTGCAGGTATCGACGGGACCTTGGTCCATGATCCGAGGGACCTTGAGGGTGCCAGAAAGTTGTCCACCGCAGTTGACCTGGGGTTTTGTGGGTCGGCACCTGGTAGGTGCCAGGAAGTCGGCGTCGCGGTTGAGTCGGGGTTTCGTGCGGCACTGTTGCGTTGTGGGATCGACGGGCATGGCCAACCCGCCTCGGGGCCGAAGGTCAGACCGCCAAGGCGGGTTCGGCGAACGCCGCAGACACCCGCGTTGCCGGCCGGGCGTCGACGGCGAGTTCGTAGTGTCCGCGGCGCAGGTTCGGCATGAAGGCGTGTCCGGCGATGATTACCTGTGCGGTCTGGTCGGTTCGTAGTCCGCGCATCGGTCTGTAGTCGGTGCTTCAGTCGACCGTGGTCAACCTCGATCGGATTGTTGGCGTACTGCTCGACGTGGTGCCACGCCTGTGGAATCAGCTGGTCGAGGACGGTGGGGTAGACCGGAGCGGCGTCGGTGACCACCACGGTGGGCTCAATCGTGCTGCGGATGGAGATGGCTAAGCCGCAGACGGTGGATACCGAGCTCTCGAAGCTGACGGGCGACCTGTACCGCCCCAACGCTAGGATCGGCAGTGGAAGCACTGCTTCGGCGATCCGATTCGAGCGGCTGAACGGTGAAACGGTCGGTGGGAAGCTCCACGCGCAGAAGGCGCGTGACTATATCGCCGCGCTGCAGAGGTGGCTCCAGAAGAATCCCACGGCCTCGGCCGGAGACCGGGCGGCCGCGGAGAACGTCATCCGGGACAGGTAGAACGCGCTGGAGGGCCACTGATGTCGACACCCGAGTGGTGGGCGAGCGTGGTCGGCCTCAGCGAGGTACTGGCGGTCGAAGACCGGGCTGAGGTTGCGCGTTGGCGTGATGGTTCCGGAGTGGACGAGGACGGGGATGTGCCACCGCTCACCGTGCGCCTGGCTCATCTGGGTCGGGCGCTCGCTGAGCACGTGGATGCCATGACACCCCAGCAGCGCAGGCTGGTGCTGGACCTGCTGGAGCGGGTCCTCGCCACCGGCAGTGAACACGACAGCACCGCCGTCGCCACAGGGTTTCTGGAAGCGTTGGTGTCTGCTTGGGACCGAGGGTTCGACTTCCCGCGGATCTGGGACGACCTGGGGCCAAAGTCCCAGGAGTACTGCATAGCCTGGAACGCTTTTAACCGCATCGACCTGCCGCCGTGGATGAGGGTCTCCCGCTAGCGACCCCGTCCGGCGCGTTGCCGGGGTTGTGACCGCGGTCCACGATGAGGCCATGACGACGACAGTCTGGTCGGCAGCGGCGCGTCGCTACTGGGCTGAGCGTAGCCGCGCCGAGCGCGTCGCAGATACGACGGGGCGTGGTCGGGGCGTGCTATTGCGGGTGTGCGATGGACGGTGCCGTCGTGAACGCGCCGTCAGCCCGAGAGCTTGGTGATGATGGTGCGAACCGGCACGGGTCACGCACACGCCAATCGCGACGGTTGTCGGCGAAGGCTCAGACGGTGCTGCTGCCACAGGTCTAATGGCGGTCGCCACCCGCACTGGACCCGCGGACCGTTGATCGGACGGGCTCGGTCCTGCGATACCGTCAATGTGCCCACATCGGCGTCGACCAGTCCGCGTCCGCCGACTGGTGACGATCCGCAGGGTACCCGACGAATCAGGGAGATACCGATGCCGGAGCCCGGTCAAGACGCCCACACCGAGGATGCCAACACGCCAGCCACCGCCGAGACCGAGACCGAGACCGAGACCGAGACCGAGACCGACGAGCCTGCCGTCTACGCGAATCGGGCTGCCCGACGCGCGAAGGGCAAGGTGGCCTCGCCTCAACCGTTCGGAAAGGGTCAGCTCCCCGGCGCCCGAGGCTCGGTGCAGAGGCCGCGGCAGTGGGGTAACCGCCGAAGCGGCTGATCCGTTGGCGGAACTTTCGTCGACACACGGCTGCCGGTGTCCGCGGTGACGATGGCGGGGGAGGGGAGCGGGAGCAGCGGGGCACGTTGAATGGCGTTGGACCCCGCTGCGCTGCTCGCAGCGTCGTACCGTGACCTGCGGTCCCTGTTGTTTCTGCTGGTCACTGGGCTGCTAGACGTTTCGCGGCGAGATGCTCACCGGCTTCGTGTCGCCGCAGCTCAGCGACTCTTTCACCGTCGCGGCCGGCACATGCTGCGGTGTGCAGCGAGGTCGTCGGCACTCGCACGCCCGGCCGTCGGCACTCGCACGCCCGGCCGTCGGCACCCGCCGGGCTGCGTCCACGGAGATGGTGTACGACGGGCTCGTTGATGAGCGTGTCGTGATGTAGGAGACGGCCACCGCGTAGATCCTTCGAGACGGCTAAGTCACAAACCGAAGGAGACGAACGCGATGGCC
>NZ_JBLYUB010000055.1:0-9293 GCF_049999945.1 Planosporangium spinosum | reverse complement strand
GGGCGTCGCGGCCCCCCCCCGCCGGGGGCGGGCGGCACCCCCCCCGCCGGCCCCGGCCCGGTCCGCGTTACTTCCGGGCGAACAGTTCGATCTCGGTGATCGCGAGGTCGGTGCCGCTCACCGCCCGGTAGAACGACGTGATGTGCAGTTCGATCGTGGTGACCCTGCCGCCGGTCTTCAGGGTCACCTCCTGCGCGTCGGCGCTGTCGTCGAGCGTCAGGTCCTGGCTGCGGCCGGTGGAGTACACCACGTGCACCTCGCGCGGGCGGTGGGTCGCGCCGAAGTTGCCGCTGACCCCGACGCGTACCAGCGCCTTCTGGACGTCCACCGGGTGGTCGAAGCGCAGCACGAGGACCTGCTCCGGGCCGGTCGCGGGCGCGGCCCAGTAGGTGTTGGTGAACCCGTCGATCGTGGCGCCGGCCGGGTGCCCCGCGCCGGCGGCGGTGGCCGTGGCCTCAACCGGATGCACCGGTACGTACTGCGGTCGCACGGTCGACTCGACCCGGTGCGCGGCCCGGTCGACGTGCTCGTTGACCCAGGACCGGAACGGGGTGAACGTCGCGTAGACGATGCCGCCGAGGACCAGGACGAGCCCGATGAGCCGGCGCGCGCCCTGGACGAACGCCGGCATCCGGCGGGACTTCCTGCGTCGGGGCGCGGTGCCGGCCGCGGTGCCGGCTGCCGTCGGGGTTCCCGCGCCCGCCCCGGATCCGGCCCGGCGGCGCGGGAGCAGCCGGCGCCACCACGGGATGCGGACCGGCCGGGCGGTCGACAGCGATCCGCCGCAGCGACTGCAGAAGCGCCGGGTCGGCGCGTTGCCCTCGCCGCACTCGCCGCAGATGAGATCACCCTGGTGCGGTGGCGCCGTCGGGGGCGCCTTCGAGACCGCCCGTTGCGGCCGGGCGTCCTGCGGGCGTACCGCGGCCGGCTGGTCGGAGCGGGACGGTCCGGGGGCCGTCCGGTCCCCGGTGGGTGCCGGCGGGTCCACCGGCCGTGGGGCGGGCGGGGACACCGGGTCCGGCGTCAGCGGCGCGACGAGTGCCGCCCCCGGTGGCGGCGGTGGCGGTCCGGGTGGGCGGGGCGGCCCGCCGGGCGGCGGCGGTGGCGGTCCGGGTGGGCGGGGCGGCCCGCCGGGCGGCGGCGGTGGCGGGCCCGGTGGCGGTCCGGGTGGGCGGGGCGGCCCGCCGGGCGGCGGCGGTGGCGGGCCCGGTGGCGGTCCGGGAGGCCGGGGCGGTCCGCCGGATCCACCGGGCGGCGGGGGCGGTGGTCCGGGCGGTGCGCCCGGTGGGCGGGGTGGCCCGCCGGGCGGCGGGGGCCCGGGCGGTCCCGGTGGGCGCGGTCCGGAAGACGACGCCGCGCCCGGGCCACCGGCGCCGCCGCGGTCGACCGGCACGTGCTCACCGACGTCGAGGTACAGCAGCGACTGCACCCGGGCCAGGAGGCCGCGACGCGGCCCGGGCACCGGCTCCTCGGCCGCCGGTTCAGGTGCCGGCGGCGGCTTCGGCGCCACCTTCTCCCCGGTCCACTCCAGGAACCCGCCGCAGGACCCGCAGAAGGTGTCCACGTCTCCGTTCTGGAACCCGCACGTGCGGCATACGATCACCGGCTCACCACCTCGATGCTGTGTTGGACGTGCGCGGGTTTACTCGCCGTGACGGCGGCATCGACCGCGGCGCGCGACACCGTCGAGGCGTCGGGCACGGTGATCCGGATCGCCACCCGGTACCCGGGGCCGCCCGGCACGGGTGCGCCCGGCCGTACCGACCACGTGACTCCGGCGCCGTCGTCGATCTCGACCTCGCCACCGGTCAGCAGTTCGAGCAGGGTGCGCAGGCCGGTGAGGGTGCCGCGGGCGCGGTGCAGCCGGGCGGCGCTGGCCACCGCCGCCCGCCGGGCCGGCAGCGGTGCGTTCTCGTCGAGGACCGCGCCGACCCAGCCGGCCAGCCACTCCAGGAAGTCCTCGGGGGCGAGCATCGGGTCGACGTAGGCGTCCAGGCAGTCCAGGGTGGCCAGGATCGGCGCCAGGACCTCGTCGAGGCCGGCGGTGAACCGGACGGCGAACGGGTCCTCCTCCTGGTACACCGCCGGCAGCAGGTCGGCCAGCCGGTACGGGGTGGCCAGGCCGGGTATCGTTCCCCGGCTCACTGCTGCTCCACCCGGACCAGGTGCTGGTACGAGAAGACGAGACTGTCGGGTGGCAGGTCCAGGCGTGCCGTCTCGGCGCCGCGCTCGCCGGTGACCGGGTTGGCGCCGAACAGGCGGACGTCCTCGACCAGTTCGACCCCGCGTACCCGTTGCAGCACCGCGAAGACCTCGCCGACCTGTACCGGGCGGCCGAACGGCCAGCCGGTGCCGTCCGGCCCGCCGGTGAGCGGGTTGAGGAACCGGTGCAGCGCGGCCAGGGCCTCGGCCTCGATGCGGGCGGTGCTGGTGCGGGGCCGGGCCAGCAGGCGGGCGACCACGGTGACACCCCGGTAGAGCGGCGGCTCGACGTGGACCCGGGTGCCCACCAGGCGGACCTCGTCGAGGCGCTGCGCCACCCGGCGCAGGGTGTCCTGCGACGGCACCAGCGCCCCGAACGCCACCTGTCCGTCCTCGGCGGCGGCCGCGGGGACGACCAGCACCCGTACCGTGCCGGGGGCGATGTCGTCCTCCCCGGCGGTCAGGCAGCGCACCCGGGCCACCTCGGGCGCCGCCTCGCAGCTGATGGCCTCGTAGTCCTCGGCGGTGACTGCGCGACTGCGGGTGCGCAGTAGGATCGGACCGCGGTCCCTGGCCTGGTCGAGGGTCTCGCCGTCGGCGCCGCCCCGGGCGCGGCGCAGGTTGCGTACGCCGGCCACGAACGGGATCGACGACTTGAGGGTACGGATGGCGCCCGCACCGACGTTCCCGTCGGTGCCGCCGCCGACGCTGTAGCGGGTCATCCGGACCACGGCGTCGCGTTCGGGCGCCGCACCGTACTGGCGCAGCCCACCGTCCGCGAGCCGGACCGCCGGCCCGAACCGGACGGTCCCGGTGCTGGCGTCGAGGACGTAGTGCCGGTCGTCGGGGCCGCTGTCGGCGAACGTGTCCCGGCGCTGCCACGCCTGCCAGCCGTCGGCGGAGCTGACCTCCAGCAGGACCGGTGCGGCGCCGCCGAGGACCGGCGTACGCGACAGGGTGAACCGCTGGCCCGCCACGCCCTCGGCGACCCCCAGCACCTCGTTCTCGACGATCTCGGCGTGCACCGCGTCGACGGTGCCGCCGACAGTGCAGGCGGCGAGCGCGTCGATGACCGGGGTCGCGCTGTACGGCCGTTGGTGGGGCTCGGTCGCCAGGACCCGGGCGCGCAGCCAGCCCGCGCGGACGCCGTCGACGACCGAGGCGGTGTGGCCGGCCGGCAGGTGGACGATGATCTCGCCGGAGCGGTTGAGCCCGCCGGTGGAGTCGGTGCTCACCTCGCACGCCACCCAGTCCTGGCCGTCCCACGCCTCCCAGGCCAGCGGCGGCCACTCCGGGTCGACGCCGACCCCCTCGACCCGGCCGCGGAAGTCCAGCCGGACCGCGCACCCGGGTACCGGGTCGGACAGCCCGAGCTGCATCAGGTCGCCGGGCTGCGGGCAGTCGGTGAACGCCGGGAACGGCCGGCCCATCCGCAGGTCCTCGGTGCGGTCGGTGCCCGCGGCGTCGGCGCCCCCGCCGCGGGTCCGCACGGCCGAAAGCGCGCAGGGCAGGATCGGCAGGTCGGCGACGGTGGAGAAGACCAGCGACCCGGTGCGCTCGGTGCGCTCGGTGGCGACGTTGGTGCCGGCGGCGACGGTGAGTGGGGCGCTCGCGGGTGCCGACAGCCAGAACGTCACCGGCGCGACGGCGGCCACCGGCGGCAGCAGCTCCACGCCGATCAGGTCGAGGAACTTCAGGTACAGCCGGTCGGGTACCTGGTTGAGCCGGTACAGCACCTGGTCGGTCAGGTAGGCGAAGGTCTCGATGAGCGTGACGCCGGGGTCGGACACGTTGTGGTCGGTCCACTCCGGACAGCGCCGCATCACCATCCGCTTGGCGTCGTCGACGAGGTCCTGGAAACGCCGGTCGTCGAGGTCGGGAGCCGGTAACGCCATCAGTAGTCGCTCCCGTCGTCGGGGATGGTGTAGAACGGGAACACCAGGTTGCGGCGGTCGTTGGTCTCCTTGATCCGGTACCGGATGTCGATGTAGAGCAGGCTGGGGTCGGTGGCGTCGCCTGCGACCTCGACCTGTTCGACGTCGACCCGGGGCTCCCAGCGCAGCAGCGCCCGGCGCACCTCGTCGGTCAGTTCGGCGACCGTCTCCGGGGTGCCACCGCGGAACAGGAAGTCCCGCAGCCGGCAGCCGAACTCCGGGCGCATCGGCCGCTCGCCCGGGTACGTCGCCAGGATCAGCCGCATCGCCTGGACCAGTTCGGTGTCGCCGCGGGCGAGCGCGATCCCGCCGGTGGCGTTGACGCCGGTGGGGAAGGCCCATCCGCTGCCGATGAAGTCCGTCATGCCACCGCCTAGTTGAGCTTGATCTGCTTGCCGGAGATGGAGACCACGCCCTGGCTTTCGATCTTGATCGAGGCCGCGGCGGTGAGCTCCAGGTTCGCGCCGCCGTCGATCTTCACGGTGCCGCCGGTACCGGCCCGGATGGTGATCGTCCCGCCCGCGCCGACGGTGATCTCGACGGTTCCCGTCGGGGTGCGGCTGGCCGGCGGCTTCGGCTCGCAGCTGATCGTCAGGCTGCCGCCGGTCTGGTCCACCGTCAGGCCCATCGCGCCGTCCCCGGTCGCCAGGCTGAACTTCGAGGCCATCGGCGGGCCGGTACCCGGCGGCGGGATCAGCTCGTCCTCGAACAGCAGTCGGTTGCCGGATCCGGACACGAAGCCCCGGCGGACCACCGTGCCGGCCATCCCGGTCGACTTCACCGCTGACCCGCCGAGGTCGTACGCGGTGTTGTCGTTGATCAGGCCGCCGAGCACGTACGGCCGGCGCGGGTCGCCCAGTTCGAAACCGATCAGGACCTCGTCGCCCACCTCGGGAGTGAACAGCGCCCCGCTGTGCTGCCCGGCGCCGAACTGCGCCACCCGGGCCCAGTCCGACTCGTACCGCGGGGACAGCCACGGCAGCGCCACCTTCACCCGCCCGTGGTGGTCGGGGTCGTTGTTGTTGGTGACCACCCCGCACACCAGGCCGGGGATCCGGGTCGGACCGCCCTGGGTGGCGCCCAGCGACGCGAGGCCGAGCAGCGAACGCTCGTGCCGGCCGCTGACGAAGAACCGGGTGTGGTAGCCGCCCTCCGTCTCGTCGAACACATGCCGGGCGTTGGTCACCGTCCAGGTACCGGCGAACGCGGCGGGTACCGCCGTGATCTCCACCCGCGCGCCGGCCTGCACGTCGGGGCTGCCGATCGCGTACCCCTCGGCCTCGGCGAACGTGCTGCCGATGTGCTCGGCCACGCCCTTGGCCACCTCGGCGGCCGCGCCGCCGGCCGTCGCCCCGGCCGCGAGCGGGCGGTCGGCCAGCACGAACGCCGTGGCGCTCGGCTCCGGGCCCAGGCTCGGCAGGCCGGGGACCGCCGGCAGCGGCACCCCGATCGGCAGCGAGAACCCGCCGAAGGACCCGGCCAGGCGGGCCGGGTCCTGCCCGGGGATCTCGGCGCTGCCGGTGCGTACCGGTGCCGTGGCGGTGACCGCCGCCGCGGCCTTCGGGTCCCACAGCCGCACCTCGACCTCCGGGGTCAGGTTGGCCGCGGTGACCCGGGGCAGGAACGTGATGAGGTTGTCCTTGAACGTGAGCGTCGTCGGCCCGGCGCCGGCCAGGCTCGCCGCGGCGCTGGCGACCGCGCCCAGCGCCCCGCCGCCGGCCGGCATGCCCGGCGGGCGGCGGAAGAAGAACGTGCCGTCGGCCACCCCGGTCTCGTAGCCGACCTCGCGGGCCCGCTGCTTGAGGAACTCCCAGTCGGTCTGCGCCACCTGGGCCAGGTGGTCGTGGGCGGTGGCGGTGTCGTCGACGGTACCGATCTCCAGGCCGGCATCGTCGGCGACCTTGCGGGCCACGTCCGAGTCGGTCATGTTCACGAACGTGCGGGTCCGCCGGGCCCGCTGCAGCCGGTGCGCCGTGGAGTACCCGCGCACGACCGTGTAGATGTGCAGGTCGGCGCAGATCGCCTCGATCGAGGTGACCTCGCCGGCGATCAGCTTCCTCGCCTGCTGGCTGTCCGGCGCCCCGCCGTACACCTCGACGGCCACCCCGATGCGCAGCCCCGCGTCGGCGGCGACGCGCCCCTCCTCGTCCAGGAAGGTCAGCTCGAAGGTGTCCGGCAGGTGCAGGTGGGTGTCGACGACGACGCGGGTGAGCAGCCGCTCCACGTCCGGCCGCAGCGGTACGCCCGCCGGCGAGCCCACCGTCACCGACGCGCGGACGGTCGCCGCAGCGCCGGCCAGTCCGGGTACCGTCATCGCCGCTCCCCGCCGAACTCGTCCGGGTTGGGCAGGTAGACCCGGTCGCCGGCGCGTACCCGCAGCGGGTCCTCGATGCCGTTGCACGCGGCGATCTGCCGCCACGCGGCCGGGGTGCCGTACCGGCTGGTCGCGATCGCGGCCAGCGACTCGCCGTCGGTCACGGTGTGCGCGCGCCGGCCCGGCAGACCGCCCGAGGTCGGGTTGGTCGACAGCACGCCGAGCAGGCTCGGCTGCTGTTGCAGCGTCATGCCGACCTCGGCGCGGACCGGGATGCCGCTGGGCGCGAACCGGGTGTAGTTGACCGAACAGGCGGTGACGTTGACGTCGTACATGAAGCCCACCGCCGGCGGTCCCCACTGGAACGTCACCAGCGGCAGCCGGGCCGCCAGGTTGACGGCGCCGCCGGTGGCCGCCGACAGCGCCGCCCCGGCGATCGCGCCGAGCAGGCCGCCGCCCGGGGTCATCCAGTTGAGCAGCTGGTCGCAGCGCGGCTTGGTGTCCGGCCCGTAGAAGATGACGTTGGACAGGATGATCTGGGCGGCGGCGGCGCGCCGGAAGATGCTGCCGCTGGCGCCGGCCGGCGCGCCGCTGTTGGGGCTGGCGCTGGCCCGGCTGGTCACGTTCGCCGACCGGCTCATCCGGACGCTGTCTGGGTTGATGTCGAAGGTGACCACGCCGGGCGGCATGGTCGACCGGAGGATCGCGGGTACCCGCGCGCTCATCGCCGCCTCCTCGCTGTTGGTGTCGCGCCCCTCGCCGTTGGTGTCGCGTCGCTCGTCGTCGGCGTCGCGTCGCTCCTCACAGGAAGCCCTCGTGGACCAGTTCGAGGGTCTCGACCGCCACCTGCTGTCCGCTGGCGTCGAGGTTCGGGCCTTTCCAGGCCGCCGGGTACACGTTGCGCAGCGACCACGAGGCGACCTCCTGCCGGTGGGCATCCAGCAGGGTGATCCGGGCCGTCCGGGCGGTGTACCGGGTGGGGGAGTCGGCGCCGTACCAGTCGGCGACCACCGTGGACAGCCACTGCTGGACGCGCAGCGAGTCCTGCCGGTTCATCGCCCGGGTGAGCGTGATCCGCGGGTACACCACCCGGTCGGGCAGGATCGGCTGGTACGCGTAGTTGGCGCCCTCCTTGACCAGGGTGCTGGTGAAGTCCACCGACAGGCCGGCGCAACTGCTCCAGCCGCCCAGGTCCACCTCATCGACGACCACCCGGAACCGCATCACCAGTCCGAGCGGGGTCTCCACCGCCAGTGCCATCGCCTGCTCCTCCCGGCGTGTGCGCAGCCTGCTCTACAGCGTCTTGGAGTCCTCGAGGAACCCGAGGTGGGCCAGTTCGAGGGTCTCGGTGGCGACCCTGCTGGCCCCGGCGTCGAAGCCGGTGATCGACCACTTGACCGGCATGACGTGCTGGAGTTCCCAGTCCATCACCGGGTCCCCGGCCGAGTCGTGGAGCACGATCTTGCCGCTGTACGGCTTCCACTGGAACGACGTGTCCGACAGCCACTTCTTGACCTTCTGCGAGTCGTCGCAGGCGGCCCGGGTCAGCCGGATCGTCGAGTACTGGGTGTTGCCCGGGAAGTACCAGCGGTTGTTGCCCTGGTCGCCCGCCCGGTACTCGGCGATGTCCCACTTGACGTCGAGCCCCTCGGCCTGGGCCCAACTCCCCAGGTCGTACGCGGCGAAGTCGATCTTCACGGTGAACCGGTTGGCGAGGCCGAGTTTGGTCTGGTCACTGAGCGGCACGGTTCCCCCTACCGGAAGTCGGTGAGCAGGCCGGCCCGCTCGCGGTCGAGCAGCAGCTCCAGGCGGAGCCGGCTGCGCAGGCGGTCGTAGAGCCGGCCGGCGAGGTCGTCGAGATCGAGGTCGTCGGCCTCGACCAGCGGTCGCCCGGAGTCGGCCACCGGCCGGCCCGGCGTGCCGGAGCCGGTACCGGCGGGCGCGGTCCGGTGCTCGGCCGGGACCGCCCCGGCGCCGGCCGCGCCGCCGGTGGTGCGGCCGCGTAGCGCGCGCACCTCCTCGGCGGCCAGCTCGACGCCCCACGGGTTGGTGGCCAGCTCGGCCAGCCCGTACCGCAGGTCCCCGGCGAACTCGCCCCAGGTGCGCACCGACTCCGGCGCGGTACCGGCCGCGGCGGCCTCCTCCTCGTCGAGCTGCCGTTCGATCTGCGCCCGCTGCTCGTCGCTGAGGTCGGTGATCTCCGCACCGCCGGCCGGCACGTCGGCGTTCAGCAGCGCGAGCGCCTGTTGCCGCAGCTCCTCGCGGCGTCGGAACCGGTCGTACCCGGTACCGACGGACCCGGTCGGTCCACTGTGGCCGGAGGTGGAGCCGGCACGGTGGCCCGCCCCGGCTCCGCCGCCGGACCCGGTCCCGCTGCCGCCGCCGGACCCGGTCCCGCTGCCGCCGCCGGACCCGCTGCCGGCTGTCCCGGACCCGGACTCGGACCCGTCGCCCGTCGCTTCCAGGCCGAGGGCCCGGCGCTGCACCTGCGGGTCGATGGCCCACATCTCGAAGACGGCGGCGCCCGCGGCGGCCCGCATGGACCGGCCGTACTCCTGCCAGCTGGCCGGATTGGCCTCGTCCCGGTCGGTCCGGCCGCGGTTCGGGCGGTCGCGGTCGGCCTGCCCCGACCCGACCGCCGGGGTGCCGGCCGGCGCGACAGGTGCCGCCACCGGTGCCTGGCCCGCCGGTGACGCGTCGACCCCGCCCGCCGGTGGTACGGCGGTCGGGGCGGGGTGGCGTCCGGTGGCGGAGACGCGCGGATGGACCAGGGCGGTGGGCGGCCCGGCCCGCTGGATGCGGCCGGGTACCGGGCCGGGTGGCGACCCCCCGGCGGCTTCGCC
>NZ_JBLYUB010000054.1:0-10915 GCF_049999945.1 Planosporangium spinosum | reverse complement strand
GACCGTGCGTTCCTCCTCCACGTCGCTCGGAGGACGCGCGTACAGCAACTTCGGCATGAAAGACCGCCTCCCCACCAGCATCCCACCGGCAGAAGCGATCTACACCTGCAAAGAGGAACCGAGCACTTAGGCGCGACGCCGCCGAGGGCCAGCCGGACCTCGGTCACCGTCCCGTCGTTGGTCTGCAGCGCCGCGGCGACCGAGACCAGTGCGAACGCGTATGACGCCCGGTCGCGGACCTTGCGGTAGCGGGAACGGGCCGTGACAGGCTGCAGCTCGACCGCGGTGATCAGGTCGCCGGGGGCCAGCCCGGTCTCGAGCTGCGGAGTGTCACCGGGGAGCCGGTGGAAGTCGGCCAGCGGGATGCGGCGGATGCTCGCGGTTCCGCGTACTTCGACGACAGCGTCCAGGGCGGCCAGTGCCACGCACATGTCGGAGGGGTGCGTGGCGATGCAGCTGTCGCTCACGCCCAGGATCGCGCAGCTACGGTTGAATCCGTCGAGCGCGTCGCAGCCGCTGCCCGGCTCGCGCTTGTTGCAGGCCGACGCCGAGTCGTAGAAGTACGGGCAGCGGGTGCGCTGCAGCAGGTTCCCGCCGACGGTGGCCATGTTGCGCAGCTGACCGGAGGCACCGGACAGCAGCGCCTGCGACAGCACCGGGTAGCGGGTACGGACCCGCTGGTCGGCGGCCAGGGTGCTGTTGCGCACCAGCGCCCCGATCCGTAGGCCGCCGCCGGGCAGCTCGTCCACGGTGTCCAGCGGCAGCCTGGTCACGTCCACGACGGTGTCGGGCCGTTCGATGCCCTCTCGCATCAGATCCACGAGGTTGGTGCCGCCGCCGAGGAACTTCGCACCCGGCTCGGCGCCGGCCCGCACGGCGGCGTCGACGTCAACCGGTCTCACATAGGTGAACGGCTTCATCGCCCGTCCTTCCCGGCCACCTCGGCGATCGCGGCCACGATTCCGTTGTACGCGCCGCAGCGGCACAGGTTCCCGCTCATCCGCTCCCGGATCTCGCCCTCGGTGAGCTCGCGCGCCTCCGGGGACTCGGTCACAATGCTCGGCACGCCGGCCTCGTGCTCGGCCAGCATCCCGATCGCCGAGCAGATCTGCCCCGGTGTGCAGTAGCCGCACTGGAACCCGTCGTGGCGCAGGAACGCCTCCTGCAACGGATGCGCCACACCCTCGATCGTGGTGATCTCGCATCCGTCGTACTGCACGGCCAATGCGAGGCAGGAGTTGATCCGCCGGCCGTCGGCCAGCACGGTGCACGCGCCGCAGGCGCCCTGGTCACAGCCCTTCTTCGGGCCGGTCAACCCGAGCCGCTCGCGCAGCGCGTCGAGCAGACTGACCCACGGATCGACATCGAGAGACGTGGCTGAGCCGTTCACGGTCATCCGTATCTCGGGCATCCGATTCCTCCCGTGCCGGCCGCGAGCGTCGGGCGGAGCTAGGCGCTTGCGTCGGGGCCTTTGGTGATGTGCGATGTCCGGGCAGCGAACGGTCCCATCTGGTGGGGGGTGAAGGCGTTCGTGCTGTTCTTGTCAGCGCCGAGGACATTGGGGGCGGTGACGCCGATGACGGCCCAGGCCGCGAGGACGCCGAGGCTCTTGAGCCAGTCGCCGCGCTCGATCGGTCCCTGGGCCCGCAATGCGGCGAGGTAGGTCAGGCCGATCGGGACGTGCAGCAGGGCCGCGGTCAGCAGGCCGGGGCTGTAGTACGTGGTGCCGGTGGCGCGGGGAAGCAGAGTGCCGTGGACGAGCCGCCGTACGAGACCCATCAGGACCCCTCGACACGCTAATGAAGAACGACTGCAAAAGCGTATCACTCCATTAGCGGGGCGGCCAGCCGAACGGCTACTGACCCGGGTCGACCGCAACCGCACGGACGAACGCGTCGGCGAAAACGTCGCAGGTCTGCTCGACGTCCGGCAGTTCGATGAAGGCCAGCCCGGACATGGCCGGCCGCAGCAGCATGTGGATCACCACCGGCGCGACGAACTGGCCCAGCAGCAACGGCAATGGCACATCCCGGACCCGGCCGGCCCGGATTTCGGCGCTCAACCATTCACCGATCACCGTGAACAGGCGCGGCGCCTTGTGTCGCAACAGCGACTGCACCGCCGCGCTGGTCGGGCGGGCCAGCATCTCCGCGAAAATGGCCGGCGTGACCCGCGGTTCCTGGGTCAGCACCTCGGCCATCGTCCGGTAGACGTGAGCAACTGTCGCCCGGAGATCGGTGTGCTCGGCGGCAAGAACATCGCCGATGTCGACGATCGGGCTGTACTGATCGAACACCGCGCCCAGCAGAGTGTCGCGATTGCCGAAAACGGCGTAAAGGCTTTCCACCGCACAGCCGGCACGACCCGCGATCGCCTCCAAGGTCGCCGCAGCCAGGCCCTCCTCACTGATCAACAATGCCGCCGCCTCCACGGCACGGACCCGGACCGACCGGCCACCCGGGTCGACACCCGCGGCCCGGACCGCGTCGTGCAGCGCGACCCGGGACCCACCCAGACGCCGTAGCAACGTGCTGCGCGACATCCCGGCGCGCTGCGCGATCGCGGTGGACGGGATGTCAGCCACGTCCCGGCCCAGCTCCTCGGCGGCGCGCAGGGCCGCCTGCACCAGCTCGTCCGGCACCTGCACCGGTTGCGCCAGGGATGTCGTTGCCGTTGGCTCCATGCCCTCCATTCTCGGCACGAGCCCTGGTGGCGTCGACGGCGAGGCGGGGAGCAAGCGACGAGGGGCGTCGCGTCCTCGAGTACCAGCTCGATGCCCGTAAGGCTCACGTCACACTTGCCGATACGCTGATAATGTCTCACTGTAGTTGCGTATCAGTCATCGTTCCCAGCGCGAAGGCCACCATGACCATCCCGGCTCGCGTCGAACCGTCGACGCCAACTCCCGCCGAACCCGCCTCCCCGCCGCCCGTGCCGCGCGCCGGTGGGCCATCATCGGCATCATCGGCATCGCGCAGCTGATGGTCATCCTCGACACCACCATCGTGAACATCGCCCTGCCCTCGGCCCAGCGCGATCTCGGGTTCAGCACCGACAACCGCAGTGAGTGGTGACCACGTACGCGCTGGCGTTCGGCTCGCTACTGCTGCTCGGCGGCCGGCGGTCGGACCTGATCGGCCGCCGCATCACCCTCGTGGTCGGCCTGTTCGGCTTCGCGATCGTCTCCGCCATCGGCGGTGCCTGCGGCGGATTGTCGACCAACTCGACCTCGACGAAAAGAAGCACCCACCCGGACCGCCCTGGCCGCCACCCAGATCATCGGCCTCGCCATGACCCGCTACGTCCTCAAACTCGAACCCGTCGCCTCCGCACCACCCGAGCAACTGGTCGCCGCGATCGGCCCGATCGTGCAGCGCTACCTCACCGAAGACCTGCCCGGAGCGTTCTAGATGACCGCCACCGGTTGGGCAATCGCCCCCTGGCGCGACTGCGGCAGCGCAGTCAGGAAAGGAACCCACATGGCCACCGACACCTCCTCCACCACTCATGACGGGACACGCGCGTCCACACCATGGCCGCAGGTGGCCGCGACGGTCGCGCTGCTGACGGTCATCATCAGCGTGCTGCTCACCGCGTTCGCCTGGCCGGCCGTGCGATCCTCGGTGCACGACGTACCCATCGTGCTGGCCGGCCCGCCGACCGCGACCGACCGGATCGCCGCCGCGCTTCAGCAACGCCAGCCGGGCGCGTTCGACATCACCCGCGCGGCGGACACCGCCGCGGCCGAGACCGCAGTGCGCAACCGGGAGGCGTACGGAGCCATCGACGTGAGCACCGGCACCCCGCAGGTCATCATCGCCTCCGCCGGCAGCCCCGTCATCGCGCAAACTCTGCAGAGCATCGCGGCCGGGCTGGCGCAGGCCTCCGGCGGCGCACCGGCCACCCCCGCCGTCGCGGTACGCGACGTCGCCGCCCTGCCCGCCGACGACCCCCGCGGCGCCGGCCTGGCGGCCGGCTCCCTGCCCCTGGTGATGGGCGGCATGCTCGCCGCCGTCCTGCTCACCCGCCGCGTGCGCGGCACCACCCGCAGGCTGACCGGTGCGCTCGCCTTCGCCGTCTGCGGCGGGCTGGCCCTGGCCGCGATCCTGCAGTTCTGGTTCGGCTCGATCACCGGAAACTACGGGGCCAACGCCGGCGTGATCGCCCTGTCCATCGCCGCCACCGCCCTGACCCTGCTCGGCCTGGAAACGCTGCTCGGCACCCCCGGGCTGGGCCTCGGCGCCGTCGTCGTCATGCTGATCGGCAACCCACTGTCCGGCACGGGCACCGCACCCCAGATGCTGCCCGGCTGGTCCGGTCAACTCGGCCAACTCCTACCACCAGGCGCGGCCGGCTCCCTGCTGCGCTCCACCGCCTTCTTCGACGGCCGCGGCGCCACCCAGCCACTCATCGTGCTACTGGCCTGGCTGGTGCTGGGCGCTGTGCTGTGCGTCATCGGCGGCGCACGCGCCGCCCGGACCAGCGGCACCCGGCCGTCCATCGCAGCCGCCCGCCCCGAGCCCGCGACGGCCGCCTGACCGCGACGCGTCACAGGTCATGCCATGACCTGTGGCGGGGTGCCGGCCGAACCGCACGGGCCGGCCGGCACCCCACCGCGCCGCAATCAACCCAGCAACACGTTCGCACCACACGAAACCGAGGCTGCCTTGTCGGTGCACAGCGGCAACACCCCCGCCGTCGGCACTGCCACCGACCACAGCGGCAACACCCCCGCCGTCGGCACTGCCACCGACCACAGCGGCAACACCCCCGCCGTCGGCACTGCCGCCGACCACCGTGCCGGCGCACCCCAGCACCACAAGCGCCGCTGGCTTCGCCACACCGCCGTCGCCGCAGTACTCGTCCTGTTCGCCGTCGAACTGACGCTGGGCTGGCGCGCACTGACATCGGCGCTGTCACAGCTGCGCGCCCCGCACCCCGGCTGGCTCACCATCGCGCTGGGCGCCGAGCTGGCCGCGATGGCTGCGTATGCGCGGATGCAACGCCGCCTGCTGCTCTCCGCCGGTGTGCGCGTACCGCTTCGCCGGCAACTCGCGCTCACCTACGCCGCACACTCGCTCAGCGTCACCCTGCCCGGCGGTCCGGCGTTCTCCACCAGCTTCAACTACCAGCAGATGCGCCGCTTCGGCGCCACCCCGGCCGTCGCCTCCTGGTGCATCGCCCTGTCCGGCATCCTGTCCGCCGCCGCCCTCGCCGTCGTCACCGCCGCCGGAGCCCTCGCCGCCCAAGGCACCCCGCAGTGGCGGACCCTCATCGCCCTCACCGTCGCCGCCCTGCTCATCACCGTCGGCGTCCGGCGGATCACCCGCCACCCCGAAACCCTGCAACCGGTCACCCGCGCCGTGCTGCAACGCCTCAACCGGCTGCGCCACCGGCCCGCCACCTACGGCCTCGACCACATCCGCGACTTCATCGACCAGCTCCGCGTTGCTCGCCTCGCGCCCCGCCACGCCGCCGCGGCCGCCGTTTTCGCGGTGCTCAACTGGTTGCTCGACGCCGTATGCCTCTGGATGTGCTTCCACGCCGTCAGCGACGATCCCATCGATACCACCCAGGTGCTGCTGGCCTTCAGCGCCGGCATGGCCGCTGGCACCATCACCGTCATCCCCGGCGGGCTCGGCATCATCGACAGCGCCCTCATCCTCGGCCTCGTGACCGGCGGCGTCGACACCCCCACCGCCATCGCCACCGTGGTGCTCTACCGCATCATCAGCTTCGGCTTCATCATCGGCGCCGGCTGGATCACCTGGCTCATCATCCGACACCGACACCTGAAGGCACCACGAGCCTCCCGATGCACCGTGCGGGGTGCCACCACCCATCACCGTGACCGACGTAGGCGAATGTGACGTTCAGCCATGACGTCAGGCATCATCGTGACGCGTGTCGCCGCGCCTGCTCTACCTCGCGTTCTGCCGTAGCGCCCGCCGGCTTGCTCTCCTCGCCCGCACCAGCGCGGCCGAAGACGTGGAGATCCTGGTTCTTTGTCATGAGAACGCGGTCCTACGCGCCGGCAGAACCCGAAGCCGCGGCTGGACTGGGCCGACCGGGCCGTGCTCGCCGCGCTGACCAGGCTCCTCCCTCGTGCGCTGACGGCACACCGCCTGGCAACCCCGGCCACGGTCCTCCGTTGGCTGTTTGCGACCGCAAAATCGAGGCCCAGAAACGAGAAACCGCAGGCCACGGGCCTGCGGTTGCGATCGGAGCAGCGGGTTAGGAATTCGTGCGTTAATCCACCGGCGTCGGACCTGACCTTCTTCCGCGACCGACCCCGTCCCCCAAAAAACATCACCAACATCGCCACTCCGGCACCCCACCTGACCGGCCACCCGCTCCCCCACTCCAACGGCCGCCGCAGCCGTCTGGTGAGCGGGGAGCAGACAGGCGAATCGATCGAGACATCGGCCAGGCACGATCTGCAAGCTTGACCTCTTATGCCGCACCGAAGTAGTCACTTCGACCCGTGAGAAGACCTACCGCGATTTCCCTGACCGGCATCGAGGCGTCCGGCCGATAGGGGTCACTTCAGTCCGCCTAACCAGGGTCAGCCAGTCGACGATGTGACAAAACACGAGGTAGAGCAGGCGTAGCGACACGCGTAACGATGCTGCCCTACGGCATGGCCGAGCGCTACGTCTGTCCAGGGCAACCACGCTGCAAAGATTTTGGAACCCCGCAAGGCTGGCAGGGTGAGCCGCATCGAAGCCCCCTCGAGGCTGGCGCGCGACGCCCGGGACCTCGCCCAGATCCTGCTCGCCGATGACCGGCAACGGTGGCGACACACCATCCGGGTGGCCCCGGCGGCCCTGGCCGCGACCGGATGAGAGGCTGGCACTCACGCCGCCCAGGGAAACCCCATGCGGCAGAACTCGGCGGCCACCGGGGAGTCATTGCCGTCGACGGCAAAGAGGAGATCGGCATCGCAGGCCAGCTCGTAGGCCGCCTGCAGGGTGCCGATCACACAGGCGTCCACCGCAGTGGCCTCCCGCAGGTCGATCAGGATGAGGGCCGGCTTAGAGCGCATGATCATATCGATGAGGGTGCTGCGCAGATCAGCACACGCAGCGGTATCGACGTCGCCAAGTAGGTGCACGGCGACGGCCGAGCTGTCCTGACCAGTGGGGCTGACGAGGATGGTTCCCACAGCCATCACCTGTTCATCAGTGGGCATCCGCGTGGACCTGCTTGGGCTTCCATACACACGGTACGGACCGGGCGTCCTCTCCGGTACCCCTCGCCGGTGAATGCGCGAACTCAACGACGTGGCGGTGAAGGGCGCGGTGCGAGCCGGATCCACCGGCGGGCATTCGCGCCGGGAAGACAGCAGCGACCGTGGAGCGCCGAGTGCTTCGGCACATTGCGCGGCCGGCGAAGACGCACGAATCAGGCACCCCGCATCGCCGGGGGTCTGACCCGCTTCGTCGCCGACTCTTCGCCGGGACGTCACGGCGCCGTGGCCTGAACAACCGCGACTTCGATCAGTGTTTGGGCGTGCGGATCGCGCTCGTCACTGATCGGCGACCAGGGTGCCAGCATTCCGTGGAGCTGTTCGGCCGGCCACGTCAAGGCGCCAGCGTGAGCGCGACGACGTGGAGTCGCGCGCACGAAGGTAGAACGGTGTGAGCCTGGCGTCGGCCGCCGGCGTGCTCCGGTTCGCCGCGCTCGGCGACTCCATCAACGTGGGCATCGGCAGCCCTATGCCGGACGGCGGTTGGCGCGGTTGGGCCGCGCTGCTGGCGCCGGCGCTGGCCGCACCGAGCTGGGTCGAGCTGCACAATTTCGCGGTCAGCGGAGCGCTGACCCGCGACGTTGCGGGCCCGCAGCTCGCGGCGACGCTGCGGCTGCGACCGCAGCTGGCCTCCATCATCGTGGGCGTCAACGACACGCTCCGGAACAGATTCGACGTCGCGGCGATCCAGGCGGCGTTGACCGGCTGTGTCGCGGCGCTGACGGCGCAGGGTTCGCTGGTGTTGACGGCACGGCTGCCCGTGCACGTCGATGTCGCAACCCATCCGACCGTGTACGACCGGAGCATGTGGAGCGTGGACCGGTTACACCCCAGCGAACGGGGCCACCGGCTGCTGGCCCGACGTTTCGCCGAGGCGCTGGCCGCGTCGGGATTCCCGCTCGCTGGACGTCCGGCGTCACAGCCGGACAATCCGGAGCCGACCCGGCACGCACAGGCATGGTGGATGGCAAGCCAAGGTACCCGGTGGGTCTTGCGGCGCGGTGCCGATCTGCTGCCGGGCCTGCTCGGGATGGCGGCGGGCGAATGGTGGTGCGGAATTCGCGGGGCCGCGAGCACCTTCGACGACGGTCTCCGGCGGGACGTCGCCGCCGCCCTGGACCGGATGGAGGACCGGATTGTCGCCTGATCCGGTTCGATACCTCACTTATCCCCTCGCCGTTATCGATGTCGTCGCCGCCGCCATGCCCCGGTCGCTCTGCCAGCCGCGGGGACGGCCGGCCTGTTCGCCGCGGCGGCGCCTCGCCTGCGGCAGCAGCTTCGCCGTCCCGGCATACCCCGGCTCGTAACTCCACCAAGCGGCCACAGGAGGCGGTGGAATGAAGACCGTGCGGTTGGCCAACTTCGTCACCGACAGCTCTGGCGGGCTACGCACGGCGCTGCGCCATCTCGGCGCCGGGTACGCCACCGCCGGCCACGAGCCAGTGCTCATCGTGCCCGGCCCGCGCCACAGCGATGAGATGACCGCGCAGGGCCGCGTCATCACCCTGCCGGCCCCGACCGTCCCGGGTACCGGCGGTTATCGGGTCTGGTCAACCGTCCCCGCATCGCCTCACTTCTCCGGAACCTGCGCCCGGACCGGCTGGAGGTGTCCGACCGCACCACGCTCCGCTGGACCGCCGCGTGGGCCCGCCGCCACGACGTACCGGCGGTCATGGTCTCCCACGAGAGCCTCGACGGGCTGCTTGGTCTGCTCACCGGTAACCGGTTATCCCTCAACGCCGTCGCCGACCGGCTCAACGCGCGCACCGCCGCGGGCTATGACCGGGTCGTATGCACCACCTCGTGGGCGGCGGCCGAGTTCCGCCGCATCAACGCCCAGAACATGGCGCAGGTCCCCCTCGACGTCGACCTCGATCACTTCCACCCCTGCCGGTACGATCCGCGGATGCGTGCGACGTACGCTGGGCCGACCGAGTTGCCGCTGTTGCACTGCGGGCGGTTGTCACCGGAAAAGCGCCCCGAGCGGTCCCTGGTCGCCCTGGCCGAACTGCACGCCCGCGGGGCACCTGCGGTGCTCGTCGTCGTCGGCGACGGTCCCTGCCACCCTCGCATGCGCGCCGAGGCCAGCCGTCGGGGTCTGCCCGTACGGTTCCTGCGGTACGTGGCCGACCGGGATCTACTCGCCGGCCTGCTCGCCACCGCCGACGTAGTACTCGCCCCCGGTCCGGTCGAAACGTTCGGCCTGGCCGCCCTCGAAGCCCTCGCCAGTGGCACACCCATCGTGGTCAACGCCGACAGTGCGTTACCGGAAGTAATCGGCGACGCCGGCCTCGCCGCATCCGGGGACGGGCCCTCGTATGCCGACGCCATCCTGGAACTCGCCGCCCGACCGCGCGTCGACCTGCGGGCGGCAGCCCGGCGACGCGGCCGAACGCTACCCCTGGTCCGCCTCAGTGGCCGGGTTCCTGCGCGCACATGACCTGGCAGCCCCCAACGCACTGGCCTCGGGAGCCCGCGACGTCGTTGGCCCATGAGGACGGTCCCGCCCGGGATTTTGTCGGACCTGGCCAGCCAATACCACCGCGCGCCGGGGACGTAGCGGTCGGCGCACGCGCCAACCGGTCGACGGGTCCCGTGCTGTCACGGTGTGTGTTCGACGATTCGAATACCGCAAGTTGGCGGGTGTTTCAGCCATGCCGTTCGACCACCATCAACGCAACCGCCACCGTGATACGCCCAGGCGGCGACAGCGAGCAGGGAGAGCGCCATGGCCATGCAGACCAGACCAGCACCAATCGGGGCGCCCAGCGGAAGCGATCCGGTCGAGCCCCATGACGTGTGGAACTTCCGGATCCGTGGGGAAGCTCCGGCCCAGCGCCTGGACCGCTGCTACACCGAACTCCTGCAAGAGGTACAGGTAGCTCAGACCGGTGTGCAGGTGCTCCTCGCCTTCCTGCTCTGGGTGGCCTTCAACCCCGGCTTCAGCTCGGTCACCTCCTACCGACGCGGCCTGTACGTCGTGGCGCTCGTCCTAGCCACCCTGGCGCTCGCCCTGCTCATCGCACCCGCCTGCGCCAACCGCGTCACCTATCGGCGCAGCCTCAGAGCGGCGACCCTCACGCTCGCGAACCGTTGCGCCATCGGCGGAACGGTGCTGCTGTTCGCCTCGCTGAACTGCGTCCTGGCCCTGATCCTCGATGTGGTGCTCGGCTCCACGCTCGCCGCCGCGCTCGGATTCACCACTGTCATGTGGTTCGCCCTCTGGTGGTACATCCTGCCGCTGATGGTCCGCCGCCGGCACAGTCACCTGCGGGGTTCCAAAAGCCCATCGCCATGGCTGGCGTGGGGAGATACGGTTCTCGGCCATGTCGTCAGGCATCATCGTGATGCGTGTCGCTGCGTCTGCTCTACCTCGTGCTCTGCCGGGTTGCTGGCTGGCTGGCTCTTCTCGCCCGAACCGGTACGGCCAAGGACATCGAGATCCTGGTTCGCCGCCACGAGAACGCGGTCCTACGTCGGCAGAATCCGAACCCACGGCTCGACTGGGCCGACCGTGCTGCCCTCACCGCATTGATCAGGGTTGCGTCCACGGAGATGGTGTACGACGGGCTCGTTGATGAGCGTGTCGTGATGTAGGAGACGGCCACCGCGTAGATCCTTCGAGACGGCTAAGTCACAAACCGAAGGAGACGAACGCGATGGCCG
>NZ_JBLYUB010000053.1:0-11895 GCF_049999945.1 Planosporangium spinosum | reverse complement strand
GCCGGTCTCGATCACCATCTGCACGGCCTCGGCTTTGAACTGTGGACTGTACCGGCGACGCTGCTCGGGCATGGACTCATCCTCTCAGGTCGGAGGACGTGTCCAAGATCCTTAGTACACCTCAGGGCTCGCGCTCGGCTACTTGTGGGTGCCAGAAAACATCGACGCTTGATGAGATGGGATTTCTCCGACAGAGACCGGCACGATGGCAGGAAGGAGGAGCCACACACGAGCGGAGCATCGGCGAGCAGGTTTGCCGGCCGGGCCCCATGGACCGCTCACGTACTTCTTCGACCGCACCGACCACCGCTCAAGACCGCAGGGATGGCGCGGCAGGTGGGGAGCAGCTGGGGAGCACACGGCCGCGCCCAACCGCATTGAACTGCGGTGAACAACGTGGAGCTGCTGCGAACGGACGCCACTGACCGGCGCCGCCTCGTGTTTGCGCTGGTCACGACGGTGCAGCGGCCACGTTCACACAAGAGTCGTCAACTGCACCGAACGTACTTCAACTACTGTCCAACTTGCCTGATGGCGAGGCTACAAGACTCGGGATCGTAAGGGGTTGACCTGGGAGTGAACGTTTCCTTGTGAGCAGATTTGGGAGCAGAACGCGATCACTGCCCTGTTGACCATCGATTCGAAAGTGGGCGCCTAGCCCACTAATCGATCAAGGCGCCAACCAGGAACGATCTGACCGGATGACTCTTCGGCCGCACCGAAGTGGTCACTCATGCGGCATCGCCCAATAAGAACGGCTGGCAACTCCTCCTCATGGGTATCACGTTCGGCGGTGCCGGCACGACAAGAGGTCCCCGCGGGCGCCGGCGTCACCGTCGGGGCGTCGCTTGCGGGTTCGACGCCTCCGCGATCAACTCCTCATCGCTGGCCCCGGTCGCCGCGAGCGGCTGTGACCAGTCGGATCCGCGCCGCTGCGCGGTGACGTTGAGAACCCGCCGGGTCCACGGGCGGACACGGGCGGTGACCACGTCGCCGACCCGGCACCGGTCGGCGATCTCCGCAGGCAGAATCCAGGCCCGCGTACGGTCGACGCGCCCGTCGTCGATGACCAAGTAGTAGAGGCTCGGGATACTCCGGCGTTCGTTTTCGCTGCCGACCTCGCGCGTCTGCCAAACCTGGTGCCACAGCACCTCGCCGGTGACCGCCGCCGGCGCGATGGCGTCGAGCAGCACCCGCAAGCCTGCGTAGCCGGCATAGCCGAACAGCGCCGACCCGACCAGGGTGAACGCGACACCTACCGGGTCGGACTCGAACAGCCCGTGCCACAGTTCCCCCGGCGGGGCGAAGGTCCAGCCGATGAGGGCGGCGATGACCACCCGCAAGATGATCCAGCCGAACCGCTGCCCGTAGCGGGGCAGCAGGCGCGGATAGGTCACCGTTACCTGCCGCCACCCGCCCGAATAGGACGACCATATCCGCTTGCGGTCGGCCATCCCGAGGTCGATGACCTGGCTCGTCACCCGGGTCACACCGAGCGCGGCGCCGTAGGGCAGATAACGGCCCCAGACGGCCACCGCCGCGGGCGGCAGATCGGCGAACGACTCGTGCGCGGCCAGCCAGTCGCGTACGCCGAGCCAGCGGGCCGCAGCCGCCCTCCCGGCCGTGGTGTCACGTTCGCCAGTGACCTTGGCGGCAACGCCGGTCAGTGCGGCGGTGACAACCAGGAACAATCCGGGCACGGCGCCGAAGTGACCGTCGTCGCGGTGCATGTAGTGCGCCGCGCCGGCGGTGACACCGGCGGCGGTGACGCCCGCGAGCACCGACAGGCCGGTCACGATGGCCGGCGAGAACCGCCGCCGGGACAGACCCGACCGGCGGGCGTCGGCGATCACGGCGAGCCGGAATCGGCGGGTCCAGGCGGCAGAGCGTCCGGCATCGGCGAAACCCAGTGCGGTCAACGGAACCACACCGCCGACCGCCCGTTCGACGACGCGGTCGTAGACCTGCTTTTCGTACCCGGTCAGTTGTGCCGGGGAACCGCCGATCAGGTGCACCGTGGTGTGTCGCGGATCCGGGCCGGCCTGGCGCAGTTCCAGATAGCCCCGCGCGACCAAGTCCAACAGCGTGGACTCCGCCGCGTCGACGGTGAACTCCCAACGGTTGGCCAGCAGGCTCACCACCGCTGGCGGCTCCGCGCCGGGCAGGTCCATTGTGGCCCGATCCGCGGTCACACCGGCGGGACGGGTCAGCACCCAGGCCCCGGCGTACGCGGCCAGCCACAGCGCCAGGCCTATCGCCGGCAGGCCCAACTCCACCATCCGATTGATCATGGTGTCACCCGTCCTCGCGCGATCCGGTCAGAACCGGACCGATACGTCCGCACGCTCGTCACCCACAGCCTCGAAGTACGGCTCGGCGTGGAAGCCGCCGACGCCGGCGATGAGGTTGGTCGGCACCGTCTGCACCGCCGCGTTGAGCGACTGCACGGCGCTGTTGTAGAACTGCCGCGCGTAGGCGATCTTGTCCTCGGTGCCGGACAGCTCCGACTGCAGGGCAAGGAAGTTCTCGTTGGCCTTGAGCTGCGGATACGCCTCGGCTAAGGCGAACAGCCGACCCAACGCCTGGGTCAGCGCGCTCTCCGCGCCAGCCTGCTCCCGCGGGCCCCGGCCGGCGGTGCCCGCCGCCGCGGCCCGGGCGGCGACAACGGACTCCAAGGTGCTGCGCTCGTGCGCCGCGTAGCCCTTGACGGTCTCCACCAGATTGGGGATCAGCGAGTGCCGCCGCTTGAGCTGCACGTCGACCTGCGCCCACGACGCTTGCACCTGCGTACGCAACCGGACCAGCCGGTTGTAAGCGGCGACGGCCCAGCCGACAACCACCACGACGAGCACCACCAGCAACGCCAGCACGACCAGCAGCACTATCCCGGAGCTCACCGAAGCCACCCCTCTTCCTGCGCCTACCGGGGCGATCGTCGCGGTAGGCAAGCATCGTCAATCACGTTTCAGCGTTTGCGGCAGTGCACCGCTCGCCGCGCCGTCAGGGACAGGCACCCTCCGGTGCCGGCAGAATCGGCATCGAGAAGGAGCCGATGTCGCCGTCCACCCGGCCCGACAGCGTCATCGTCTTGCCGTCGACCGTGACGTCCATCTCGGTGTCGCTGGTGATGTTCGGCGGGAGGACCACCACCTCGGTCGGCGTGATGTGCACGGTCTTCGATCCGCTGCCGCCGCCCATCGCGAAGCTGACCGGAATCTCCTTCCACGGCACCGGGAAAGCCGACTGCACGCCGCCGACGCGGAAGATGCCCTTCCAGGTCCCGTACGGCCCATCGCAGGAGACCAGGTCGACGATCCGGCCCGCCAGGGCGACCGTCTCGCTGGACGAGGTCCTGTTCTCCGGCCGGTCCTGGAAGACCCGGACGGCACGGCCGCCGGAGGGCGCCGCCGACGGTACGGGCGACTCCGACGGCTCGTCCGCCAGGTGGTACTCGGCGACCAGGCGACCCTGCCCGGTGACGTCGGTCATCGCCGCGATCTTCGCCACCGGATCGCCGAACACCCCCGTCAGGGCTGCGTAGACGCCGGGGGGCAGGGCGCCGGTGATCGCTCCTTCGACGAACTTGCGAACCTGCTCGACGTCCTGTCGCTTGACGGTCACCCGCAACACAACCTGTCCGTTCGCGATGCGCTTGCCGCGATGGACGTCTTCGGACTCGCGGGCCATCGCCAAGCTGAAGGTCGTGTGCTTGCCCGGGTCCACCTTCGTGTCCTGGTTGGCCGCCGGGGTCGCGTGCTGGCTGCCGGCGACCACCTGCCACGTCGCCGCCGAGCCGGCCGCACCGCCCTTGGCGAGGTTGACGCCCAGCAGCGTGGCGCACTCGCGGACCTCGGGTGAGAAGACGTCCCCGGGACCGTCTTCGACGGTCCCGATCGCTTTCGCGACGCTCGCCTCGGCACCCGCCGCGTAGTGGGCCGTCGCGGGCTGCGCGGTCACCGAGACGGTCCAGTCGCGCACGGCCGCGACGACGGTGACAGCCAGGGCGAGGGCGCCGATCGCCGAGCGCAGGGCCTGGAGGAACGGGATCTGCCCGATGAGGTTCGCCGCGGCGCCGAGCCCGAGTTGAAGCCCCTTGGTCAGAGCCCAGGAGATCGCCGTCTTCAGGAACGGGATGTCCGGCAGGACCCCGACGATCGCCGCCGCGATCTTCTGCAACGTGTCTGTGAAGAACGCGCTGAAGTTACCGCACACTCCGGCCGCCGCGAGCTGGAATCGCGGCGAGGGAATCCGGGTGGCGGCGATCGTGGGCTGGTCGAGCGCTGCGGTCCTGGTGGTCGCCGTGCCGGTTGGTTGTCCGGTCGGTGCCGGTGGCACCGCCGCCGTCGTCTCAGCGACGAAGAGCGCCAGCACGATCGTGGGGAACAGCAACGATGCCGGTTGTTCGAGATCCTGGCCGGCCATCAGCTTCCGGGACTGCTCGGCGCCCGGCGTCTTGGCGGCGGCGACGTAGCCGGCGAGCACGAACGAGAACGGTACGGATCCTGACGGCATCGGCAACAGCTTGTCGATCTCGTCCGCACCGATCCCGCCACCGCCGTCCGCATCCCGGGCCAGGTTCGCTACCTGGGAACGGAGCAGCCGCAGCGGGCTCGCGGCGCGTGGGGTACGGATGGGCGCTGCTGCTCCTGGCCGGTCGTAGACGCCGGCGCCGGCGGCGGCCAGCGCGTCGATCGCCCCGTCGACGCCGATGCGGGCCCGCTCGGTGGACCGCGGACCGACTGGCGAGGCGCCCGGCGCGGTGCCGGTGCAACCGGTCAATCCGACGGTGACGGCGAGCAGGAACGACACGAGCGGCGCCCGCCGGGGACGCCGGTGCCGGCCGTCGGTACGGCCCGTCAGGAAGCTGTTCATCCTCACCCTCTCTCCGGCATGGCGGTCAGAGCCGGCCGGCTACCGTGCGCGCCAGATTCTCGAGCGGCTGGCGGTTTTCCGCCGGATCGTTGAGACGCGTCAGCCTGATCGAGACCCACGTCCCGGCCTTGCGGATGAAGACCGCACCGTCCTCGGCGTACGCTTCGTCGCCGATGCCGGCAAGCGGCCGGAGCTGGTGCCCGAGAGTGCGTTCGATGTCGAGGTACTTCTTCGCCCCGTCGCCGACGAACACCTCCACCTGCGCCGTCGGCCCGGACACCGGTCCGGTGTACGTGCAGGTCTCCCGGACCGGCGTCGCGGGGTTGAGCGCCGTGCCGGCCAGTTGCTGCGCTTCCTGCTGGGACACGAGCGCGCACACGTCCACCGCCGCCGCGGTCGCCGATGCGGTCGCCTCCGCCGTTGGCGCAGCGGTTGACGCGGCCGGCTGCGCGGCCGCCTGCGCAGCCGGGCGCTTCTCCGCCGGCTGACCACATCCGGCGGCCGCGCAGACCGTCAGCACGGCCAGGGAAACAAGCGCCGACCGTGGGCGGATACGGGTAGGGGCCATCGGGTCGATCTCCTTGTCAGCCTCGGCACAGCGGCACGTCCGGTTGTGTCTGTTGCTTGTGGACGAACGGGATCAGGCTTTCCTTTTCAAGCTCGAACTTCGTGGTGCCAAGCAGCTTGCCCAGCAGCTTGCTCACCGCCGCGAATGCGACGGCCGACACCGACGTCCCGAATCCACCGCCCACCTTGCCGTCGAGCGTCGCGCCGACGCATCGAGCCAGCGGGGCCCCGAACGCCGAGCCGTTGGTCACCCCGACGTCGATGACGAGCTTGATGTACGGGCCTGCTGAGGCGACCGGAACGCCGATGCCGAGCTGGACCTTGAGCTCGATCGCGACGGCTACCCCACTGACCCCGACGGATAGCCCCGTTATCGAGTCCAGGATGCTCTTGACCACGCCGAAGGTCGGCGTCACGATCTTGCCCTGGACGACTCCGATCGTGCCGGTGACGCTCCACTCGCCGTTGGCCTTCACTGTGGTGTTCTTGCCGCCCAACGCGGTGGCCACGATGACTTTCCAACTGGTACTGAAGACGAACGGCGTGCCGGGTATGGGTACGGCCGCTTCGATCGGCACCTCGAACCGGATTTTCCGGTTGTCGTCCGCACCGTTCGCGGCGCCGGCGGAGATGCTGATGTCGATGGCTTTGATGCCTTCGAGAGCGACCGTGGAGGCGGGGTCCAGGACACCGTTGGCAATTCGCACGTCCACCCGTACATGCAGCTTGTTGACCTTCGCCGAGAAGTCGACGAAGACTTTGAGGGCGTCGTTGGCCTTGCGACCGAACTTCAGGCCGAGCACCCCCGGGTTCCGGTATGGCTGGGCCTCCCACCCGGCGATCCCGACGGTGAAGTTCCCCTCCCGAGCCGGCGGCAGGTCACCGCCGAGCGCGCCGGCGACGTGCCCCGGCAGTGCCACGGTTCTCGTCATGGCGTCGCTGCGCAGCGCGATCGTTCTCGTCGCTGTCGGTGCCGCGCTCCCCGGCGGGTCCGTCGGCACGGACACCGCTCCAGGGAGATCGGGGATCTCCTGGTAGACCAGCGCGTTCTCGTCGATGTCCCGGTCGACGGTGAAGTGCGCGTCACGGAAGACCTCGGTGAGGGTCACCGGTGCCAGCGTGACGGCCACATCGCCGCCGGCCCGCCGCACCTCGACCGCCCGCCCCACGGCACGACTGGTCACGTACATGACCTTGCCGACCTTGATATCGGCGGCGCCCCGCGCGTGGGCGTCGATCGTCCAGGTCAGGCCGTTACCGGTCGCCGACCGGATCACGTCCGGCCCGCCCTCGACGAAGACGACATCCGGCTGGTAGGTGATCGATGGGTCGCGCACGGGTCCGTTCCCGTAGGTCAGCGCCGCCTTCGTCGCCGGGACAGCCACGGCCCCGCCACGCGTGTCACCGCACCCCACCATGCCGATGACGACGAGACCGGCCACGACCACCGCGCATGGTCGATTCACCCTCATGTACCCGATCCGCTCCCCCGATGCCCGCGTGGCGGTCCGGTGCCGCCCCGCGATCATCATCAACGGAGCTGTTCAGGGCGTGTTCGGGAATCGTTCAGGTCACCGGCCGCACCGCGCTCGGCGCCGCGCCACCCGCCGGGAACGCGGCCGGCTCGACGTCGATCTCGCGCATCCGCTCGACGTACTCCCGGTAATGCCGGCCGGCCTCGCCGTGCCGCCCGGCCGCCGACAGGGCGCTGATCAGCCCGAGGTGGGCCGGCTCGTCGTAGCCGTCCTCGACCGTCAATCGCAGATACCACCCCACAGCGGCCTCGGGACGACCCAGCCCCAGGCACCGTCCCGCGAGCCGGCGGATGACGTCCCTGTGCAACTCGGCCAACATCGTGCGCGGCCGCTCGCTCCACTCCCCGGCCTCGCCTTCAGCGCAGAAGTCACCGGTGTACAGTGCGGCGACCGCCTCCAGCCGGCCGGCGATCTCGGCGCCGGCCGTCGGATCTCGACCGTCCGGTGCCGCCACAGCGTCCGCGGCGACAGCCGCGCGAGCCGCGTCGTGAAACCGGAGCGTGTCGAGGGCGACGTGCTCCGCGTCGATCCGTACCGTGGCGGGATCGGTGGCCAGGTAGTGGTCGGCCGGATACCGGCGGGCCGGGTCCAGCACCGCCCGTACCGTCGAGACCAGCACCGACAGGCGGCGGAGCGCGACCTCCGAGCGCACATCCGGCCACAGCAGGGCGGCGAGCGCTTCCCGGCCGACCGGCCGGCCCAGCTGCCCGGCCAACACCTTGATCAGCTCACGCGCCTTGCGGGACTGCCAGCTGGCCGGGGGCACCGGCGTACCGCCCAGCCGCACGGCGAAATGTCCCAGTGTCTGCACCGCCACCTCGGGGACCGGCGGAGGACCGATCGCCGCCAGGGGGCCGGCAATGTGCCACGCGTCGTCCCGTACCCCGAGCCGGTGCAGCCGGCCGCGCGCCACGTCCTCCGCCAGCGGATCGGCTCCGCAGCGCCCCCGCAGCAGCGCGTTGGTGGCGAGCGCCACCTCGTTGCCGGCGTCGGCCCAGATCGCCGCCGCCTCGACCAGCCCGGCCACGCGACGGCCGGCGTCCCGCCCCGTCCCGCCGTCGGGGCCCGCTCGGTAGCCGGCCAGTACCGCAAGCTCTATCGCCTCGGCCAGGCCGACCGGATCGCGGCGCCGACCGGCCTCCGATCGGGCTTCCGCCGCGTGTCGGCCGGCCGATGCGGCGTCGCCGGAACAGAGCGCCACCCAGCCGGCTGCCAGCTCCGCGGCGACGGGGCCGCTGGCGCTGGGAAGTGCCAGCGCCCGACGTGCGTACGCTTGAGCCTCGGCCGGATCATCCGCGTAGCAGGTCCGCGCCAGCCCGGCCCAGGCCAGCACCAGTACCTGGGCGTTGCTGTGCGGTTCGGCCGTCGCCAGCGCCTCGCGGTAGGCCGCGGTCGCCTGCCGGGCCGAGCCGCGGGCCTGATGGACGCGCGCGGTCGTCAGCAACGCGAAGGCGGCCAGCGGAGAGCCGTCCCGCTGCCAGAGAGTGAGCGCCCGGTCGGCGTCGGCCCGCGCCTCGGCCAGCTCGCCCAGCCCCAGCCACGCCTCGGCCCGATTGTGCAGCGCCAACGCCAGCAGCGTCGGCTGCTCGATCAGCGTGCCGAGCCGGATCGCCTCGGTGAGCTCGTCCACCGCCTCCCGGTAGCGCGCCTCCTCGAGCAGGCGGGACCCGATGTTGGAGCGGATGCGCAACTGCTGGCCGATGTCACCGGCCCGCTCCGCCGCGGCGAGCGCCCGGGCGTAGGCGTGCTCGTTCGCGGCCCGGTCACCCGCACTGAACGCGACCAGCGCCTGCGCGACATACGCCGCCGCGATCGCCGCGTCATCCCGGCTGTGCTCCGCGACGCGCACCGCCTCGTCGGCGAGCTGCCGGGCTCGGGCCTGGTCGCCCCGCGCCCATCGCGCGGAAGCCCACCCGGCCAGCACCCTGGCCCGATCGCGCGACGCCGGCGGCGCGTCCGGTCGATCGGACAATCCTCCGGCGGCACCACCACCGGCATCAGGAGCCGACCGTTCGTAGAGCGACTCCGCCGCCGCGAACTCGCCTCGTTGGTGCAGCAGCACGCCGAGCTGCCACGCCAGCGCCGCGGGCAGCGGAGTCTCCGGCGGGACCGCCGCGAGATAGCGCAGCGCCTCGTCGTGCTGCCCGTCGCGCAGAGCCGACTCCGCCAGCACCAGATCGGCGTCGCGTACCCCGACCGGTCCACCCAGCACCATCCTGGTCGCCCGCAGCGGCCCAAGGTCGTCGCCGGCCAGCCGCCTCGTCTCGGTCAGTCTTCGCAATGCCCAGTCCCACACCGGTTCGAGTACGGCGCGTAGCGCAGGATCGGCCTGCCTTACCGCCGTCAGCGCGCGAAGTGCCGCCAGGTCACCGTCGTCAAGAGCCGACACGAGCTCGGTCAGCCGGTGGTCGTCGTCCAGCGCCTCCATCCCATGGGACCGGCCCGGCGGCGCTTGCGGACCGGGTCGGCCGCCGGCCGGCGAAACCGCGAGATACGTCGCGGCCGTGACCACACCCGGCCACCCTCCACAGTGGGTGAGGATGCCGTGCACCGTCGGCTGATCGGTGGCGACACCGGCGGAACGCAACACCCGCCGCGCCTCGGCCGGCGTAAAGGCGAGCTCGGCCGGCCCGAGGTCAGCCAGCCGGCCGGCGGCCCGGGGCGGGCCGAGTGGGGATGGAAACGGCGCCCGCCCGGCGACGACCAGTGAGGCCTTCTCCGGCAGCCCGAGGACGAGCGCTTCCAGCAACACGGCGGCGCCGTCGGCGCCCAGGAGGTGCGCGTCGTCCACGACGAGCGCGACCGGCGCGGTACCGCCGGCCCGGAGCGCGTCGGCCAGCGCGGCACCCAGCGCGGCCGGCCCCGCGGTGTCGGCCGGCTCCGGTATGTCAACACCGGCCGTCCGCAGTGCGCCCGCCAGCGCGCCGAACAGCACGGTCGGGTCCAGATCCTGCGGGCTCGCCGTGTGCCAGGCGGTCGACCGCCTGGTCGCCCAGGCACGCAACAGCACGGTCTTTCCGGCGCCGGGGCCCGCGACGACGCTGGTCAGTCGCCGGCGAGTGAGCAGGTCCAGCCGCCTGATCAGTCTGGGCCGCGCGAGGATGACCGGATCGCACTGCGGAGCAGCGTCCGGCGACTGTCCCTCACCGGTGATCACGGCGTCAGATTACCGGCGGAGCCGGTCGCTGTTGATCAGCCATGCACGTGCTCGGTAGGGCCGTCCTGGATGGCGCGGACCGGCCGGAAGGCTCGATTGGTAAATTTGGTACAGGTCCGGCCGAGTGCAGAGCTGTGCGGTGCATTGGGGCCGATAGCCACTTCGTCGGGTGCGTCGGGCCTCTCCAGACGGTACGATCTGGCAGCCCAGATGAGCTGGGCATTCATCGGCAGCCTGGTTGCCACGCGAATATCAGAGGTGGCCGTAAGGCCGATCCGGGCAGGAAGAGTCCCGCGCACGCCGAGCGCCGAGCGCCGAGCGCCGAGCGCCGAGCGCCGAGCGCCGAGCGCCGAGCGCCGAGCGCCGGGTGGGACTGTATACCCTGCCTCTCACAGAGGTACACCCCATTCATTCTGCTGCATCCACCACTACCCGGCACTGGCGTGGAGCAACAGGTGGGGAGCAGCTGGGGAGTGCACGGCCGCGCCCAACCGCATTGAACTGCTCTGAACCGCGTCGAGCTGCTGCGAACGGACGCAGCTGACCTGCACCGATTCGTGTTCGCGCTGGTCACAGCGCCGCAGCGTGAAGGGTGCCATTTCACGACTCGCGTGCGGGATCCAGGGTCCGTCAGGCCGCGCGGCGGTATTCGTGAATCAGGCCACCGAGGACGTCGACACGCTCAACCCGGCCAGCCACGGGCGGTGTCATGGTCCCGGCAGCGGTGGGAGCGGGAACGTCGAGATCAATACCGCGGTGCGGCCGGCCGCTGTTGCAGTGCTCGAGATACCGGCAAAGAACCCGCTCAAGGCGCCTCGGATTCCAGATCAGCGTCCAGTCCAGGCACTCGGCTCGGACAGTGCGTACCCACCGCTCGGCGTAGGCGTTCACCTTCGGCGCCCGTGGCGGGATCTTGACCACCTCCACGCCGACCGCAGCGAACACCGCGTCGAAGGCTGCCGTGAACGTGGTGTCCCGGTCACGGATCAGGAATCGCAACCGGTTGACTCGGTCGTCGAGGTCCATCAACAGGTTCCGGGCTGCCTGCGTCACCCAGGCACCGGTCGGATGTGCGGTAACACCGGCGAGGTGCACCCGACGCCGGTCAAGCTCGACGACGAACAGGACATACAGCCGGGTCAACCCGACCGTCTCCACCGTGAAGAAGTCGCACGCCAACGCTCCGGCAGCCTGCGCCCGCAGGAACGCTGTCCAACCTGGGCCGCTGCGCCGCGGTGCCGGGCCCAAGCCGACGACGACGCAGGACCCGCCGCACCGACGTCGCCGACACCCGCACACCGAGCTTGCGGCACTCCCCCACGATCCGTACGTATCCCCAGCGCGGATTCTCCCGCGCCATCCGCACCACCAGCTCGACGACATCGTCATCCAGAGCACGCCGGCCCCGTCCCGTGGCCGGATACGTCCAGCGACGAGCCACCAGTTCGCGATGCCAGCGCAACAGCGTCGCCGGCGTGACCAGAAAGGCGCCCCACCGCTGCCTCGGGAGCAGCCGCGCCAACATGGCCAACACCAGCCGGTCCCGCGGCTCGTATCGCGGTCGGGCGACCTGTCGGCGCACCACCATCAACGGGTGCCGCAACACCGCGATCTCAACATCCTTGGCGTCCGGCGTTTAGGCCGTGTTTCATAGGCCGGGCCGGAGCCACTCGTTGATGGCGACGACGTGGAGTGTGGCCAGGTAGCGCACGGCGAGTTTGTCGTAGCGGGTGGCCACACCACGATGACGTTTGAGCCGGTTGA
>NZ_JBLYUB010000052.1:0-12523 GCF_049999945.1 Planosporangium spinosum | reverse complement strand
ACCCTCAAGACGTGGAAGGTCCTGACCAAACTCCACTGCTGCCCGCGACGAGCCACCCCAATCCTCGCCGCGATCACGCTCCTCCAACTCATCGAGGAGCAGCGCGAGTCAGGATGAAATCAGCTCCGTGGCCCCCGAGGCGCGCGCCGTCGCCGGCCTGACGTACGGCCAGCAGTGGTCGTACAGCCCCGCCGAGGCGGTCACCTTCCACGCCTGCGAGGCGTTCGACACCGTGTACATCGGAGGTTTCCACGTCGTGGGGCGCCGCTGCGTACCGTTGGACATCCGCGTCGGCGACCAGCCACCCACCCGAGTGGTGATCTCCTTCTTCACCGGGAAGCCCTGCCCCTGAATGATGACGTCCTCCGCCACCCCACCCGACCTGGCTCAGTGAGGGCTCCAACGGCCGCCTGCTTGACGAAGCGCGGGACGGCTCCACCGGGCGGGAACTACCGGCGAGCGGCGGGCTGACCGATGACGACCAGGTCAGGTACCTGGTCGAGTTCGGGCTGTTGGTGGTACCGGACCGTCCGGGCGTGCGGGGTGAACCCGAGGGCGGCGTACACCTGCCTCGGCACCGGGTACTCGTCGTCGCCACGCGGATAGACCAGGGCGGTCTCCCCACCGGCGGCCCGGAACGCGTGCAGCGCCGCGATGCCGGCGGCCCGCGACAGTCCCCTGCGCCGGTACTCGGCGACCGTGCCGACCGGCTCGAACTCGCCGACCCGGTTGACGTCGTCGTACCAGCCCAGGCAGTACGCCACGAGCCGGCCGCCGGGTGCCTCCACGACGATGTCACAGTCGCGCCGGTACGGCCAACCGGCCGCCAGCGCCCGGAACCCGTCGTCGGTCAGCGCGGACCGTGGCCACACCTCCCGGTGCAGCGCCGCGTGCCGGGTCAGGTCGGCGTCGTCGCGCACCGCCCGCACGGCGAACCCGGCCGGCAGCTCCGGTACCGGCGGCAGGTCGGCGAGGTCGCGGCGGTACGCCTGGAAGAACCGGCCGCCGGGGTCGGCGGCGTACCCGCGCCGCTCCAGCGCCGCGACGAGGTGCTTCTCGGCGTCGAGGACCGTGACGGTCAGCGGCTCCGCCGCGAGGCCGGCGGCCCAGTCGAGCACCTCGTCGGCGAGGTCCGCACTCGCCGGGTCGACCAGCAGCGACAGGTCGCCGGGCAGGGCCAGCCAGCCCCAGGCGACCACCTCACCGCCGGCGCGCCACAGCGCCATCCGCCATCCCGGCCTGCCCTCGGGCACCTGGCCCAGGTTCCACGCCAGGTCACCGAGGTGGAAGCGGCTACCCAGGGACCAGATCCGCTGGGCGAACCGGTACAGGTCCGGCAGGTCGTCCTGCCGGTATCCGCTCGACCTCACCCGGCGTCCCCTCCCCGTACCGGCGACCGGTCGCGATCGACGCCGGGACGTAGCCCGCGAAGACCACGGCGAGTGTACGGGTCTGGAGGTCGGAGCTCCAGCCGCCGTTCAGCGCGCCCTGGCAGACGCTGGTGAGCAGGGCCATCACCTCGGGCAGCCGTACGTCGTCGGCGACCGGCGCGAGTACCAGGACACCGCGGCGATCGCGCAGGCGCTGGGCCAGTAACAGTCGTCACGCCGGGATGAGGACGGCCGCCAACCGGGCCAGCGCCCGGTTCGCGGCGTCGGCGTCGAACCCGCCGGCAACTCCGGCCGATCCCGCACCGCGGCCGGTCAGGCAGCGCGGGTACGCCGTGCCGGGCTCGGCGGCGACCACGTCCTCGACGACGATCCGGTGCTCCCGGTCGCCGTACTCGTACGAGATCACGTCGCGGACGTGGGGCGCGACCTCGGCCAGCGTCGTCGACTGGGCACTGCGGTGGCCGCGTGCCCGGTCGGCCACACCGTACGCGCCCGCCGGGGTCCGGAACAGCCACGCCTGGCGGTCCTCCCCGCCGAACACCGCCCGGACGCAGCGGTGCAACCGGCGCAGCGGGAGGCCCGACGGCACCTCCAGCCGGCGCCAGACCGGCGGCTTCGTACCGCGCAGCGTGACCTTCACCCGGTGCACCGCGACGACCCCGCGAGCCGCCGCGTCGGGCGGGCTCCCACCGGCCGGCAACAGCGCGACCCGCGACCGCAGCAGGTCCAGATGGTCACGCACGTCCTCGGCCTGGTCCGGGGTGGCCGGGCAGGGCCGACGGCGCAGGGCACGGTCGAGGATCGCCCGGGCGTCGACGAGCTCGTACTCGTGGAAGCTCAGCCCGTACCGGTCGGCCGCCCGCTGGAAGTCCGCCCGGACCAGGTCGGGGCGGTCGGTGGGCCAGCAGTCCTTGATCCCGCCGCCGCACTCGTGGTCGACCAGTACGGCCAGCGCGTGTTCCCGGCGGCCGTAGGCGAACGTGACCGCGACCGCCTCGCACCCGCCCGCGCTGTCGACGTACCCGAAACAGGCGCCGACGTCGGGCGCGCCGAGCCCCCGCACCCACGGCCGGTCCGGTACGCCGGTCGCGGCCACCCGGTCGGCCGCCTCCGCCGCCGCCGGCCGGACCGGGGCGGGTCCGACCACCGCGAGTACCCGCAGCATGGCCAGCGCCGCACCGCCGCCGTACCCGCCGACCTGCGCGATCAGGTCGGCCAACAGTTCGGGTACCTCCTCGTCGCTCGCCGCGGCGTCGCGCACCACGCCGAGGAACTCGACGCCGGCCAGTTCGGCGCGCCACGGGTCGCAGTCGCGCCGCAGGAGTGGCTTCCACATCGCCAGCAGCCCGGCCAGCGACTCGTCCCGCGACGGCAACAGCCCCGCCTCGACCAGGCGTTGCATCATCCGCTCCGGGCCGCCGGGGAGGTGGATCTCGCTCAGCACCTCGTCGGCCGGTACCCCCGCAGCCGCCAGTAGGCCCAGCACCTCGGCCAACCCGGCGTCCTCGGCCAGCCCGCCGCTTCCGGTCGGCGCCGCGTCCCCGGCCAGCCCAGCGTCCCCGGTCGGCGCCGCGTCCCCGGCCAGCCCGCCGCTTCCGGTCGGCGCGGCACGCGCGGCCGGCCCAGCGTCGTCGGCACGCCGCATTCGGGCCATAACGGCTATCGTGCCACGGAGTACCCGCACTTCTCCGTGATCATGAAGCCTACGGGGGCCTCCGCCAGGGTCGCCACACCGACACCGACCCCCGACCCACCGAGCCCCGTCAGGTGGTGGCGCAGGTCAGGGCGGGAACGGCATTGGTACCGGTCCAGCTCGCCGTGAAGCCCACGGTCGCCGGCCCGGCGGCGAGGTTGCCGTTCCAGGCGGCGTTGCGGACCGTCACGGCGGATCCGGTCTGGCTCACCGTGCCGTTCCACAGTTGCGTGACGGTCTGTCCGTTGGCGAACGTCCACCGGACCGTCCAGCCAGCGGTCGCGGCACCGGTACCCGTGACGGTCACCGCACCCTGGAAGCCACCCTGCCACTGGTTGGTCACCGCGTACGTCGCGGTACAACCACCCCCGCCGGGCGGCGGAGAGGTGGGCGGCGCCGTCGTCGGCGGCGTGGTGGTCGGCGGCGTGGTGGTCGGCGGCCTCGTGGTCGGCGGCGGCGTCGTCGGCGGCGGCGTCGCGCCGGGGGTCAGCAGGGCGGACAGTGCCGGGTACCAGCGGTCCGAGATCTTCTGGTTGCCAGCGTCGTTGGGGTGTACGCCGTCACCGGTGTCGGTACCGGTGTTGAACCCGGTCCACTGATCGACGACGGTGATCGGCGACTGGGCGGTGCTCTTGCCGCTCGCCCACGCCGGGATCTGGCTGTTGAACGTGACCACCCGCTGTCCACAGTCGGCGCAGCTGCTCGGGTTCATCGGGATGATCTTCGCGACCAGGATCTTCATGGCGGGGTTGCTCGCGCGCATCTGGTCCACCAGCGTGCCGAACGCGGCAAGGATCGTGGCCGGCGCGATGTTGCTCCAGACGTCGTTGGTGCCGAAGTGCATCATCACGACGTCCGGCCGGGTCGCCGCCAGCCAGCCGGGCAACTGGTTCTGGTTGGCGACGTTGGTCGCCAGGGCACCACCGTGCCCCTCGTTGTCGCCGTCGTAAGGCACCGCGCAGCCCTGGGGCGGGAGGGTGCCGACAAAGTCGATGTTGGTGTAGCCGCTGCTCTGCAGCCTGTTCCACAACAGCGCGCGCCAGCAACCGGGGGACCCGGTGATGGAGTCGCCCAGCGGCATGATCCGGACAGGCGCCGCGGCCCGCACCACGGGCCGATCGGTGGCCCCGGATCCGGACACCGGCCGGGCGGCAGCGGCCACCGGCGGCACCGGCCGGGCGGCAGCGGCCACCGGCCGATCGGCAGCGGCGCCCGGCGACGCGGGCCCGGCGTCGGCGGACGCCCAGGACGCCGGCTGGGTGACGGCGAGCGCGGTGAGCAGCACCGCCAGCACCCCTGGAAGAACTCTTCTGGTCAGCATGGCGCTTCCCTCCGTGTCGGCGTACCCACCCTCCCGCATGCATTGAAGCAAGCGAATTCCTCCAGCTCAATGGAGCTGGAGCAAAATTTGGGCACGCTCCCACTAGCGCGTACCGGCCGTGGCTCCTATCGTCAATACATCGACGAAGGAGAATGTATGTACCTGCGACCGGGCCGGTTCGACCCCAGCCCGCGGCAGCCCCCACCCCGGCTCCGCTCCCGGCTCCGGCTCCGGCCCCCACTCCGGTTCCGACCCCGGCTCCGTCGGGCCGCCCCGCTCGCGCTCGCGGCCGTCGCCCTGGCCGTAGCGACCACGGCGTCAGCCCCGTCGACCTCGGCGGCCACGGCGTCAGCCCCGTCGACCTCGGCGGCCACGGCCTCGTCCACCACGAGGACGGCGGCCGGCTCCGCCCGCGTGCACCGGGCGGCCGCCTACGCGTACCCGTACCAGGACCCGTCACGCGGCGTTCCGGAGCGGGTGGCGGACCTGCTGGCCCGGATGAGCCTCGACGAGAAGGTCGGGCAGATGACCCAGGCCGAGCGCGCCGCGGTCACCACCGCCGACGTCACCGGCTACCGCGTCGGGTCGATCCTGTCCGGTGGCGGCTCGGCGCCCACACCGAACACCCCGGCCGGCTGGGCCGACATGTACGACGCCTTCCAGCGCGCCGCCCTCGCCACGCCGCTGGGCATCCCCATGATCTATGGGCTGGACGCGGTGCACGGCAACAACAACGTGTACGGGTCGACGATCTTCCCGCACAACATCGGCCTCGGCGCCACCCGTGACCCGGCGCTCGTGCAGCAGATCGGGCGGGCCACCGCCGAGGAGGTCACCGGCGCGGGTCTGGACTGGACGTTCGCGCCGTGCCTGTGCGTGGCGCGCAACGACCGGTGGGGCCGCACGTACGAGTCGTTCGGCGAGAATCCCGACCTGGTGTCGTCGATGACGACGGTGGTGACCGGCCTGCAGGGTCCGTCCCTCTCCGCACCGGCCGTGGTGCTGGCCACGGCCAAACACTATCTGGGCGACGGCGGCACCACCGGCGGCCGCGACCAGGGCGACACCCAGCTCAGCGAGCAGGATCTGCGGGCGATCCATCTGCCCCCCTTCAAGGCCGCCGTCGACCGCGGGGTCGGCGCGGTCATGGTGTCGTACAGCAGCTGGAACGGCGTCAAGATGCACGGCAACCGGTACCTGATCACCGACGTGCTCAAGGGCGAGCTGGGCTTCACCGGCTTCGTGGTCTCCGACTGGGCCGCCATCGACCAGCTCGACGGCGCGACCGGGTTCACCCAGCAGGAGGTCACGACCGCGATCAACGCCGGCCTCGACATGATCATGGTGCCGAACGACTACAAGACCTTCATCGGGTACCTGAAGTCCGCCGCGCAGTCCGGCGCGGTACCGATGTCGCGCATCGACGACGCCGTCCGCCGCATCCTGACCAAGAAGTTCGAGCTGGGCCTGTTCGAGCACCCGTACGCCGACCGCTCGTACGCGCAGACCGTCGGCAGCCAGGCCCACCGCGACCTGGCCCGGCAGGCCGTCCGCGAGTCGCAGGTCCTGCTCAAGAACGCGGGTGGGATCCTGCCGCTGGCGAAGACCGGCGGGAAGCTCTTCGTGGCCGGCAAGAACGCCGACGACCTCGGCAACTCCAGCGGCGGCTGGACCATCTCCTGGCAGGGCAGGTCCGGCGCGATCGTGCCGGGTACCACCATCCTGCAGGGCATCCGGAGCGCGGTCGGCGCCGGCACGACCGTGACCTACAACCGGGACGGGTCGGGCATCGACTCCTCGTACCGGGCCGCCATCGCGGTGGTCGGCGAGACGCCGTACGCGGAGGGCCAGGGCGACCGGACCGGCTCGCTGGGGCTCGACGCGACCGACCTGTCCACGCTGCAACGACTCAGGGCCTCCGGGGTACCGGTCGTCACCGTACTGGTGTCCGGCCGGCCGCTGGACATCGCCGCGCAGCTACCCGACTGGAGTGCCCTGCTCGCCGCCTGGCTGCCCGGCAGCGAGGGCGCCGGCGTGGCCGACGTCCTGTTCGGAGACTACAACCCCACCGGGAAGCTGCCGGTGACCTGGCCGGCCAGCGCCGACCAGGAGCCGATCAACGACGGCGACGGCAAGACCGGGCTGTTCGGGTACGGGTACGGGCTGAGCTACCCCACCGGCGGCCCGACACCAACGCCGGCCCCGACGCCGACTCCCACCCCGACCTCCACACCGACCCCCACTCCCACCCGGACGCCGACGCCGACCGCCCCTCCCACGCCGCCCGCCGGGGTGCGGTGCACGGTGACCTACCGGGTGACCAGCCAGTGGAGCGGCGGCTTCGTCGGCGACGTGGCCGTGTCGGTCACCGGCGGTACCGTCGATGGCTGGACCCTCGCCTTCGCCTTCCCCGATGGACAGCGAATCACCAGCGCCTGGAACGCCACCGTGACCCAGAACGGAAGCCAGGTCAGCGCCCGGGACATCGGATGGAACGGCCACCTGGGCAGTGCGACCTGGGGCTTCCAGGCGACCACGACCGGCGCGAACGCGCCACCCACCGGCTTCACCCTCAACGGCGCGCCGTGCGCCACCGGCTGACCGCCGACCACCGGGTCAGGGCGCGCATGACGACGGTCATCGCGCCGGCCGGGGGGCGTCCGGCGCCGGGGCCACATCGGTGGCGTCCCGTTCCCGTCGCCGTGAGCATCGACCGCGATACCGGCCAACTGCGCCGTTCGTCACCATAAGGGACGAAGCCATCAAGCCGGGCCGTTGCCCGCCGAAAGATCAGACGTGACCTGGGTACTTCGTAGATGGCGTCCGATCGTGGGCGCGGTACTGGCCTTGACCATCGGGTTCCTGGTGCTCCGACAGATCACCACTAGCGCGTTCGACGGCATCGAGGCGCGTCAGGTGGCGCAGGACTCCGACCGGCTGCGCATCGCGTTGGACGCGCAGGCCCGGCTGCTGACCAACTACAGCGTCGTCAACGCCCAGTGGGACAACGCCTGGAACGACGTCACCAACAGCGACGCGGCGGGCTTCGTCTCCGACATGCCGGCCGACCAGTACAAGGACATCCTCGGCTTCGACGCGCTGCTCGGCGTCGGGCCCGACGGGGCCCTGCGCGTCGGCGGTTTCCCCAAGGACGGGCAGTACGCCCCGCCCACCGGCGAGCTGGCCGACCCGGTCACCCTGAACAAGCTGAGCACCGCGAACGAGAAGGTTGGCACGGTGCGCTGCGGCGTGCTCAACGCGGGCGGAACCGGCTACCTGTTCTGCAGCACGCCCGTCTTCCTCGGGGACGGCAGCGGCACGGCGGCCGGCAGTCTGGTCGCGATGAAGTCGCTCGGCGCCGAGCGCCTGGCCGAGCTCGGCACGCAGGTCAACCTGCCGCTGCAGCACGTCACCGCCGTCTCTGCCGGCGGCAGCGCGCAGCCGTCGCTGACCAGCAGCGTCGGCAAGATCAGCGTATCGACGTCCACCACGGCCGACGGCAAGATCGCCGTCGACGCCGCCATCCCGACGGTCAACGGCTCCCCCGTCGTGCTCCGGTCGCTGCGCGACCGGCCGATCCACCAGGTCGCCGGCGACACCGCGATGAAGATCTTCGCCCTGATGGCGGTCGCCACCCTGGCCCTCGCCGTCACCATGGTTCTGCTGGTCAATCGCAGCGTGCGGAACCGGGTCGGGCCGCTGCGGCGCACCACCGAGGAGATCGTCGCCTCCGGTGACCGCAGCCTGCGCGTCGGGATGACCGGTACCGGCGACATCCCGGCCCTCGCCGCCGCCATCGACCAGATGCTCGACGCGATGGCCGCCCAGGACGCCCAGCTCCAGGCCGAGCAGGCCGCCCGCGAGGAGGAACTGAACCGCACGTACGCCGAACGGCAACAGCTCGAGCATGAGTCCCGCCAGGAGGCCAAGGTCGCCGTCACACAGACCACGACCCTGGTCACCGATCAGCTTGCCGAGGTCGTGACGCAGGTCGAGAGCGCCCGTACCACCACCGACGAGATCGACCAGCGGGTCGAGACCGCGCACCAGGCGACCCGGGAAATGGTCGAGCAGGCCCAGCGGGCACGCGAACTGGTCGGTGACCTCACCGCCAGCCTGCGCCGGGTTGGCGGCATCGCCGAGCTGATCTCGGGGGTGGCCGCCCAGACCAACCTCCTGGCGCTCAACGCGACCATCGAGGCCGCCCGCGCGGGCGAGGCCGGGCGCGGTTTCGCGGTCGTGGCCGGCGAGGTGAAGGCGCTGGCGACCACCACGTCCGAGTCGACCGGCGACATCAGCACCACACTGACCGAACTGGAGGCGCGGATGGCCACGGTGTCCACGGCGATCGACGCGATGACCGACGGCATCGCCTCGATCAACGACACCACCACCGGGGTACGCGAGGCGTCCGGCCAGCAGCGCGCGGTCGTCGAACGGCTCGGCCGGCAGGTCGAGGACGCGATGGAACGGGTCCGTTCGATCGCCGAAACCGCCCGCTGACCGTTGCCGGCGCGCCGTGCCGGCTACCGGTCGCGCCGGCCCAGCGTTCCACACCGGGCCGGCACCGGCCCGGTCAGCCGAGGTCGGCGATCCGCGGCGCTACCCGCTCGGCGAGCTGTTCGGCGAACTCGACCGGGTGGCGGTCGGGCATCGTCTGCACCTCGGTGACGCCGAGCTTTCCGTACTCGCCGACCTCGGCGACGAACGCGTCCACGTCGGCGAGCGGCGGGCGCATCACGAGGACGGTCTTCTCGATGTCGGCGTAGTCGCGCCCCTCGGCGGCGCAGTGCTCACGCAGCACGTCCAACTTGTGCGCGACGTCGGCCGGGCTGCTGCCGAACAGGTTGCACGCGTCGGCGTACCGCGCGACCAGGCGCAGCGTCTTCTTCTCGCCGCCACCGCCGATCATGATCGGCGGCCGCGGCGAGCTGATCGGCTGCGGTACGCACAGCGTCTCGGCGAGCTGGTAGTGCCGGCCCTTGAACGGACCGTTGAGGTCGCTCCACATCTGCAGGCAGATCAGCAGCGTCTCCTCCAGCCGCTCGAACCGCTCGGCGACGGGCACCACCGGCACGCCCAGGCCGGCCTGCTCCCGCTCGTACCACGACGCACCGATCCCCAGCCGCGCCCGGCCCTGCGAGAGCACGTCGAGGGTCGTGACGATCTTGGCCAGGAGCCCGGGGTACCGGTACATGACACCGGTGACGAGCAGGCCGAGCGTCATCCGCTCGGTCTTCGCCGCGAGGTAGCCGAGGGTGGTGTAGCCCTCCAGCATCGGCTCGTCGACCGACGCCATCGACTCCATCTGGAAGTAGTGGTCCATGACGGTGAACGACGACAGACCGGCCTGTTCGGCGATCCGCGCCGTCTCGGCCAGCGTCGGGGCGATCGCCGCCGGGTCGGCGGGGGTCGAGTAGTTCCAGTAGTGCAGGCCGAGCTTCATCGCGGTTCCTCCGGGATCGGCGGGCGGTGCACCTCACCGCCAGCCTAGTGCCGCTGGCCGCTCCCGGCAGTCCCGCCCGAACCGGCCTACCGGTGGCACACTGGCCGGCGGCTCACGTCGGCGGCGGGCTCGCCCGTACCGTCGCGGCCGGGTTCAGCAACTGGCGGGTGACCTGTTCGCACACCGCGCCGCCGTACGGGAAACCCAGCGACGGCTGGTACCGCAGCATGACCGCGAGCGCCCAGCCGTCGCCCACCGCCAGGCAGTTCACATGCCACAGTCCGTCGGTGTCGCGCAGCAACCAGCCGTTCTTGATCGCCGTCTTCGCGGCGGCCTCGGCGGGCAGCGCCTTGACGATGCCGAACCGGCCGTCGCCGCGGACCCGGCGCATCTCGTCGAGTACCCAGGACGTCCACTGCGGACCGGCGGCGCGGCCGTCGGCCAGGCACGCGCCCATCCGTACCGCGTCCCGGGCCGACATCCGGGTCTCGCTCCACCGGCCGGGCACCGCGCTGCTGTCGGTCAGCCCGCACGTCCGGATCAGCCGCTGGATCGAAGCGGTACCGCCGTTGCGCCGGAAGATGTCCTCGGCGGCCTCGTTGTCGCTGTCCCGGATCATGATGCTCAGCTCGTCGAGCCGCTCCGTGCTGGGCCGCTCCCGGCGCTGCGCCGCCAGGCGCAGGTGGTCGGCCGCCAGCCACGCCTTCACCATCGACAGCGTGTCACTGGTGGCGGCGATGGTGTCCGAGCCGCTCAGTTTCCCGGTCCGGGTGTCGAGCAGCGCCCACGACCGGAACACCGCCGCCGGCATCGTGACCGACGCCGCCCGCAGCAACGGCTGCGCCGCGGCCGGCGTGGCGGTCGGGCCGGTGCGCGCCGCCGGCAGCGCGACCTTCCCGTACGGCGTGGTGACGCCGACGAGGAAACCCAACGCCACCACCGCGCACCCCACCACCACCGGTACCCGCACCGCCGCACGCCTCCCGTCCGCCCCCGGGTGGTACGGACGGCGACCGGAACCGGTTCGAACCGCGCCCACCCTCAGGCCGCGACCGGCCCCGGAATCCCGTCCTCAGGCCGCGACCGGTCCCGCTCCGCCCGACCGATCGGCCGACTTCACGCGGTACATCGCCTCGTCGGCGCGGTGCAGCACCTCGGTGATCGGGGTCTGCGGGTCGCTGATGCCCACGGCGCCGACGCTGGCGGTGACGCGGACCTCGCCGATCTCCGCGACGGCCGCCCGCCGCAGGCGTCCCGCCCACGCGGCCAGCGCCGCCGAGGTGGGCGGCAGCAGCGTGGCGACGACGAACTCATCCCCGCCGAGCCGGCCGTACAGGTCACCGGGGCGCCCGGTCGCGCCGAGCGCCAGGGCGAACCGGCGCAGCACCTCGTCACCGACCGAGTGTCCATGGGAGTCGTTGACGGGCTTGAAGCTGTCGAGGTCGACGAAGGCCACGCCGAGTTGTTCGACGTCGGGTCGCAGCGCGACCAGCGCGGTGGCCAACCAGCCCTGGATGCCGGCACGGTTGAGCAGGCCGGTGAGCGGGTCACGCTCGGCCAGCTCACGCAGCCTGCCCATCCGTTCCTCCAGCGCGGCGACGCGGGCCAGCTCGGCGTTGCGGGCGGTCTCCCGCATCAGTTGACCGGAGACGAGGCGAGCGAACATCTCCATGGCCGCCACCTGCCCGGAGTCGATCTCCTGCGACCTGCTGCTGGCCCCGCACAGGGTGCCCACCACGGAGCCGTCCGCGTCGTGCAGCGGCACGGTCAGGTAGCTGACGATGCCGAGCGCGCGCCCCACCTGGGATTCGCCCCAGATGTCGGGCACGTTGGCGGTATACGACCGCCCCTGCTCGAAGGCGCGGTGGCACAGCGTGTCCGACCACGGGGCGGTGATGCCTTCCGGGATGTTCAGCTCACCGGCGTTCAGGGAGTACAGGACGCGTTGCTCCTCGGCCTCCCAGTCGATGATCGACAGGAAGGCCGTGTCGAGGTGCGTGACCTGCCGGATGAGCTCCAGCAGCTGCCGGGTCAACCCTTCGAGGTCGCGTTCGCCCACCACCACGCTCGACAGCAGGCTCAGATCGACCGGCCTCGGCTGCGATGCGGGTACCGGCGAGCCGGCCAGCAGTTCGCCGACGTAGCCGGCGACGGCCCGCAGCGTCACGCTGTCCCGCTCGTCCACCATGGTGCCGGGGCTGCGGGACAGGCAGCACAGGGTCCCCACCACCGCGGAGCCGGCGTACAGCGGGGTGATGGCGTACGCGCCGACGCCCAACGCGGAGACGTGCGGGTGGGCCGCCGCCCGGGGGTTCGCCGCGGTGTCCGGTACCAGCGGTTCCAGCTCACCCGACACGACCGAGTGGCACAGGGTCTCCCGGAGCGGGTGCGCCATGCCGACCGGCACCACCGGACCGCCCGGGGCGTTCACACTGTGCGTCACGACACGCTGCCCGTCGCGGAACTCGCTGACGAAGGCGACCTCCATCCGGAACTCCTCGACCAGCGCCTCCAGGGCCCGCGACACCTGTTCGGAGACGGTGCCGCCGGCCGCGCGGAGAAGCGCGAGGAGCGTGCCCCTCCCGGCCGCCTGCTCATGGTCCATACCGCGCTATCGGCAGCGCCGGGGTCGAATGGAGGCGGCTGCCGATAGCGCGGTATGGACCATGAGC
>NZ_JBLYUB010000051.1:0-19720 GCF_049999945.1 Planosporangium spinosum | reverse complement strand
GGGGGGGGGCCCCCCCCCGGGGGGGGGGGGGGCCCACGACCACGATCTCAAGGCCCCGGGCCACGACCTCAGGACCCCGGGCCGCGGGTGATGCGCCGCATCGCGGCCACGTACCGGGCGGTGGCGAAGTCCTGGACCAGCCAGCTCAGCGGCCCGGCCAGCCGGGTGTACCAGCGGGCCGGTCGGCTGAACGCCCTGATGTCCAGCCACACCTGGTCGGCGGCGTCAAGGTGCACCTCGAAGGCCTCCTCCCCGCTCTCCGGGTGGCCGGGAAGCGTGCCGTACCCGTACCCGTACCGGCGCTCCTCGTCGACCACCCACACCACCTCGCACGGGATCCTCATGACGAGCAGCGACATGGTCACCCGCTGGCCCACCCGCGGTGCGGTCGATACCGGTACCCGCAGGCCCGCACCGCGCTGCATGGCCCAGCCGCGCAGCCCGTCCACCGCGCGCCGGAACGCCTCGGTGCCCACGCCGAGCTTCACGTGCCGCCGGACGTGCCGGTACCCGGCGGGCAACTGCTCGCCGCGGGTGGCACCTACCTCCGAATAGGTCAGGTCCGTCATGGGTCGATCATCCTCCCCTTCCACCCCTCCGCCCCCTCCCATGATCACGGAAGTTCCTCCGTGTTCCCGCACGGAAAAAGTTCCGTGATCATGGGGAAGAGCGGGCAAGCAGTGGCCGCAGCGCCTCCGCGACCGGGACGTCCGCCGGCATCCAGGCCACGTCGAACAGCTCGTCGGCGGAGAGCCAGCGCATCTCCTCGTGCTCGGTCAGCCGGGGTTCGTCGTCCCCGCGCAGCCGGGCGGCATACACCCGCAGCACGGCCGTACCTCCGGGGAGCGGGACGTCCGGGCCGACGCGGGCGCCCACTTCGACACGTACACCCAGCTCCTCGCGGCATTCCCGGACGAGCGCCGCAACGTCGTCCTCGCCGGGTTCGACCTTGCCGCCCGGGAACTCCCAGCGGCCGGCCGCCTCCGGCCGGTCCGCCCTGGCACAGGCGAGTACCCGGTCGCCCACGGTGATCGCCGCGCCGACCACAACCTGACACCTGGGCCGTTCGTTGTACATGAACGCCAAGAGTGCCAGAAGGGCCGCCCGATCGGGCACAGGAGTCATCCGTTAAGACAGCAGACGAAGCAAGGGTGGGCGACGACACACCGAGTGGCGCCCGCCAAACTGGCAGACACCAAAGACAACGACAAGGCTTCGATTCGGCTACGAGCCGGCAACGACGCCTGAGGGGTGGCACGATGCGCGTTCGACGGAGCGGCAAGCGCGCGGACTATCTCACCGACGCCCTGAGCCTGCTCGACGGGTGGACCCGGGACGGCCGCGAGTTCCGCCGCACGCTCCCCCTCGACGACTCGCAGCACGCCGCCCTCGCCGAACGGATCAAGGTCGTCGCCGACGCGCTCCAACTGCGCCCCCAGGTGCGCCGCCTCGACGGGCACACGCAGATCAAGTTGTGCACCCACGAGGACGGCACGCTCTCCGACGGCGAGGTGACGCTCGCCGCGCGGATCGAGGCGATGTACCAGACGATCGCCCAGACCGCCTGATCAGGCGGTCGCCGGCGTCACCTTCAGGTTCGCCGCGACGCGTTCGAGCAGGTCCACCAGGGTTTCGTACTCCTGCGCGGACAGGCCCTCGACGATCCGGGCGCGCGCGGCGTGCACCCGGGACGCCACCCGCCGGTACGCCCGCTCCCCCTCGCCGGTGAGCGTGAACGACTCGCCGGCTCGGATCTCGACCCAGCCGCGCGCGGCGAGGGCGTCGACGTACGGTCGCGTCGTCGGCTCGTCGTCCGACAGGAACGGCGCGACCGCCGCGTCGAGGTCGGCCAGGGTAACCGGCGCCTGGGCGATCGTGTTCAGCACCTGCCAACTCCGCCGACCCAGGTCCTCGATGGACAGGAGCCGGTCGAGATTCGCCTCGACGGCGCGGTCGATCTGCTTGATCCAGTAACCGAGCGGACGCCGCTGCGGGGTACCCGCCATGGCCACCTCCAGATACATGTACTTTTACAAGTACATGTAAATTAGCATCTATGGGTGAGCGGGTAGACGATGAGGCGGTCCTCGCGGTGGAGCGGGCCATGGTGGCCATCCGCCGCAGCCAGACCCGGCGGGCCCTCAGCCGCCTCGGCCGCACCCGCGACGGCGACGGCGACGGCGACGGCGACGGCGACGGCGACGGCTCGACGATCGACCCCACGCTGTTCGGCGTGCTGGACGTGATCGAGGAGCGGGACCGGTCCTGCACCATTACCGAAGTCGCCGCCGCGCTCGGCGTCGACCAGCCGAGGGCGAGCCGGCTGGTGGCACGCGCGGTCGACGAGGGGCTACTGGTCCGGCAGCCCGACCAGCACGACGGGCGGCGGGCACTGCTCGCGTTGACCCCGCGGGCCCGGGAGCAGTTGGCGCGGGTACACCGGTTCCGGCAGGAGATCTTCGGCCGGGCGATGGAGGGCTGGCCGGACGAGGACCGTGCCGCGTTCGCCCGGCTGATCACCGCGTTCGTCGCGGCGTTCGGCGAGGTCGTGGCGCGCGACAGCACCCGGTGAGCCAGATTTGACGCGGTGGGGTGCCGCGTACCGCGCCGAACCTACGAGCGCCTGCCCAGCTTCACCACCAGGAGCACGACCGCGGCCACCACGGCGGCACAGGACAGCCCGGAACACAGCAGTACGGCGACGTGCCACGGCCTCAACGCACCCATGGCGGGCAGCGTATCGCCGTCCATCAACGCCCATCGTTGGTCTTGGCGGAGAGTGGGGCTCGAACGTCTCGGCGTCCGCCGCGCGTGCCACACGGTGGTCCGGTGGACATCCGTGACCTTGATGCGGCGACAGCCGAGATGAACCACGCGCTCGGCCCGCACACCGCTCGGGACTGGTCGGTCCCGGCCGGGTCGCTGGAGTGGAGCTGCTAGCAGACCGCTGCGCACATCGGACACGACCTGATCGCCTACGCCGGTGAGGTGGCGGGCCGCCCGACCAGCCGCTACCTCCCCGCGCCTGGCACTGGGGTCCGTGCGACCCGGCCGGCTTCGCCGCACCTCATGGACCTGGAAGGCGGCACTGACCTGAGCCCGCGGTACCCACGGCGACCGAAGGGTGACGCGGAACTGGCTCCGGCGCGTACCGTCGAAGGCACGACGGCACACCACAGTGGAGGCGGGCGACCCGCCGACCGGTCCCCTACCTGGGATGGTGACCAGCAATGCCGCCCTCCGAGGCCCCGGACACGACCATCGGCGACCGCGTGGCGGCCATCAGGCGCCGGCGGGCGATCACCCAGGAGCAGCTCGCCGAGGCGGCGACCGTCTCGGTGGAGACGATCCGCAAGCTCGAACAGAACGACCGGACGACCGCCCGGGTCGCCACCCTCAACAAGCTCGCCCGCGCGCTGGGCGTCCGCACGTCGGAACTGTTCGGTACGTCCGGCAAGCCGGCCGCGCGGCGCGAGGTCGACGATGACGACGTCGCGCTGGTCGCGATACGCCGGGCACTCGTGCCCGCGCGGGGTATCGGCGGCCACGTCGTCACGGCGGTCGAACCGGAGGCGCCGGGCCTGGACGAGGTGCGCGAAGCGATCTGGACGATCGACCGCGCGTACCACTCCGACGACTACGCCACCGCACTCGCCGCGCTACCCGTCCTGCTCGCGGACGCGGCCGGAGCGCTGCAGGAAGCTGACGACCCCGACGAGGCGCGCCGCCTGCTGTCGCAGGCCAACCAGCTCGTCGCCACCGTACTCATCCAGCTTCGTACGTTCGACCTCGCGCACCGCGCGCTCGACCGGGCCCTCGACCACGCCGACGCGGTCGGTGACCGACCGCTCGGCGCGACCGCCGTCGTGTCGTTGTGCTGGCTGCTGCTCCGGGAGGGACGCCTGGACGAGGCCGAGCAGTTGGCGATCTCCACGGCCGACGCCGTCGAACCGTCGTTCGCCCGCGGTACCACGGCGGAGTTCGCCACCTGGGGCTGGCTGATGCTGCGTGGTTCCGCGGCGGCCGTACGCAACAACCGTGACGACCGGTCGACGGAACTGCTCGACGCGGCGGCGGCCGCCGCCGCCCGGGTGAGCGGTGCCCCCGGGGTCGTCCTCGCGCCGGGTCCGGCCACGGTCGGCGCGTTCTGCGAGACGACGGTGGCGATGAAGCGCGTCGAAGCATCGGTCATCAGCGGCCACACCGGCCGGGCGCTCGACCTGACCCGGGCGGTACCCACCGACGGCAGGCCGACCAGCAACAACCGCAACCGCCATCTGCTGGACGTGGCGTACGCGCTGGTCGACCAGCGGCGATACGCGGAGGCGACGCAGACCCTGCTGCGGGTACGCCAGGACGCACCGTCCTGGCTGCGACACCAGCGGTACGGCCGGGACATCGTGTCCTCGTTGGTGAAGCTGCGCAAGCGGGCAGTCGGTGAAGAGCTGTCCGGGCTGGCCGACCTCGTCGGAGTCGACCTCTGACCTGCCGGGGTCGTACATCGTGTACGACCCCGTGACGGATTGGCCCCGGTCTCGTACGTCGCGCACCTTCAGGGTGGTCTCCCCCGCTCCTACGTTGCGTGGCGGGTGCGGCGGTCGGATGTTCCTCCCTGGCCCGGCCGCCGCGCCCCCGACTCCCGGGAGGCCGCAGTGGACATGGAGCATCCGATCTGGTGTCAACCCCGTCGCCGCCGGGCAGCGGTCGGCGGTACGCACAAGAGCGACCCGGTCGAAGCGGCCCACGCCACCAGCCGGATCAGCGCCTGGCTGCAACAGCATCCCGACGGCCACCCCGTCCTGGCGCTCGCCACCGCGGCGCACGGCATCGGCGCCCCGTACGCCTTCCTGTCGCTGTCGCATGCGCGCGCCCTCGTCGACCGGACCCGTCAGCTGTTGGAGCAGGCTCCCGCGGCCGGAGAGACGACGTGAGCGCCCATCAGCCGATCCGCCCCACCTGGGTCTGCGTCGGGTGCGGGCACTTGTGGCCCTGCCCGAGCCGGCGCCGCCAACTGCTCGCCGAGTACACCGGCGCCCCGGCGTCACTGTCCCTGCTGCTGGGTTCCGCGCTGGTACGGGCGACCGCCGACCTGCCGACGGCGGCCGCCGGCGACCTACACGACCGGTTCGTCGGCTGGCTACCGGCGGTCGCCCCGAGCGGCTTCGGGCGACCACGGTGATACGGCACGGCCGTGCTACCGCCCGGCGGCCGTCCACGCGTTCTCGTCGATCGCGGCGCGTTGGCGCAGCGGTTGCCACCAGTGCCGGTGTGCGGCGTACCACGCGACGGTCTCGGCCAGGCCCTGCGCGAAGTCGACCGTCGGCGCCCACCCCAGCTCGGTGCGCAGTCGGCTCGAGTCGAGCAGGTAGCGGCGGTCGTGACCGGGGCGGTCGGGCACGGTCTCGATCAGCGTGTGCGGCAGGTCGAGCTGGTCGAGGATCCGCGCGGCCAGCTCAGCCACGCTGACCTCGACGCCGGAGCCGACGTTGTACGTCGCGCCGTCCCGTCCGTCGAGCAGCACGCGCTCGATCGCCACGCAGTGGTCGTCGACGTGCAGCCATTCCCGCCGGTTGGCGCTCGACGCGTAGACCGGCAGTGGCTTCCCGTCCAGGGCCAGCGTGGTGAACAGCGGGATGACCTTCCGCTACCGGACCGGGCCTTCCCCTGGGCCGACAATCGCCGATATTGGCTGCAACCTTCCTGGACCGCGACACGTGTTCTCGCGGAACGGCCGGACGGCCCGGTCGCCTCAGGGGAGAGGGCAGTGTGATCAGCTTGCGTGACGGGGGCAGCCTCGAAGCGGCAACGGATACCGGACCGCCGCGGCATACCGAGTTCGCGGAGTTCTACTCGGCGAACTTCCGGTCACTGACCCTCCAGCTGTACGCGTACACCGGCGAGCTGTCGGCCGCCCAGGACGTGGTACAGGAGGCGTTCTGCCGGGCGCTGGCCCGCTGGAACAAGGTCGTCGCGTTCGACGATCCCACGGCCTGGGTACGCCGGGTCGCCTGGAACCTCGCCACCAGCCGGTGGCGCCGCGCCCGGACGGCGGCGCTGTTCGTCCGCAAGCACCGCGAGGAGCACGTGGCCGGACCGAGCCCGGACCGGGTGGCGCTGGCCCGGGCGCTCGCCACGCTGCCCGCCCAGCAGCGCCGCGCGGTGATCCTGCACTACCTTGCCGACCTGCCGATCAGCGAGATCGCCCAGCAGGAGAACGTCGCCGAGGGCACGGTCAAGTCCTGGCTCCACCGCGGGCGAGCCGCGCTCGCCGCCAAGCTCACCGACAAGGAGACCAGCCGTGGCTGACATCGATGACGACGTGTTGATCACCGGCGCCTTCGCCTCGTTCCGCAACGAGGCGACACCCCACGTCAAGCCGGCCGGCGTGGCCGCGGCCCAGGAGACGGTACGACACCGCAGGCGGGTCCGCACGATCGCGGCGACGACGCTCGCGGCGCTCGTCGTCGCCGGCCCGGCGGTGGCGTACGCGGCGATCAACGCCGACCCGCACGGACCGCCGTCCCAGGTCGCCACGTCGCAGAGCCCGACGCCCGAGCCGTCGACCAGCGCCGCACCGGCCCCGTCGGCGAGCGCAGGGCCGAGCTCTCCCCCGGCCGCGCCGGACGGCCGGATCAGCGAGCAGGAGTTGAAGCACGCGACCCTCGACCTCCCGGCGTGGCCGTCTGACGAGTTCAACCGCGGGTGCGTGTCCGGTCCGACCACGTTCACCGACGACGGCCGCCACTACATCAAGGCGTCGATGCACCTGTGGATCGGCAAGGTGGCGTACGCGGACGTCGACCACGACGGCGCCACCGAGACCATCGTCGTGATCACCTGCGGTGACCAGGGGTCGACGTACCAGGTGGTGGCGCTCGACCGGGACGCGGACGGCACCATCCGCACCATCGGCCAGGTGGTGGCGGCGACCGGCGCGATCAGGACGGTCTTCGGGGTCAAGTCCGGCCCCGACGGCACGGTCCAGGTCGAGGTCGGCGACTACCCGATCCCGCTCGGCGGCACCTACGAGCCCGACAAACCGCTGTCGCAGCACCAGTGGCGCACGTACGGCTGGAACGGCTCGCGCTTCACGCAGGTCGGCGGCCCCACGTCGTTCCCGGTCAACCCGAAGGTCACGGACCTGGCGACCACCACGACGGACCTGGTCTTCGGCGCGCCGGTCGACGGCGTACACCGCGGCTCGATGACGGTCACGGTGCGCAACCTCGGCCCGACCGCTCTGCCGTACCGCGTCGTCGTCGAGGTCCCGGCCGGCCTGCAACTGGTCGCGCCGACCGGGTGCACGGTGGAGACGTTCGCGCAGCCGGTGATGAACGTGACCTGCGACCAGGGCGCGCTGGCGGCGGGCGCCACGAAGACCGTCACGTTCGAGTTCACCACCCCGACCCCGGTGACGCCGAACTTCCTTCCCAGGGCGAGCGTGCGGTACGCGGACGGGTACGGCGACTCGAACTGGGCCAACAACGAGGCGCAGTTCACCGTGAAGTACTGATCCTCGAAGCGGCGAGGGCGGCCGGGCGAAGACGCTTGGCCACCCTCGCCGCGTTACGTAGGGTCACCAGCATGTTCATCAGGACCGCCACCGCTCAGGACTGGCCCCGGATCTGGCCGTTCTTCTCCGAGATCGTCGCCGCCGGCGAGACGTACGCCTACCCCGAGGGGCTCACCGCCGAGCAGGCCCGGCCGATCTGGATGGAGCAACCCCCGGCGCAGGTCGTCGTGGCGACCGACGGGGACGTCGTGCTCGGCTCGGCCAAGATGGGACCGAACCGTCCCGGTCGCGGCGCGCACGTGGCGACCGCGAGCTTCATGGTCGATCCGGGGCAGCGGGGGCGGGGCGTGGGGCGCGCGCTGGGCCGCTACGCCGTCGACTGGGCCAGGTCCGCCGGCTACCGCGGCATGCAGTTCAACGCGGTGGTCGAGACGAACACCGTCGCGGTGCGGCTGTGGCAGTCGCTCGGCTTCGAGATCCTCGCGACCGTACCGGAGGCGTTCGACCACGCGCGGCACGGCCTCGTCGGCCTGCACGTGATGTACCAGCGCCTGTGAGCAATCGCCCACGGGCCAGGCCACGCCGGCCGGCGGGCGCTCGGGTATCCTACGTATCACCTGGACAGATTTGACGGCAGCTTGGCGACCAGGACAAAAACGCCTAAAGAGCCCCGCGCCACGTTCGCGCGCGCCTCTTGGGTACCTGACGACGGAGGAGCGCGGTGGCGACGAACGGTGAGTCTCTGCGGAAGGCACTCGACGAGCGGATTCTGGTCCTGGACGGCGCCTGGGGCACGATGCTGCAGGGCGCCGGGCTCACGCCGGACGATTACCGGGGTGACCGGTTCCGTGACCATCCCCGTGACCTGACCGGCGACCCGGACCTGCTGAACCTGACCCGGCCGGACCTCATCCTCGACATCCACCGGCGGTACCTGGCCGCCGGCGCCGACATCACGACGACGAACACGTTCACCGCGACCAGCATCGGCCAGGCCGACTACGGCCTGGAAGGCGCGGTACGCGAGCTGAACCTCCAGGGGGCGCGGCTGGCCCGGCAGGCGGCCGACGAGGCGGGTGGGCGCTTCGTCGCCGGTTCGGTCGGGCCGCTCAACGTCACGCTGTCGCTGTCCCCCCGCGTCGACGAGCCGGCATTCCGGCCGGTGACGTTCGACCAGGTCCGCGCCGCATACGCCGAGCAGATCGCCGCGCTCGCCGAGGGCGGCGTCGACCTGCTGCTGATCGAGACGATCTTCGACACGCTCAACGCGAAGGCCGCCATCGCGGCGGCCCGCGAGGTGGCCCCCGACCTGCCGCTGTGGATCTCGGTCGCGATCGTCGACCTGAGCGGCCGTACCCTGTCGGGCCAGACCGTCGAGGCGTTCTGGACCTCGATCGCACACGCCCGTCCGCTGGTGGTCGGCGTCAACTGCTCACTCGGCGCGGCGGAGATGCGCCCGCACGTCGAGGAGCTGGCGCGGCTGGCCGACACGTACGTCAGCTCCCACCCCAACGCGGGCCTGCCCAACGCGTTCGGCGGGTACGACGAACAGCCGCACCACACCGCCGGGCTGCTGCGCGGCTTCGCCGAGACGGGACTGGTCAACATCGTCGGCGGGTGCTGCGGTACCGGGCCGGCGCACATCGGCGAGATCGCCCGGGGTGTCGCCGGTCTGCCGCCCCGGCCGGTACCGGCGCACCGCCCGCACGCCCGGTTCAGCGGCCTGGAGCCGTTCGAGATCGGGCCCGACACCGGGTTCGTGATGATCGGCGAACGGACCAACGTCACCGGCTCGGCCCGGTTCCGGCGGCTCATCGAGGGCGGCGACCATCAGGGGACCGTCGACGTGGCGCTGGAGCAGGTACGGGGCGGGGCGAACCTGCTCGACGTGAACATGGACGCCGACCTGCTCGACAGCGAGCGGGCGATGACGACGTTCCTCAACCTCATCGCGACCGAGCCCGAGGTGGCCCGGCTCCCGATCATGGTCGACAGCTCGCGGTGGAGCGTGCTGGAGGCCGGTCTGAAGTGCGTCCAGGGCAAGGGCGTGGTCAACTCGATCAGCCTCAAGGAGGGCGAGGCGGCCTTCCTGGAACAGGCCCGGCGCATCCGCGACTACGGGGCCGGCGTCGTCGTGATGGCCTTCGACGAGCAGGGCCAGGCCGACACCGTCGAGCGCAAGGTCGCCATCTGCGGCCGCGCCTACGACCTGCTCACGCAGGTGGCCGGGTTCGCGCCGCAGGACATCATCTTCGACCCCAACGTCCTGGCCGTGGCCACCGGGATCGAGGAGCACAACGGGTACGCGAAGGCGTTCATCGACGCGCTCCCCCTGATCAAGCAGCGCTGCCCCGGAGCCCTCACCAGCGGCGGCATCTCCAACCTGTCGTTCTCCTTCCGGGGCAACGACGTGGTCCGCGAGGCGATGCACTCGGCGTTCCTGTTCCACGCCGTCCGCGCCGGCCTCGACATGGGCATCGTCAACGCCGGCCAGCTCGTCGTGTACCAGGACATCGCTCCTGACCTGCTCGAACTCGTCGAGGATGTGATCTTCGACCGGCGCCCGGACGCCACCGACCGGCTGGTCGCCTTCGCCGAGACGGTCAAGGGCTCGGGTACGAAGCGGGAGGTCGACCTGTCGTGGCGCGACGCCCCGGTGGAGAAGCGGCTCGCCCACGCGCTCGTCCACGGCATCGTCGACTTCATCGAGGCCGACACCGAGGAGGCCCGCCAGGCCGCGGCCCGGCCGCTCGACGTGATCGAGGGGCCGCTGATGGACGGCATGAAGATCGTGGGCGACCTCTTCGGCGCCGGGAAGATGTTCCTGCCCCAGGTCGTCAAGAGCGCCCGGGCGATGAAGCGGGCGGTCGCCTACCTCGAGCCGTACATGCAGGCCGAGAAGGAACGGGCGGCCCGGGACGGCCAGGCTGTCTCCGGCGGCCGCGCCGGTGGACGGGGGCCGGGCAGGATCGTGCTGGCCACCGTCAAGGGCGATGTCCACGACATCGGCAAGAACATCGTCGGGGTCGTCCTCGGCTGCAACAACTATGAGGTGATCGACCTGGGGGTGATGGTGCCGGCGGCCACCATCCTGGACACCGCCGTCGCCGAGGGCGCGGACGCCGTCGGACTCTCCGGACTGATCACCCCGTCGCTGGACGAGATGGTCAACGTCGCCACCGAGATGCGCCGCCGGGGCCTCGACCTGCCGCTGCTCATCGGCGGCGCCACGACGTCACGGCAGCACACCGCGGTGCGGATCGCCCCGGCGTACGACCACCCGACCGTGCACGTGCTCGACGCGTCCCGGGTCGTGGGGGTCGTCTCCGACCTGCTCGACCCGGTCCGCGCCGCCGACCTCGACCGCCGCAACCGGACCGAGCAGGAGCGGCTGCGCCAGCAGCACGCCGAGAAGGAGCGGCGGCCGCTGCTGCCGCTCGCGCAGTCCCGGGCCAACCGCGAGGCGGTCGCCTTCGACGACCTGCCGGTACCCGCGTTCACCGGTACCCGGGTCGTCGAACCCGACCTGCGGGTCCTGCGCGAGTTCATCGACTGGCAGTTCTTCTTCTCCGCGTGGGAGATGAGGGGCAAGTACCCGGCGATCCTCGACCAGCCGGCGGCCCGCGACCTCTTCGACGACGGCCAGGCGCTGCTCGACGAGAGCATCTCCGGTGGCCTGCTGCGGGCGCGCGGCGTCTACGGCTTCTGGCCGGCCCACGCCGACGGCGACGACGTCGTCGTCGACGGCGGGCCGCGCTTCCCGATGCTGCGCCAGCAGGCGGCGCGCACCGACAGCCGGCCCCACCGCTGCCTCGCCGACTACGTCGCCCCCGCCGGCGACCACCTCGGCGCGTTCGCCGTCTCCATCCAGGGCGCGGAGGAGCTGGCCCGCCACTACGAGGCCCAGCACGACGACTACCGCGCGATCATGGTGAAGGCGCTCGCCGACCGCCTCGCGGAAGCCTTCGCCGAGTACGCGCACCTCGAAGCCCGGCGGGCGTGGTACGAGCCCGGCGCGGCACCGGCCCTGGAGGACCTGCACGCGGAACGGTTCCGCGGCATCCGCCCCGCCTTCGGGTACCCGGCCTGCCCCGACCACTCGGAGAAGCGGAAGCTCGTCGACCTGCTGGACGCCGGCAGCCTCGGCATCGGGCTCACCGAGTCGTACGCGATGACGCCGGCGGCGAGCGTCAGCGGCCTGCTGTTCGCGCACCCCGCGTCCCGGTACTTCGCGGTCGGGCGGATCGGTCGCGACCAGGTCGAGGACTACGCCGTGCGTAAGGGCGTCCCGGTGGCCGAGGTGGAGCGCTGGCTGCGGCCCAACCTGTCGTACGAGCCGGCACCGGGGACCTGCGGCTGACGTCCGGTCAGCGCGGCTGCGGCTGAACGGATGGTTCGGCCGCAGCCGCGCCGTGCTAGACAAAGATCCGCCCAGCCGGATCAACGAACGGGAATCCGATGACCGACACCGTCCACGCGGCGGCGGAGCCGGCCGCGCCGGTCATTCTGCGCGCCTCGCCGCGCGTCGTCGTCGGGCACCTGAGACTCGGCGCGCTGTCCGCGGTCGTGGCGGGCCTCGGCTGGTGGCTGCGGCTCAACTACCTGCCGCTGCTGTTCGCCGTCAGCGCCGCCGGCCAGCTGTACTGGTGGCTGCACGGCGCGGTGGGGCGGGTCGAACTGGGCCCGGACGCCGTCCGGGTTCGCCGGCTGTTCGGCGTCACCACTGTCCAGTCGGGCGACGTCGCGCGCTTCGCGGTCCACACGAAGACCTTCGGCCGGCACGTACGCCTGGAGCGGTACGCCGGACGGGCGTTCCGGCTGCCGGCGCCCGTCTCCCCACGGCTGCTGCCCGACCCCCGGTTCGACGAGCAGGTCGAGGCGATCCGCGCGTGGTGCCGCCCCCGGTTCGGCGGCGCGGCCGGCCCGGCGTTCGAAGGGCGTCGACCGCGGTGGGTGTACCCGGTGACCGTGCTGACCCTCGGCCTCGCCGCCGCGCTTGCGGACCGCCCCTGGGGCTGGGTCGCGACGGCGGAGGCCGCCGAGCTGCCCCAGCCGTGCGAGGTGCTCCGGCAGCCGGCGAGCACCGTGGTCGGATCGGCGTCCGGGGAGCCGCTGACGTTCTCCACTCCGGACGTACGGGTCACCGGATGCCGCTGGCCGGGAGCCGGTGACCGGGAGCTGCTCGTGGTCATGACCCTGTACGCCCGGTCGGGGCTCCACAGTGCCGAGTCCGTCGCCACCGCCCACCTCCTGGACGGCGGGCCCGGCGCCTACGGGTGGTCGACCGGGACGCTGCGGCCACTTCCGCACGCCACCCGGATCGGTGACGCCACGCTGACCGCCTACATCGGGCGACCCCGGACGGCCGTAAGTGTCCTCGGGCCGAACACCACGGACGACAGCCCCGTCGGCGGGGCCGTGCTCGTCCGGACGGCCAACGTGATCATCGAGGCGTATCTCGAACCGGCCGACGACGAGGCGGCGCAGGACGCCGCGCCCATTACCGACGCCGAGGTGGCCGGCCTGCTCACGGTGGCACGCGCCGCCGCGGACTCCGTCGCCGTACGCTGAGCGGGTGCCGCGACGGCGGTCCGGCCGGCAGCGATCCTGGAGGCGTTCCCTTGCAGCAGCACCACGTCCGGCCCGACGGGACACCGCCGGTCAACGGGTACAGCCACGCGGTCTCGTTCAGCGGCACGATGGTGGCGATCTCCGGCCAGGTACCGCTCGACGCGGACGGCCGGCTGGTCGGGGAGGGCGATCCGCGGGCGCAGATCAGGCAGGTGTTCGAGAACCTCAGGACGGCGCTCGCGGCGGCCGGCGCCGGCATGGAGCACGTGGTCAAGCTGACCGTCTTCCTGACCGACCTCGCCGACCTGGCCGACTTCCGGGGCGTACGCGACGAGTACATCTCCCTCGAACGGCCGCCCGCCAGCTCGTTGGTGCAGGTCAGCGGCCTGGTGCACCCGGCCTTCCGGGTGGAGATCGAGGCCCTGGCCGCGATCTGAGGCGGGCCCGATGCCCGTAGGCCGGGCGCGGATGACGCCCTGTGCGCCGACCCGGCCGCGCGTGCCGAGTACCAGGCGTGAAGCTACGACTCGGCCGGAAACAGCCCTGTCTCCACGCGTCACCACTCGTCGACGAGTACGGAGTAAAGCAGCGAATCACGCCATGCCCCGTTGGTGAAGACGTGATGGCGGATGCGGCCTTCGTACTGCATGCCGAGGCGCGTGACGAGCGCGATCGACGCCGCGTTGTCGGGGCCGATCGCGGCGGATATCCGGTGCAAACCCAGTTCGCGGAAACCGAAGTCGACCAGCGTACGCCCGGCGTCGGTCGCGTAGCCGCGGCCCCACTGGTCGGCTCGGATCGCGTACCCCAACGTGCCGGCTTGTACGCCGCCCAGCCCGAGGCGGGCAAACCCGATCAATCTGTCGTCGGGCAGAGTGGCCGCGAGGTAGTACTCCGTGCGGGGTACCGACTGCGCCCGTTCGACCGCACCGTTGATCATCTTGGCCGTGGCTGCGAGGTCACGGCTGTCGAACGACAGCCACCGGGTGACCTCGTCGTCCCCCACCACCGCCAACGCGTCGGCCGCGTCCTCCGCGCGGAACTCCCGAAGGGTGACAAGGCGGCCGGCGAGCGTGACCGGATACATGCCTGCGATCTTTCCTCATCGGGCAAGGGCGGTGAGCGGCGTATGGGAGAAGCCTTCGATCTGGTCGATCAGAGCGGGCGCGTCAGCGGCAAGGCCGGAGCGGGCCAATGCCCGGTGAACGCGCTGGACGGAGTGGATGACGCCGTTGATCCGTTCCTGCGGCGGTAACGCCAACACCGGCGCCAGGGCTTCTGCGGCGGCGTCGACCTCGTCGGGTAGCCAGACGAGTGCGTCGGCGGCGTAGTAGAGCGTGTCGCTGGCCGACCGCTGCCGATGCCACCGCTTTCCGGCGCCCCGACGCCGGAGTACCGCCACCTCGAGGCCCGGAGGCTGGCTCCTTCGTCCTCGTCCGCTCACGACGGTTGACCTCAACCTGAGTTCAGCTTGCACGCTGGTGCCCGGTTGTCGAGCCGTGGGGAGGAACCGGATGCGTGCGGTGTGGTTGAAGGAGTTCGGCGGGCCGGAGGTGCTCGTACCCGGAGAGGCCCCGGATCCGGTCGCCGGCCCCGGCCAGGTGACGGTCGAGGTGGCGTTCGCCAACGTCACGTTCGTGGAGACCCAGTTCCGGGCCAGCGGCGCCGGGCCGTTCCGCGCGGAACCGCCGATGATCCTCGGCAACGGCGTCGGCGGCGTGGTGACCTCGGTCGGCGCCGGGGTCGACCGGGAACTGATCGGCGCGCGGGTGGTCACCGGCACCGGCGGTTCGGGCGGCTATGCCGAGCGGGTGGCGGTCGACGCCGCCGGGCTCATCGGGGTACCGGACGGTGTCGCGCTGGACACCGCGGTGGCCCTGCTGGCCGACGGTCGTACGGCGATGATGCTGGTGGCGGCGGCCGGACTGGGCGCCGGTGACCGGGTACTGGTCGAGGCGGCGGCCGGCGGGGTCGGCACGCTGCTGGTCCAGCTCGCGCGGGCCGCCGGAGCCCGGGTCGTGGCCGCGGCCGGCGGCCTCCGCAAGACCCGGACAGCGGGTGACCTGGGCGCCGACGTGACGGTCGACTACCTGGATGGGGGCTGGCCGGACCGGGTACGCGACGCCGTCGGCGGCGTGGACGTCGTCTTCGACGGCGTGGGCGGGGCCGTCGGCCGCGCGGCGTTCGACCTGCTCGACCGCGGCGGGCGGATGCTGAGCTTCGGGCTGGCGAGCGGGGAATGGACGCCGATCCCCGAGCAGGCCGCCGCCGACCGGGCGGTGACGCTGGTGCAGCCCCGGCCGACACCGGCGCAACTGCGCGGGTACACCGAGCGCGCGCTGACCGAGGCGGCGGCCGGCCGGCTGCGGCCGGTGATCGGGCAGCGGTTCCCGCTGGAACGGGCGGCCGACGCCCACGCGGCCATCCAGTCGCGCGCCACGATCGGCAAGACCCTCCTGGTCGTACGCTGACCGTGCGCGCCCCGGCCGGTCACGCGTCCAGGCAGGCGAGGAACAGCCGGTAGGTCCGTTCCGGGTCACCCTGCTCGGACGGTACGACCTTCACGGTCGGCCGGGAGGCGATCAGCGCCAGCAGGCGGTCGTACATGGCCGACAACTCCGGGTACCCGCCGAGCCGGTCCAGCACATCCTGCGCCTCCAGGTGCGCAGGGTCCGCCGCCGACCGGGTACGTTCGGCGAAGCGACGCAGGACATTTTCCCTGCTGTCGAGCAGGACGATCTCGTGGAAGTCGGCCCCCAGTTCCCGCGCGAGGTCCTCGACCCGCTCCAGGAACTCCGGTCGGCCGAGAAACTGCGGGATGACCACGTCGTGGCCGGCGAGGAGGTGGGTCCGCGCCGCCGCGAGCGCGAGCGCGCGGGCCAGCAGCCCGGCCGTCGACGGGTCCCGTTTCCACCGCCCGATCAGGCCCCGGACCCGGTCGATGTCGAGGTTCAGCGTGAGCGGGTGCGCGTCGGCGTACATCCAGGCGAGGGTGGACTTGCCGCACGCGGGTGGCCCGTTGAGCACGATCAGTCGCGGCACCCGGGCGCGGCCGTCCGTACGATCGTCCGCCGCGACCATCGACTCATCCTCCCCCACCCGCGGGCGTCAGGCCGGGCGCCGGGCGATGAAGACCAGTTCGCGTCCGGGCCGGTCCGGCGCGTCCCGGACGTCGACCACCGCGAAACCGGCGGCGGCCAGGGACTCCTCGACCTCGTCACGGTTGCGGAAGCGCAGCGTCGAGTCCGATGTGTACACCGCGCCGTCGCGCCGGAAGGTGATCGTCCACCGGAACGACACCAGGTCACCGCTGACGCCCGTGACCTCGACCCACGTCTCGACCGCGCCCACCCCCGGGATCTCGGTGCGCGACCACGAGTCCCGGCGGTTCCACGCCAGCCACGCCTTCCTCGCCGGGTCACGGGTCTCGAACACCAGGTGCCCGCCCGGCCGGAGCGCGGTATGGGCACCCCGGAGGGTCGCCGTCCAGTCCTCGTCGGCCAGGAAGACCTGGGCCACGTTGCCGGTCATGACGGCGAGATCCACCCGCATCGGCGGCAGGGTGGTCGCGTCGCCGTGCAGCCAGCGGACCGCGTCCGCGCCGGGCTTGACCCGGGCGACGTCGAGCGATGCCCGGGCGGGCTCGACGCCGGTCACCTCGATGCCGCGCCCGGCGAGCAGGCAGGCGAACGTACCGGTACCGCAGCCGATGTCGAGGACGCTGCGGGCACCGAACTCGCCGACAATCGCCAGGTACACGTCCAGGTCGCTGCGATCCGGATCGAGCGGGTCGTAGACCTGAGCCAGCCGCGGCTCCTCGAAGATCGCATCAGCCATGGCGGGGACGTTAGTACCGGCCGGCCCGGTTCTACCAGCCGTGCGACGCCACCCACTGCTACGAGATGCCGTTCCGGCCGGCCGCCTGGCGTGAATACGAGCGGATGAGGCGGTCATTCATCTCTTCGGTCAACCGTCGGATCTTGTACTGTCAATCATCAATATTGCCAGCACCCTCGGTCAATGGACAGAGGTACGGCGACGATCATGGCACTCCTGGGGATGGTGGTCGGATTCTTCACCGGCCGGACCTATCAGGCAGCGCATCGCGCGCACGCGGACTGGAAGACCACCAAGGCAACGGTTCCGCTGCTGTATCGCGCCTTCCTGAATCTGCTCGGTTCGGCCGCCGGATGGATTCTGGTCATCGGCATCGCCGCCGTGATACTGATCGCCTGGACGGTCAGCGGCGCCACCGGCCACCGCGCGCCGGAGCCGGCCGGCACCGTACAGCCGGCGAAGAGCACGCTCTCGCCACGGTGACCGACCCCACCCACCGTCGACGATGCGGCCCGCCCGGATCCTCGGGCTCACCCCCTCCCGCGACGGTGCGGTTGTCGGGTGGGCAACGGTGTGGCGCGGCGACCACGGGCCGCCGCGCCACAGGTGTGCTGTTCCGGGTGCTCGGGGATCAGCTCGCGCTACAGGAGACCGTCGGCCAGGTCGTGGTGCCGTTAGTCTGGATCGTGACGCCCCAGTTGTTACCGTTGCCGTTGGGTTTGGCGGTCAGTACCTGGGCGCTGGGGTAGCTGGCGCTGATGTTCCAGGTGGCGATGATCTTCTCGGGGGACGGAACGTTCATCGTCACGGTCCAGTTGTTGGATCCGGACACCGAGACGTTGAGGTTGTACCGGTCGCTCCACTGCTGGCCCGCGGACAGGGTCGCGGTGCAGCCGCCACCGCCGCCGCCACCGCCACCGCCGCCGCCGCCACCGCCACCGCCACCGCCACCGGAGCTGTCCAGCGTGATGTTGGAGTTGCCACTGCTCTGGTATCCCTCGGTCGCCAGGATCATGTAGTCATGGCTGCCCAGGTTCATTCCGTAACGGGCCCACGCGTCAAAGTGGTTGCCAGTGGTTATGGTTCCGCCCGTCTTCTTCGACTGCCGGACGCTCCAGTACTGGTTGAACGTCTTGGTGCCTTCGATGGAGGGGGCGTTGTACCGCGTCGTCTGGTAAATGTCGTACGTGCCGCCATCGCTGGTGACTGTGCCCTTGTACGTTCCCGTGGGCCGGTAGGTGCCCCAGTTGTCGACGATGTAGTACTCCACGAGCGGGTTCCTCGTCCACCCGTAGAGAGCCAGGTACGCATTTCCGGACGGATTGAAGCTGCCCGAGTAGTTCACACTCCTGCGTCCGCCGGTGCTCCAGCCCTTACCGGCGACGAAATTCCCGGTATTGCTCCATGAGGTGCTGTAGTTGCCACCGGATCCCAGGTTCATGGAGACCGTTCCGGGACTGTCGGTCCAGAATGAATAGAAGTAGCCGTTGTTGGTACCCGTTTGATTCGAGGTCACGGCCGCGTTGGCGGTACCGGGCAGCAGCGTTGTGGCCGCGACCATGGCTACGGCGCAGGCACCGCCGAGGAGCAGTCTCAGGCGGCCGCGCCTGCGGCTCTTCGGGTAGGCGGGGGTGTCGTTCATGTGCGCGCTTCCTCCTCGTGACGGCTGGCGGGGAGGCCAGGCAGCGCGATACGACCCGGCGGGACTGTCGGTGGCCAGGGTGACGGTCACCGCGTCGGCGCCGTACCACGCGGCAGGGGTTGGCCGGTCGTCGTGCGGTTGACGACCGGAGGACCAGGTCGAAGCGGGTGACCCGGATCGACAGTTATTGAGGCCTGTCGATGGCGACAGTATTGGTCCGGCCTCGTCGGATTGTCAACGGCTTCCGGAAAGATTTCGAAAGCCCGGGATCGGCCGAGGATCCCTGTACGGGGTGTTGATACTGGCCAGTCGCCCTACCCGATTGACCCGGCTCGCGGTTGACCGGTGGATCGCCGGCTACAGTGATCAATATCCGGGTGGTCAGTTCCGAAAGTTTCGGAACTCTTCCGGATCACACTGCGCGGGCTGTACGGGCAGCGCACATGTGCCCCGGCGCCAGCTGTTTAACTCGTACGCCTGATCTTCCGCATCAACATCGCCCAGACGCCGAAGCCGGCACCGATGTTGGACGTGATGACCCTGAGGTCCCCCCGCTTTCGCGGATCGGTGGTGGCGATCGCTTGGTAGTGCCATGTGGGGCAGGATGACCGGCGTGGGACAGAGCGCTGAGTCGATTGAGGCGGTCATCACCGACAAGCTGGATGGCGACTTCGCGCGAGCTAGCCGGGACCGTGGCTTGGGTGCGGCGCGAGGTCGCTTCGGACGTACCACCGCGACCCGGCTGGCTGCACTTCCCGGGCACCTCGCCTACAACAAGGCGCGGGGCTTCAACCTGGACGACGCCGGGCGCTTAGCAGCCATCTGCGACTTCTTCGCCCAGGCGGGCGTGCCGCCCCGTATCGAGGTGTGGGCGGGTGACGCCTCGGCACGGTTGGGCCGAAATCTGGCCGGGGCCGGCTTCTATGCCGCGGAGGTGGGTGCCACGCTGGTCGCCCCGGTGGACGCCTCCTCGTGGGCGAACGCCCGGGATCCGCATGTTGAGGTGCGCGAGATCGAGGGCGACGACACGGAGCTGATTTCAACCTCGCTGGCGTGGTCCCCACCAGGGCAGGATGGGTGGCAGGTCGGTGAGGAGCCGGGCTGGCCGTTTGGGCTCGGGCGATTCGCCGTCGTCGCCGTCCCAGCGGCGTCCGTAC
>NZ_JBLYUB010000050.1:0-27483 GCF_049999945.1 Planosporangium spinosum | reverse complement strand
GGTGTGGGAGAGTAGGACGCCGCCGGACATCTTCGGAGTCGAGGCCCACCCGTCCGGGTGGGCCTCGACCCGTATCCGGCCCCGGTTACCCCGGCCCCGGGGCGCATTGTCGCGGACCCCCGGCCCGCTTTTCCGCGGGCCCGCGGGCACGTCCCCGGACCCGGACCCGGACCCGGGTGACCGCCGCGGCGCGGCCGCCCCACGAACCGCAATGTCGCGAACATTGCGGCCTCGGGCGCGTGGCTAGCCGCAATGTCCGCGACATTGCGCGGATCTCGGCGCGGAGGACGGCGCGGAGGACGGCCGGGTCGTCACTCGGTGTACGGCGTCAGGTGAGGAGGCTCGGTCCTCGGCAGACAACCGGATCGGGTGCCGGCCGAAGCGGTGAGGAATCAGCGCTTCGGCTGCATCGCTTTACGCATCGTCTGGAGCAGCTCTGCGGACTGTTCGATCGGACGGTTCGGGAACATCGCGACCCCGAGACTGTGGTCGTCGGCCCACCCGCACACGGCCATCGGGTCACCGTCGGTCTTGGTGGAGCCGCATTTCATCACACCGCCCGGGGTACCGGCCGGTACGGCCTGGACGCCTTCGACGCCTCCGGTGTCATCGCTGATGAGCTGGAACGTCTTGGTGAGGGCGTTCTCCGGTGACGAAATCCGACCGGTACCGCCGACGAACAGCACCGAGCGGGACTGGCCAGCCTCGTCGGCGTACACCGCGCCGGTGCTCTTGTCGAGGGCGACGCCGGTCTGCACGGCGGTGCGCAGGTAGTCGATGGTGTCGTGGGCGCCCGGGCTGTCATCGAGGGCGAGCCCGGCCACCCGGGGCGGCATGGTGAGGACACTGTCGTCCTCTCGCGCCCTGTCCCAGGCGAGGGGGCCGAGCACCGCGGCGAGGAGCACGACGACGGTGGCCCCGCCGATCAGGGCGAGGGTACGGGGCTTCAGCCGACGCCGGTCTTCGTCGCCGCCCGCCGGGGTGGCGGGCTCGACCTCGTCGGCCGGTCCGTGTCCGGCTGCCGTGGAGTCTGCGTCGGTCGCCGGCTCGACGTCACCGCCCTCCTCGGGCTCGTCCACAACCGGAAGCTCGCCCGCGGGCCCGGCGCCGTCGGCGGCCTCACCGTCAGCGTCGGTGGCGTCGACGTCGACGCGGTCCCCATCCTCGGGATCGTCCCCGTCCTCGGGATCGTCCCCGTCCTCGGGATCGTCCCCGGCGTCGAGGCCGTCCCCGGCGTCGCCGTCGTCCACGGGTGCGGCGCTGTCGGACCCGACGGCCTCCTCGACACCGTCCCCGTCCCCGGCCTCGGTACGGTCGCCGAGCGCGGGAAGGCCGGATTCGGGGTCGCTTCCGGCGGCGGTCGCCGAGGATCCCTCGCCGACCGCCGGGCCGTCCTCGGCGGTCGCACCCGTTGCGGAGGACTGAGCGGAAGCGTCGCTCGTCGGTGTCGCAGGCTGCTCGTCATCCGAGACAGCGGTGGTCCGTTCGTACTCGCTCATCGCACATCCTGCCGAGGGTTCCGGGCGGCGCTCAGACGTCCGTCGTTTTCCGGCCCAGTCAGGGTAGCTGCCCAAACGGCTGGAGATCGGTCAGGGCCGAGGTATCCCGGCAACATCTCGGTGACTATTTGTGCGGCGCCACCGTCCCGTCCGGTCCTCGGACGGGACGGTGGTAGCGACCCGACGGCCGGAGCGGGGCAGAGGTACTGGCGAGCGTGGCCGTCGCGGCCGGCGCCGTAGACTCGCTACGTGACCGAAACCGTGCAGACGACCGCACACAGCGCCCCCGACAGTTCCCGGCAGCAGCAGGCCACGGCCCTGCCGGCTCAGTACGCTCCTGCCCAGGTAGAGCAGCGGCTGTACGAGCAGTGGGTAGACGCGGGTCTGTTCCGGGCGGACGCCGGCAGCGACAGGCCGCCGTTCTGCATCGTCATCCCGCCGCCGAACGTGACCGGTTCGCTGCACATCGGCCACGCCCTCGACCACACGATCCAGGACGCCCTGATCCGGCGTAAGCGGATGCAGGGGTACGAGGCGCTGTGGCTGCCCGGCATGGACCACGCCGGTATCGCGACCCAGAACGTCGTCGAGCGCCAACTCGCCGCCCAGGGACTGTCCCGGCACGACCTGGGTCGCGACAAGTTCATCGAGCGGGTCTGGCAGTGGAAGGCCGAGTCCGGCGGCAAGATCCTGGGCCAGATGCGCCGGCTGGGCGACTCGGTCGACTGGACGCGCGAGCGTTTCACGATGGACGACGGCCTGTCCCGGGCCGTGGTCACCATCTTCAAGCGGCTGTTCGACGACGGCCTGATCTACCGGGCCGAGCGCATCATCAACTGGTGCCCGCGCTGCCTGACGGCGCTGAGTGACATCGAGGTCGAGCACTCCGACGACGAGGGCGAGCTGATCTCGATCCGGTACAGCGACGAGGTCGTGGTCGCCACCACCCGGGCGGAGACGATGCTCGGCGACACCGCGGTCGCCGTGCACCCCGACGACGAGCGGTACCAGCACCTGATCGGTACGGAGGTGGACCTTCCGCTGACCGGCCGGCGCATCCCGATCGTCGCGGACGCGCACGTCGACCCGACCTTCGGTACCGGCATGGTCAAGGTGACGCCGGCGCACGACCCGAACGACTTCGAGATCGGCCAGCGGCACGGCCTGCCGAACCTCACGATCATGGACGAGCGCGGCGTGATCACCGCGCATGGTCCGTTCGAGGGGCTGGACCGGTACGAGGCCCGCCCGGCGATCGTCGACGCCCTCCGTGAGGAGGGCCGGATCGTCGCGGAGAAGCGGCCGTACGTGCACGCGGTGGGGCACTGTTCCCGTTGCCGCACGACGGTCGAACCCCGGCTGTCGCTGCAGTGGTTCGTGAAGACCGAGCCGCTGGCGCGGGCCGCGGGTGACGCCGTGCGTGACGGCCGGGTGAGCATCGAGCCGCCGGAGCTGGCGAAGCGGTACTTCGCCTGGGTCGACAACATGCACGACTGGTGCATCTCCCGCCAGCTGTGGTGGGGACACCGCATCCCGGTGTGGTACGGGCCGAACGGCGAGATCGTCTGTGTCGGTCCCGACGAGGCGCCGCCCGGTACCGAGGAGCAGGGCTGGCGCCAGGACGAGGACGTGCTCGACACCTGGTTCTCCAGTGGGCTGTGGCCGTTCTCCACGCTCGGCTGGCCGGAGCGGACCGCCGACCTGGCGAAGTTCTACCCGACCAGTGTCCTGGTGACCGGGTACGACATCCTGTTCTTCTGGGTGGCCCGGATGATGATGTTCGGGCTGTACGCGACGAACGGGCAGCAGCCGTTCAACGTCGTCGCGCTGCACGGCATGGTCCGGGACCAGCACGGCAAGAAGATGTCGAAGTCGTTCGGCAACGTCGTCGACCCGCTGGACTGGATTGACCGGTTCGGTGCCGACGCGACCCGTTTCACGCTGGCCAGGGGCGCCAACCCGGGTTCGGACGTGCCGGTCAGCGAGGAGTGGTGCCAGGGCTCCCGCAACTTCTGCAACAAGCTGTGGAACGCCACCCGGTACGCGCTGCTGAGCGGCGCGACCGTGGAGGGCGACCTGCCGCCGGCGGCCGAGCTGACCGCCGTGGACCGGTGGGTCCTGTCCCGGCTGCAGCACGTCACGGCCCAGGTCGACGAGTATTTCGACGCGTACGAGTTCGCCAAGGTCTGCGACACGCTCTACCACTTCGCCTGGGACGACGTCTGCGACTGGTACCTGGAGCTGACCAAGCCGATCCTGAACTCCGGCGACGAGCAGGCCGCGGCGCGGACGCGACGCGTACTCGGTCATGTTCTCGACCGGGTGCTGCGGCTGCTGCATCCGGTGATCCCGTTTGTGACCGAGGAGCTGTGGACCGCGCTGACGGCACCCGCCCCGGCCGCCGCCGTCGAGGTGCCGGCCCCGGGCGTCGGGCCACTCACCGTGACCGAGCCCGCCGGCACGTACTCGATCATGGTGTCGGCCTGGCCGGTTGCCGACCCGGCGTACGTCGACGACGCGGCCGAGGGGGAGCTTGCCGCCCTGCAGCGGGTCGTCACCGAGGTCCGCCGGTTCCGCTCCGACCAGGGGCTCAAGCCGGGCCAGCGGGTCAGTGCCCGGCTGACCGGGCTCGGCGTGCTGGCCGTCCACGAGCCGTTGATCCGCTCGCTGGCGCGCCTCGACGCCGCCGGAGACGACTTCACCGCGACCGCGACGCTGGCCGTCGGCGGGGGAGTCGGCGTCGAGCTGGACACCCGTGGCTCGATCGACGTCGCCGCCGAACGTGCCCGGCTGGAGAAGGACCGGGCGGCCGCGGAGAAGGAGGCGGCGCAGTGCCGCGCCAAGCTCGACAACCCGGCATTCGTCGGCAAGGCGCCGGAGCAGGTCGTCGGAAAGATCCGCGATCGGCTGGCGGCGGCCGAGGCGGAGCTCGACCGCATCGGCCGGCAACTCGACCTGCTCCCGGCGGTGTGACGTGGGTACCGACCGCGTCACGGGTGCCGGACGCGACGTGAGCGCCGACCGCGTCACGGACGCGGAGCGGTTCGCGCGGGCCGAGCGGGAGCTGGAGGAGCGCGGGTACACCCGCATGGTCTTCGACCTCGGGCGCGTCCAGGGGCTGCTGGAGGCGCTGGGCGACCCGCAGAAGGCGTACCCGTCGATCCACCTCACCGGTACCAACGGCAAGACGTCGACGGCCCGGATGATCGACGCGCTGCTGCGCGCCCACGGCCTGCGGACCGGGCGGTACACCAGTCCGCACCTGAAGACGGTCCGCGAGCGGATCACCCTCGAGGCGGAGCCGATCAGCGAGGAGCGCTTCGCCGACGTGTACGACGAGGTCGAGCCGGTCGCGGCGCTGCTGGACGGGCAGACCGGCGGGGAGAGCCTGACCTACTTCGACATGACCACCGCGATGGCGTTCGCCGCCTTCGCCGACGCCCCGGTCGACGTGGCCGTCGTCGAGGTCGGCCTCGGCGGTGTCGACGACTCGACCAATGTCATCCAGGCCGGCGTCTGCGTGATCACGCCGATCGGGCTCGACCACCAGGAGTGGCTCGGCGACACCATCGAAGACATCGCGCTGGCCAAGGTCGGCATCGTCCACAAGGGCGCCACGCTGGTCTGCGCGGCCCAGCCGGATGAGGCGATGCGCCCGATCCTGGAGCACTGCGCCGAGGTCGACGCCACGATCGCGCGGGAGGGCAGCGAGTTCGGGGTGCTCCAGCGGTCGCTCGCCGTCGGTGGGCAGGTGCTCACCCTCCAGGGGCTGTCCGGGGTGTACGACGAGGTGTACCTGCCGCTGCACGGCGCGCACCAGGCGCAGAACGCCGCCGTGGCCCTCGCCGCGGTGGAAGCGTTCCTCGGTGCCGGGGCACAGAAGTCGCTCGATCCCGAGACCGTACGGGCCGGGTTCGCCGCCGTCACCTCGCCGGGCCGGCTGGAACGGGTCCGCACGTCGCCGACGATCCTGCTCGACGCCGCGCACAACCCGCACGGCATGGCCGCCACGGTGCAGGCGCTCAGCGAGGAGTTCGACTTCCGGCGGCTGGTCGCCGTGGTCGGCACGCTGAGCGACAAGGACGCGCACGGCATCCTGGAACTGCTCGAGCCGGTGGTCGACGCGATCGTCGTCACACGTAACACGTCGCCGCGCGCGATGTCGGCGGCGAGTCTCGGCGCGATCGCCACCGAGATCTTCGGGGAGGAGAGGGTACAGGTGGAGCCCGACCTGCCGGACGCGATCGAAGCGGCCGTCACGCTGGCCGAGGAGGACCTCGACGCGGAACTGAGCGGCGTCGGTGTGCTCATCACCGGCTCGGTGATCACCGTGGCCGACGCGCGCGGGTTGCTGAAGCGATGAGCGAGTCGCAGCCGGGTCTCCGTAACCCCGCGTCCGCGGTTCGCGGCGCCGGCGCGGGCGCGCTCGTCACCGAGGCGATCGTCCTGCTGCTCGCCATTGCCCCGCTGGCGAAGGTGGCCGGGGTGGACAAGGGCGTTGCCATCGGGCTGGTCGTCGGTCTGGCCGTGGTCGCCGCTCTCCTCGCCGGGCTGCTCAACCGGCCCTGGGCGTGGTGGGCCGGCCTGGTCATCCCGGCCGGCCTGCTCGTCGGCGGCCTGCTGCACTGGTCGCTGGCCGTCCTCGGCGTCGTGTTCGGCCTGCTGTGGGGGTACATGATCAACGTGCGGCGTACGGTGTTCGCCAACCGGCCCTCCTGAGCGGCCCCGGCCGCCCGGTCAGGGGCGTACCTCCCAGTGGGTCAGGGCGATGGCGTGCCCGTCGGGATCGCGCAGCGTCGCCGCCCACTGCTCCAACTGTTCGCCCTGGTTGACCACCCGCGGTGGGTGCATGAACTCCACGCCCTCGCGGCGCAGCCGCTCGTACGCCTCGTGCACGTCGTCGACCTCGAGGTTGAGGTGGACGACCCGGCGGTCGACCGGGCGGGTGTCGGCGACCTGGCGCAACAGGATCCGGGCGTTGCCGGAGACGAGGATCGCGCTGCCCATGCCGCCGTCGATCTCGGTGAGCCCGATCAGGTCGCGGTAGAAGGTCAATGAGCGCTGCAGATCCGACACGATCACCGTGACGCTGACGTTGTGTACCGCGCTGAGGTTGTGCTGGGTGTCCTCGGGATCGTCGGCGAGGTACGACGCGACGTACCGGTTCGGCTCCACCGGCGCGGCGGCCTTGGGGGCGTCCGTGGCCGGATCCGGGGCGTCGGCCCGGCCCGCCCGGTCGTTCTGGGACCGGGGTACCCGGCGGGGGAGGGGAGCCGGCGCCACCACCGGATCCGCCTCCGCCGCCTCCTCCGTCGCTTCCGTCGGGTCCATCGGATCCGCCGCTGCTGCCGGCGCGGATGCGGCTGCCGGCTCGGATATGGCCGCCGGTTCCGGTTCGTTCTCCGGCCCCGGTTCGTTCTCCGGCCCCGGTTCGTTCTCCGCGGTCGCTTCGTCGTCCAGGGCAACGGATGAGTCCGGAGCCGCTTCCGGTACCGGCGTGGGGGCGGGCTCCGACTCCGGCGCCACCTCCGGAGCCGGGGTCAGGGGCGGAGCCGGGGTCAGGGGCGGGGGCGTTTCGGCCGCCGGTGTGCTCCCGGCGGGTCTGATCTCCATGGTGGGCGCCTCGGCGATGCTCGGCTCCACCCGCTCCGCGGTCGTCGCCGGAGCGGCCGCGGGCATCGCGACCACGGCCTCGACCGAGTCAGCGGGTGCGGCCTGGCGGCGGGGCCGGGGGCTGGGGCGGCGCCGACCCGGCGTACCGGGTGCGGCCTCGAGCAGCGGTCCCGTGGCGTTCGCCTGCGCCGCCGAGACCACCCCGGCGGGCACGGGGGGCGCCGGCTCCACCGGGCGCTCCGGTTCCATCAGGCGCTCCGGTTCCATCAGGCGCTCCGCTGTCTCCTCGTCCGGCGGCCCGTCGGGGGTGGCCGGTTCGGCCGGGGGCTCGTCGAGCGGGTACCCGCCGTAGTCCACACCGTGGTAGTCCGCGTGGCCACCGCCCACCCCCGTGTCGGCGTAGTACTCCTCGATCGGGGGGGAGTAGCTCACGCGCTCCACGGGGACGTCGTGGTGGCCGCGTACCTGGTCCCAGAGCACCTGTAGCCGTCGCGGGTTGCCGTTGGGGATGATGACCGGCAGGGTCGCGCCGACATCGGGCCACTTGCTCACCGGTACGTTGGCGTCCCGGATCCGCACACTGGCGTTGCGTACGCCCTGGGCGTTGACCACCAGGTGCAGGTCGGCCGGACCGGTGACGCCGCTCGTCGGAGGCGGCGACGACTGGCTCACGTGTGCGGTGCCGAAGACGTCCGGACGGTTGGCACGGATGCTCGACAGCGCGATCACCGCGGGGCCGAGCAGCCCGATCGCGACACCGAGCGCCGCGACCGGGAGGTTGTCCATGCCCGAGCCGCAGCTCAGCATGAACAGTCCCGCGATGAACAAGCCGCACACCAGGAAGCCCTGACGTGACGACAGTGTCCAACGGCTGGAATTGGCCAAGTTGACCTCCCCCGGTCTCGGAAGTCAGGCTAGGCCGCGCCGGGCGGCGGCGAAAGTCCGGCCACCCGCACCGGTGGTCCCGCCGGTGCGACCACCGGACCCGCCGCCATCCGTACCCACCGGCCGCGGCCGGCCGTACCCGCCGCGGTCCGTCCCGCGTTCCGGCCCGATAAGCTCAGCGGATAACGGAATGTGACGCTGGAGGAGGGCACGTGGGCGAGCGCACGCTCGTACTGGTCAAGCCGGACGCGGTCCGTCGCGGACTGGTCGGTGAAGTGATCAGCAGGTTCGAGCGCAAGGGCCTGACCGTCGAGGAGATGCGTCTGCGCACAATGGACCCCGAACTCGCCGACGCGCACTACGCCGAGCACGTCGACAAGCCGTTCTACCCGCCGCTGAAGGACTTCATGACGAGCGGGCCGCTGGTGGCGATGATCCTCTCCGGCGACCAGGCGATCGACGTGGTACGGGTGCTGACCGGCGCGACCGACGGTCGCAAGGCCGCTCCCGGCACGATCCGCGGTGACCTCTCACTGTCCAACCGGGAGAACCTCGTCCACGCCTCCGACTCCCCGGAGAGCGCCAAGCGCGAGATCGAGCTCTGGTTCCCGGAGCTCGCCTAGTCCCGACCCGCCGTACGGGTACCGCCGACCCGGGTCGGCGGTACGTCGGGGCAACTGTTCACCGCGGCGACACGCCTTGATCGGGCGCGGCCGATAGACCTCTCATGACGGCCCATACCACCGATTGAGAGGGTGACCGTGACCCCTGCAGACGCAACCTCTGGACAATGGAGCCGGCGCCGGGTATTCGGCGCCGGAGCGGCGGCGATGCTGGGATCGATCGCCGGCCCCGCGCCGCTGTCGGGTCGCGCGGTGGCCTTCGTGCCGGCCGAGGGGTTCCAGCACTTCGGCGAGGTCGACATCGACCGGCACAGCCGGGCCCTGACGGTACGGCTGCGTGATCTCGGCGGCGCCGGGCTGTGGACGCGGACGCTGCCCGCCGCCTGATCGACACAACTTCCGGGAAGTTGTGGTCTCGACGGGGCTCGGAGGCCACAACTTCCGGCACGTTGTACCGATCATGGTGGGAAGATCCACTCATGGTGGGAAGATCCGACCGCCCCGGGCCGTTGTAAGTAGCGTGAAGAGTGCCCGGTGGTTCGGGTACTCTTGATGACCACAAGGCGACGACCCGGCCATCACCGGCGAGCCTCCGGAAGAAAGGGCCCCGCGGGCCTGAACGGAACCCGCGGGCCTGAGTAGAACCGGACGGGACGGCCCGTCACAGCCGACCAACGAGCGGGCGTTCGATCTTTCGGGCGTCAAGCGGGGTGGTACCGCGGGCTTCGGCTCGTCCTCGCACCGGAACGGGTATTACCGGAGCGAGGAGAAGTCACCACATGCCGTACCCGAAGAACGCGCCCGCCGGCGTCGCCGCGAGCCCCGACCTGCCTGAGGTGGAGCGTCGGGTACTCGACTTCTGGGAGTCCGACCGGACTTTCCAGGCGAGCGTCGCCAACCGGCCGGCCGGCGAGAGCGGCTCCAACGAGTTCGTCTTCTACGACGGGCCGCCGTTCGCCAACGGCCTGCCGCACTACGGCCACCTGCTGACCGGCTACGTCAAGGACATCGTGCCGCGCTACCAGACGATGCGCGGTCACCGGGTCGAGCGCCGTTTCGGCTGGGACACCCACGGCCTGCCCGCCGAGGTCGAGGCCGAGAAGCAGCTCGACATCTCCACCAAGGCCGAGATCCTCGCGCTCGGCGTGGACAAGTTCAACGCCGCCTGCCGCGAGTCGGTGCTGCGCTACACCAGCGAGTGGGAGCGCTACGTCACCCGCCAGGCACGCTGGGTCGACTTCACCAACGACTACAAGACGCTCGACGTGGACTACATGGAGAGCGTCATGTGGGCGTTCAAGACGCTCCACGACAAGGGCCTGATCTACGAGGGCTTCCGGGTACTGGCGTACTGCTGGCGCTGCGAGACGCCGCTGTCGAACACCGAGACCCGGATGGACGACGTGTACCGCGACCGGCAGGACCCGGCGGTCACCGTCACGTTCCGCCTGGAGACCGGCGAGGACCTGCTGGTCTGGACGACCACGCCGTGGACGCTGCCGTCCAACCTGGCCGTCGCGGTCAACCCCGAGGTCGAGTACGCCGTCTACGAATCCGACGGCCAGCGCTACATCCTGGCCTCCGCGTTGGTCGGCGGGTACGCGCGTGAACTGGCGAACGCCACCCGGGTCGGTACCGTCTCCGGCAGTGAGCTGGTCGGCCGCCGGTACACGCCGCTGTTCGACTTCCTGGTCGACCAGGCCGGGGAGAACGCGTTCCGGGTGCTCGCCGGTGACTTCGTCACCACCGAGGACGGCACCGGCGTGGTCCACATGGCGCCCGCGTTCGGTGAGGACGACCAGAACACCTGCAACGCCAACGGCATCCCGACGATCGTGACCGTCGACGAGCACACCCGCTTCACCTCGCTGGTGCCGGCGTACGAGGGGCTGCAGGTCTTCGAGGCGAACAAGCCGGTGCTGCGCGACCTCAAGGAGCGCGGCGTCGTGGTCCGCCACGACAGCTACACCCACTCGTACCCGCACTGCTGGCGCTGTGACACGCCGCTGGTCTACAAGGCGGTGTCGAGCTGGTTCGTCGCCGTCACGCAGTTCCGGGACCGGATGGTCGAGCTCAACCAGCAGATCAACTGGACGCCGGAGCACGTCAAGGACGGCCAGTTCGGCAAGTGGCTGGCCGGCGCCCGCGACTGGTCGATCAGCCGCAACCGGTTCTGGGGCTCGCCGATCCCGGTGTGGAAGTCCGACAACCCGGAGTACCCGCGGGTGGACGTCTACGGTTCGCTGGACGAGCTGGCGCGTGACTTCGGGGTACGCCCGAGCGACCTGCACCGGCCCGGTATCGACGAGCTGACCCGGCCCAACCCCGACGACCCGACGGGGCAGTCGACCATGCGCCGGGTGCCGGAGGTGCTCGACTGCTGGTTCGAGTCGGGCTCGATGCCGTTCGCCCAGGTGCACTACCCGTTCGCCAACCGGGACTGGTTCGAGCACCACTACCCGGGCGACTTCATCGTCGAGTACACCGCGCAGACCCGTGGCTGGTTCTACACCCTGCACGTGCTCGCGACGGCGCTGTTCGACCGGCCGGCGTTCCGCAACTGCGTCGTGCACGGCACGCTGCTGGGCTCCGACGGCCGCAAGATGTCCAAGAGCCTGCGCAACTACCCGGACGTGTACGGGGTGTTCGACTCCTACGGCGCCGACGCGATGCGGTGGTTCCTCATCGCCTCGCCGGTGCTGCGCGGCGGCGACATGTCGGTGACCGAGACGGGCATCCGGGACGCGGTGCGGCAGGTGCTGCTGCCGCTGTGGAACGTCTGGTACTTCTTCTCGCTCTACGCCAACGCGGAGGGGTACGAGGCCAAGCGGAGGACCGACACCGAGTCGACCAGCGGCGGCGGAGACGCCGCAGGCAACCTGCTGGACCGGTACGTGCTGGCCAAGACCGGCGAGCTGGTCGCCGACGTGACCCGGCAACTGGACGCCTACGACCTGTCCGGCGCGTGTGCGTCGGTGCGCTCCTACCTGGACGCCCTGACCAACTGGTACGTGCGCCGTTCCCGTAACCGGTTCTGGACCGGCGACCGGGACGCGTTCGACACGCTGTACACGGTGCTGGAGACGCTCAGCCGGGTCGTCGCGCCGCTGGCGCCGATGGTGTCCGAGGAGATCTGGCGCGGCCTGACCGGTGGCCGGTCGGTGCACCTGACCGACTGGCCGTCGGCTGACGAGTTCCCCGCCGACCATGACCTCGTGGCGTCGATGGATGCCGTCCGTGACGTCTGCTCGGCGGCGCTGTCCCTGCGCAAGGCCAAGGGGCTGCGGGTGCGGCTGCCGCTGCCGGCGCTGACCGTCGCGACGCCCGGCGCCGAGCGGCTGCGACCGTTCGGTGACCTGGTCGCCGACGAGGTCAACGTCAAGGACGTGGTGTTCGCCTCCGACGTCGACCGGTACTGCCAGCAGGTGCTGACCGTCGTGCCGCGGGCGCTCGGCCCGCGCGTCGGCGGCCAGGTGCAGCAGGTCATCAGGGCGGTCAAGGCGGGGGACTGGGCGCTGGTCGACGGCGCGCCGGTGGCCGCCGGGGTCGCCCTCCAGCCCGGCGAGTACGAGCTGAAGCTGGTGGCCGCCGACGCGGACAGCTCGGCGCCGGTGCCGGGCGGTGACGGGGTCGTCGTGCTCGACACCGCCGTCACGCCGGAGCTGGCGGCCGAGGGGCTGGCTCGCGACGTGGTACGCGTCGTGCAGCTGGCCCGCCGGGAGGCCGGTCTGGACGTGGCCGACCGGATCGCGCTCGTCGTCGACGCACCGGCCGAGGTCGTCGCGGCCGTGGAGGCGCACCGCGACTTCCTCGCGGCCGAGACGCTCGCGACGGCGGTGACCCTCGGGAGCGTCGGCGCCGACGGGTTCGAGGGCGAAGCGGGCGAAGGGGAGAAGGTTCGCGTAGCGGTTTCGGTCGCTTGAGATCATGAGCACTTCGCGGGGCTGGAAGCCCCGCGAAGTGCTCGCGATCACGCAACCTGCCGTAACGTGACGGCCGTGTCCTCGCTGTACTCGATTGCCAAGGCCACCGTCGCGCCGGTGCTGCGGACGCTCTGGCGGCCCAAGGTCACCGGCCTGGAGCACCTTCCACGCACCGGCCCGGTGATCATGGCCAGCAACCACCTCTCGGTGGTCGACTCGCTCATCATTCCGATCATGGCGTCGCGGCCGGTCTACTTCCTGGCCAAGGACGAGTACTTCCACAAGCCCGTCATGCGCACGATCATGACCGGGCTCAACCAGATCCCGGTCGACCGCTCCGGCGGCCGGGCCAGCCTGATGGCTCTCGACGCGGCGCTGCCGGTGCTGCGCGACGGTCAGGTGCTCGGCATCTACCCCGAGGGCACCCGCTCGCCGGACGGCCGGCTGTACCGGGGCCGGCCGGGCGTGGCGAAGCTGGCCCTCGACTCGGGAGCGACCGTGCTGCCGGTCGGGCTGGCGGGCACCGAGAAGATCCAGCCGATCGGGGCGCGGCTGCCGCGCGTCGGCGTACCGGTGGAGATGCGTGTCGGCAAGCCGCTGGACCTGTCGCCGTGGCGCGACGTCACCGTGGACAGCCGGGTCCTGCGCGAGATCACCGCGGCGCTGATGGCCGAGATCCAGGCGTTGACCGGCCAGGAGTACGTGGGCCGCTACGCGCCGAAGCGCGACAGCGCCTGACGCCATGATCCAGCGCTTGACGCCATGATCCAGCGCCTGAGGTCATGATCCGCGCAAGGCGCCATGATCCGCGCAATGTCGCACGTATTGCTGCTATCCCGTGGCGGGTAGCCGCAATGTTCGCGACATTGCGCGGATCATGGGCGCGGGTGTGCGGATCAGAATCCGGCGGTGATCTTCGTGTACTGCCAGTCGGACTGCGCGACGCCGCTGCAGCTCTCGTTGACCCCGCCACCGGGGCACGGCCGGTCCCGGTTGACCGACCAGAACGCCAGCCGGACCAGGCCCTTGCTCTTCGCGTAGTCGCGGATCTGGGTCCACGTCTGCGGGGAGACCTGCTCCTGCTGGTCGGTGAGGCCGTTCATGCCGGAGATGCCCATGTGCGAGTACGCGACCGCGTCGGACCAGCCGAACGTGCTCTTGAGCTGGTTCTTCAGGCCCTCGGCGGCGTTGACGGTGTCGGTGTACATGTTCGTGCCGCCGAAGTCGAACGGCATGATCGTGTACACGTCGATGTTGGCGCCGGCCGCCTTGGTCTCGTTGATCAGCTGCGTGCCGTAGTAGGTGGGGCCGGTCTTGCCGGTGCCGAACGTCAGGACCGTCTTGATGCCGGGGTTGCGCTGCTTGACGATCTTCAGCGCGTCGACGATCCGCCGGCGCACGGTGTCGTTCTCGAACTCGTCGGAGTTCTCGATGTCGACGTCGATCACCTTGAGCTTGTAGGCGTCGATCACCTTCTGGTACGCCCCGGCGAGGGCGTTCGCGTCCGCGCAGTTCGGGCCGAGCTTGTTGCCCGACCAGCCGCCGAACGAGATCTCGACGTCGCCGCCGGCGCCCCGGATGGCGTTGATGGTCTGCTGGTCGGCGCCGCCGGTCAGCGGGCGCTGGCTGTCCCACATCGGGTTGCAGCCCCCGCCGGACAGCATGAATGCCATCGTGAAGGCTTTGATGCCGGTGGCCGACATGACGGTGGTGGCGCTCGGCGGGTTGCCCCACCCCAGGTACAGGTACGGCGCGGCCGGCAGCTTGCTGCCGGGCGTACCGCCGCCGCCGCCGGGCGTGGTCGGGGGTGGGGGAGGAGGCGTCGTGCCGCCGCCGCCGCCACCGCCGCCGCCGGAGCAGGAGGCGCCGTTGATGGTGCAGTTGGTCGGGTTGCCCGTCCCGCTGGCGACGAAGCCGAACGAGACCGAGGCGCCGGCCGCGATCGTGCCGTTGTACTCGCGGTTCTTGGCCGTGTAGCGGTTGCCGCTGGAGCTGATCAGCGCATCCCAGTACGAGCCGACCGTGGTGCCGGCGGGGAGGTCGAACGTCAGGGTCCAGCCGTTGACCGCCGAGCTGCCGTTGTTGGTGATGGTGTACGTGGCGGTGTATCCGGTGTCCCACGTCGACGTGGCCAACGTGGCGGTGACGCCGGTGGCGGCGAAGGCGGGCGACATCACCAGCGCCGTCGCGCCGGCGACGACGGCGGCCGCGCCGGCGGCGAGGAGGGTACGGAATGACCTGGGTGTCATGGCGGTCCTTCCTGGGGGAGCCATTGACGGTTGTGAAACGAAGCTACAAGAAGGCTTCCTAACAGTAAAGAGACCTGGCAGTCCGTCGAGGGCTCGTTTTCCGGGCCGGACGGCGCTCCGCGTACCCTTGAGCGTTATGAGTGTGGCGTCCGTGTTCCCCCAGCTCGAGCAACTGCTACCGGAGGTGAGCAAGCCGATCCAGTACGTCGGCGGTGAGCTCGGGGTAGTGGTGAAGGACTGGGATGCCGCGACCGTGCGGTGGGTGCTGTCCTACCCCGACGCGTACGAGGTGGGCCTGCCCAACCAGGGCGTGCAGATCCTGTACGAGATCCTCAACGAGCAGCCCGACGTGCTGGCCGAGCGCACCTACGCGGTCTGGCCCGACCTCGAGGCCAAGATGCGCGAGCGCGGCGTGCCGCAGTTCACCGTCGACGCGCACCGGCCGGTCGGCGCGTTCGACCTGTTCGGGATCTCGTTCGCGACCGAGCTGGGCTACACGAACATGCTCACCATGCTCGACCTGGCCGGGATCCCGCTGACGAGCGCCGACCGGGACGAGACCCACCCGATCGTGATCGCCGGCGGGCACGCCGCGTTCAACCCCGAGCCGATCGCCGACTTCATCGACGCCGCCGTGCTCGGCGACGGTGAGGAGGCCGTTCTCGAGATCACCGCGATCGTCCGGGAGTGGAAGGCCGAGGGCTCGCCCGGCGGCCGGGACGAGCTGCTGCTGCGGATGGCGCGGACCGAGAGCGTGTACGTGCCGCGCTTCTACGACGTCGACTACCTGCCCGACGGTCGCATCCAGCGGGTCGTACCCAACCGGGCCGACGTGCCGTTCCGGGTGCACAAGCGCACCACCATGGACCTCGACGCCTGGCCGTACCCCAAGAAGCCCCTCGTACCGCTCGCCGAGACGGTGCACGAGCGGTACGCGGTGGAGATCTTCCGCGGCTGCACCCGCGGCTGCCGGTTCTGCCAGGCCGGCATGATCACCCGTCCGGTCCGGGAGCGGTCGATCACGACGATCGGGGAGATGGTCGCCGAAGGGCTGGAGTTCTCCGGCTTCGGTGAGGTCGGGCTCCTGTCGCTGTCGAGCGCCGACCACTCCGAGATCGGCGACATCTGCTCCGGCCTGGCCGACCAGTACGACGGCACGAACGTGTCCCTGTCGCTGCCGTCGACGCGGGTGGACGCGTTCAACATCGAACTGGCCCAGGAGCTGTCCCGCAACGGGCGGCGTACCGGCCTGACCTTCGCCCCGGAGGGCGGCTCGGAGCGCATCCGCAAGGTGATCAACAAGATGGTGTCGGAGGAGGACCTGATCCGCACCGTCGTCACCGCGTACAGCAACGGCTGGCGTCAGGTGAAGCTGTACTTCATGTGCGGGCTGCCCACCGAGACCGACTCCGACGTCCTCCAGATCGCCCGGCTGGCGCACGAGGTCATCAAGGCCGGCCGGGCCGCCACCGGCTCCAAGGACATCCGCTGCACGGTCTCGATCGGCGGGTTCGTGCCGAAGCCGCACACCCCGTTCCAGTGGGCCGCGATGTGCTCCCCGGAGACCATCGACAACCGGCTCAAGCTGCTCAAGCAGGCGATCAATTCGGACCGCTCGCTGGGCCGGGCCATCGGGTACCGCTACCACGACGGGCAGCCGTCCCTGATCGAAGGCCTGCTCAGCCGCGGTGACCGGCGGGTCGGCGCGGTCATCCGCCAGGTCTGGGAATCCGGCGGGCGCTTCGACGGCTGGTCGGAGCACTTCTCGTACCAGCGCTGGGTGGACGCGGCCGCGGCGGTCCTGCCGGCGTACGGCGTGCACCTCGACTGGTACACCACCCGCGAGCGGGACTCCAACGAGGTCCTGCCCTGGGACCACCTGGACTCGGGGCTCGACAAGGAGTGGCTGTGGCAGGACTGGCAGGACGCGCTGTCGGAATACGAGCAGGACGACTGTCGTTGGACTCCTTGTTTCGACTGCGGCGTGTGCCCGAGCATGGACACCGAGATCCAGATCGGGCCCACCGGTAGGAAGCTCCTGCCGCTCACGCCGGTCAACACCGGACTGAAGGTTCCGCAGGAGCTGGCGCGGTGAGCGGTCGCCCGAAGAACCAGCCGGAAGGCGGCCAGGCGCCGGTAGTGCAGCGCATCCGGCTGCGCTACGCCAAGCGCGGACCGATGCGCTTCACCTCGCACCGGGACTTCGCGCGCGCGTTCGAGCGGGCGATTCTGCGGGCCGGGGTGCCCATCGCGTACTCGCAGGGCTTCACCCCGCACCCGAAGGTCTCCTACGCGTCGGCGGCGCCGACCGGGGTGGCGAGCGAGGCCGAGTACCTCGAGATCGGGCTGCGCGAGCGGGTCGACCCGGCGCAACTGGTCCGGGCGCTCGACGCCGCGCTCTCGCCCGGGCTCGACATCCTCGAGGCGGTGGAGGCCGGCGGCGGTAGCCTCGCCGACCGGATCGACGCGTCGGCGTGGCGGATCGAGCTGCCCGGCGTGCCGGCGGAGGACGCCCGACACGCCGTGGAGGCGTTTCTCGCGGCGGCCGAAGTGCCGGTCGAGCGCCTGACCAAACAGGGCCGGCGCACCATGGACGCCCGGTCACCGGTGGCGCATCTCACGGCGACACACGCCGCAGATGTGACACCTTCCGAGGTCGACGGCGTACCGTGTGCGATACTCGACCTTGTCGTACGGCAGGTCACACCGTCCGTGCGACCCGATGACGTCTTGTCCGGCCTGCGAGCGGCGGCCAACCTGAAGCCGCCGGTGCCGCCCCGAGTGACGCGATTGGCTCAGGGCATGCTGACGGCGCAGGGCGACCTGGTCGATCCGTTGGCCGCAGATCGCGAGATGGCCGTCATCGGAGCTCCGTCGCCCTGACGGAGTTGGCAGACTTCGGCGGTTGGTTCGGGGTTCCGGACGAGCCGCCGGCACATACAGGTGCCCCTGCGTGGCAGCGTTCGCACGCGCCCGGGGGCCCCAGAACTGGAGAACGTCCGAATGCTCGACAACGAGCCTGGAGCGGCGAACAGCAGCGCACCAGGAACTGACATCCCGACCACTGCGGCGGAGAGCGCCGCCGCGGCGGACCCGACCACCAGCGAGGCGCCAGCTCCCCGCCGTGCCCGCCGCCGTGCCACGAAGGCCACGAAGGCCGCGCCGGCCGAGGCGACGCCGGCCACCGGCGATGCCGGTGCCGCGCCGGCCGCCGCGGCACCGGCGGACGTGGCGTCGCCGGCGGATGCGGCCGGCACCGCCGAGCCGGCGCCGGCCCGGACGGCCCGCCGCCGGCGGCGCACCGCCGAACCCGTAGACCAGGCGGCCGCGCCCGCTCAGCCGGTCCCGGCCGCCGCCGGGTCCGTGTCCGCCGGATCCGTGCCCGCCGGATCCGTGCCCGCCGGATCCGTGCCCGCCGAGTCCGGGTCCGCCGCCGTGGCGGCCGGCCCGGACACCGCCACGGACCGCCCGGGCGACCAGGCCGAGAGTGCCCCGGCCGCCCGCACCACGCGTACCCGCCGGCGGGCCACCAAGGCAGCCCCGGCGCCCGTGGCCGACAGCGCCGAGACCACTGCCGAGACCACCGCCGCGCAGCCGGCCGCCGCCGCGCCGAGTGCCGCGCAGCCGGCCGCCGCCGCGCCGAACGCGACCCAGCCGGTTGCGGCTCAGCCCGCCACCGGATCCGCCGTCCAGCCGGCGGCTGAGGGTGCGGAAGGCGCGGAGACCGGGCGGCCTTCCCGCCGGCGCGTGGCACCGACCACCGCCGTGCTGTTCATGCCGCCCACCGCAGCGGAGATCGAGGCCGAGGCCGAGGCCGAGGCGGCCCGCGCGTCCCGGCGGCGCCGCGGCCGGCGCGGTGACGCCGCCGAGCCCGTGGCGACCACCGAGGCCGAGCCGGAGGTCGAGGAGACCGCCGAGGTCGACGAGGACGACGAGGAGACCGACGACACCGCGGCCGGCCGTCGCCGGCGGCGTCGCGGCCGTCGCGGCCGGGGCCGGGGCAAGGGCGGCTACGGCGACGAGGACAACGGCGAGGTCGCGGCCGGTGATGACGACGCCGAGGAGGCGGAGGGCGCCGACGAGGCCGCGGAGTCCGAGGAGGACACCGAGGCCGCGGAGTCCGAGGACGGCCTGACCCGCCGCCGTCGGCGCCGTCGCCGCAAGGGCTCGGGTGACGTCGAGGTGGCCCCGGACGACCCGGCGAACACCGTGGTCAAGATCCGTGAGCCGCGCCCCGCCCGGGACGAGGTGCAGGGCGTGTCCGGCTCCACCCGGCTCGAGGCCAAGCGCCAGCGCCGCCGTGACGGGCGCGAGCATCGGCGTACCCGCCCGCCGATCCTGAGCGAGTCGGAGTTCCTGGCCCGCCGCGAGGCGGTCGACCGGATCATGGTGGTCCGGCAGAAGGGCGACCGCACCCAGATCGGCGTGCTCGAGGACGGCATCCTCGTCGAGCACTACGTGTCCCGGGCCAGCGCCTCGACCATGGTCGGCAACGTCTACCTCGGTCGGGTCCAGAACGTCCTGCCCAGCATGGAGGCGGCCTTCGTCGACATCGGGCGCGGGCGCAACGCCGTCCTGTACGCCGGTGAGGTCAACTGGGAGGCCACCGGCCTGGAGGGGCGTACCCGCACCATCGAGCAGGCGCTCAAGTCCGGCGACTCGGTGCTGGTACAGGTCACCAAGGACCCGATCGGCACCAAGGGCGCCCGCCTGACCAGCCACATCGCCCTGTCCGGGCGGCACCTGGTGTACGTGCCGGGCGGCAACGCGTCCGGCATCAGCCGCAAGCTCCCCGACACCGAGCGCAAGCGGTTGCGGGACGTGCTCAAGCACCTCGTACCCGAGGGCGCCGGCGTGATCGTGCGGACGGCCGCCGAGGGGGCATCCGAGGACGACCTGGCCCGCGACGTGAAGCGGCTGCAGGCGCAGTGGGAGGACATCGCCGCCCGTACCGGCGAGAGCGGCGCGCCGAAGCTGCTGTACGAGGAGCCCGACCTGCTCATCCGGGTGGTCCGGGACCTGTTCAACGAGGACTTCCGGGAACTGGTCATCCAGGGCGACGGGGCCTACGAGATGATCGAGCCGTACCTGCAGCACGTCTCCCCGGACCTGGTGTCGCGGGTCCACCACTACACCGGCACCGGCGACGTCTTCCACGACATGCGCATCGACGAGCAGTTGATGAAGGCGCTCGACCGGCGGGTCTTCCTGCCCTCCGGTGGCAGCCTCGTCATCGACCGCACCGAGGCGATGACGGTCATCGACGTCAACACCGGCAAGTACACCGGTACCGGCGGCAACCTCGAGGAGACCGTCACCCGCAACAACCTGGAGGCGGCCGAGGAGATCGTCCGCCAGCTGCGCCTGCGCGACCTGGGCGGCATCATCGTCATCGACTTCATCGACATGGTGCTGGAGTCCAACCGTGAGCTGGTGCTGCGCCGGCTCACCGAGTGCCTCGGCCGGGACCGTACCAAGCACCAGGTCACCGAGATCACCTCGCTCGGCCTGGTGCAGATGACCCGCAAGCGGGTGGGGCAGGGCCTGCTCGAGGCGTTCAGCGAGACCTGCGAGGTCTGCAAGGGCCGGGGACTGATCATCCACTCCGAGCCGGTACCCGACAAGCGCGGGACCGGCGGCCAGACGGGCCAGGCGAAGGCCGCGCCGGCGAAGGCCGAGGAGCAGCCCAGCGAGAACGGGCGCGGTGGCCGCCGCCGGCGCAAGGCCGCGGCCCCGGCCGAGCCGGTCGCCACCACGGCGGAACCGGCCGAGCCGGTCGTCCCCGCGACGGAGCCGGTCGAGCCGACCGTCGTCGCGGTCGAGTCGGCCGACCAGGGCGTACCCGTACCGGCGGTCGCCGAGGCGACCGCCGACGAGGCCCTGGTCGACGGGCACGAGGCGACGGTCGCCGGCCTGGACCCGGTGCCCGCGGTCGGATTCGACGAGGACGGCCTGGACCTCGAGGAGGAGCCGGCGGGTCCCCGCCGGCGAGGACGGCGCCGCCGGTAGGACCGTCGACGGTCCCGGCGCGGTTTCGGCGGCGGACCGCCGTTTGCCGCGCCGGGTCCGCGCGTGGGAAGGAGGCCCGGTGCGAGGCATGATCGCTGCGCTGACCCTGTCGGGTGCGGCGCTGCTCACCGTCGGCTGTGCCGATGACGGCGCCGGTACGCCCGTACGCGGGGCCGGCCCGCCGGCATCCGCCGCTCCCGCCTCCCCGGATCCGCAGGCGACCGCGGTCTGCGCCGACCTGCGGGGCACCGTCCTCGACACCGACGCCAAGGCGTTCGGTGCGGAACTGGGGCGGCTGGTCGCCGCCCGGTCGCAGGGCGACCGGGCGGGGGAGAGCCAGGCCCAGCAGGCGGCCACGGCCACGCTGACCCGGATCGCGGACCGGCTGCGCACGCATGCCACGGGCGCGACCGACCCGCGGCTGACGGGCGCGCTGGACACCTCGGCGGCCAACCTGGATCGCCTCGGCGCCGACCCGGCCACGTTCGCCGGCCTCACCTCGCTGGAGACGGTGAGCCAGACGACGGCGCGGTTCACCGCGGCGCTCGGCGAGGTCACCGACTACTGCAGCGCCTGACCGGTTCGGCGCACCCCGTACCGGTCCCGGGCGGGAGGCCGTGGCGCGGGCGGGTGACGAACCGGGCCGTGGCGCGGGAGGGTGACGGAGCGGGCCGTGGCACGGGCGTGGCGGAGCGGGCCTGTTGTTCGGAGTTGGTGGGCCTGTTTTGGAGTTCCGGCCGCGGCCCTGTACTCTTTCCTGCGGCGCACTTCGTGCGTCGCGTCCTTGCACGCCCGGGCGTCCCGACGCTCTGCCGGCGCAGCGCCCTAGAGGTGCAGTGCCTCAGAGGCGCAGCAAGGAACGATCCACCCGCCAGTAGCTACGACAGGAGTCCGCCTCCGATGTACGCGATCGTCAAAACCGGCGGCAAGCAGTACAAGGTCGCTGAGGGCGACGTGATCGAGGTCGAGAAGCTTGCCGGCGACGCCGGCGACGCGGTCACCCTCCCCGCGGTGCTCCTCGTCGACGGTGACGACCTGGTGACCGATGCCGCCGTGCTTGCCAACGTCGCGGTGACCGCTGAGGTCGTCGCCCACACCAAGGGTCCGAAGATCCGGATCCACAAGTTCAAGAACAAGACCGGCTACCACAAGCGCCAGGGGCACCGTCAGCCGCTGACGCAGGTCAAGGTGACCGGCATCACCACCGGAAAGTAGGCGTTAAGCGATGGCACACAAAAAGGGTGCATCCAGCTCGCGGAACGGCCGCGACTCCGAGGCGAAGCGCCTGGGCGTCAAGCGTTTCGGTGGCCAGCAGGTCAAGGCCGGCGAGATCCTGATCCGCCAGCGCGGCACCAAGTTCCACCCGGGTGACCTGGTCGGCCGGGGCGGTGACGACACGCTGTTCGCCCTTGCCAACGGTGCGGTGCTCTTCGGCACCAAGCGGGGTCGCAAGACCGTCAGCATCGTGCCCGCCGGGGCCTGAGCTCTCAGGTAAACGGCTCGTAGGCAAGCGGACCGGTGGGCGCGCACAGCGCCGCCGGTCCGCTTGCTTTTAGGGGATGTCTGTCTCGGGTACGCCGATATGTCGGGTACACCGAGGATTGCCGGAACCGATCACGCTTCCGGAGCGTCGACGCCGCCGGGCGTACGCCGTGACGTGATGTCGTCACGAGGTTGACGCGGTGTTGATGCGGTGTTTGGCGCGAGATCGCGGAGGAAGGAGTAACCCGTGGCTACGTTCGTCGACCGGGTTGTACTGCACGTGCAGGCCGGTGACGGTGGACACGGGTGCGTGTCGATCCACCGGGAGAAGTTCAAGCCGCTCGGCGGGCCTGACGGCGGTGACGGCGGGCACGGCGGCAGCGTCTCGCTCGTGGTCGACCCGCAGGTGCACACCCTGCTCGACTTCCACTTCCGCCCCCACGTCAAGGCCCAGAACGGTAAGGGCGGCGCCGGCTCCGACCGCGACGGTGCCAACGGCGAAGACCTGCGGTTGCGGGTACCCGACGGCACCGTCGTCTCCACGCCCGACGGCGAGGTCATCGCCGACCTGGTGGGGGAGGGTACGACGGTCGTGATCGCCCAGGGCGGTCGCGGCGGTCGGGGCAACGCGGCGCTGGCCAACACCAGGCGCAAGGCGCCCGGCTTCGCCGAGCTGGGCGAGCCCGGCGAGGTCGCCGACGTCATCCTGGAACTCAAGAGCGTCGCGGACGTCGGGCTCGTGGGCTTCCCGAGCGCCGGGAAGTCGTCGCTGATCTCGGTACTCTCCGCCGCCCGCCCGAAGATCGCCGACTACCCGTTCACCACGCTCGTACCGAACCTCGGGGTCGTACGCGCCGACGACCACACGTTCACCATCGCCGACGTACCGGGCCTGATCCCGGGCGCGGCCACCGGCAAGGGCCTCGGGCTGCAGTTCCTGCGCCACATCGAGCGCACCGCCGTGCTGCTGCACGTCATCGACACCGCGACGATGGAGCCGGGGCGCGACCCGATCGCCGACATCGACGCCATCGAGGCGGAGCTGGCCGCCTACGGCGGGCTGGAGGACCGGCCGCGGCTGGTCGCGCTCAACAAGGTCGACGTGCCCGACGGCCGCGAGCTGGCAGACATGGTGCGGCCGGACCTGGAGGCGCGGGGCCTGCGGGTGTTCGAGGTCAGCGCCGCGACCCGGGAGGGGCTGCGGGAGCTGACGTACGCCCTCGCCGAGCTGGTGGAGCGCCACCGCAGGATCGCGCCGCCGCCCGAGCGCACCCGGATCGTGATCCGCCCGCAGGCCGTCGACGACACCGGCTTCACCATCGAACGGGACACCGACGGGGTGTACGTGGTCCGTGGCAAGCCCGAGCGCTGGGTCCGCCAGACCAACTTCGACAACGACGAGGCCGTCGGGTACCTGGCCGACCGGCTCGCCCGTCTCGGCGTCGAGGACGCCCTCGCCAAGGCCGGCGCCGAGCCCGGCTGCGCGGTGCGCATCGGCACCCACGAGTTCGACTGGCAGCCGACGCTGTACGCCGAGGAAGAGTTCGTACCGAGCGGCCGGGGTACCGACTACCGCATGGAGACGCCGTCCACCCGGGCGACCGCCGCGGACCGCAAGGCGGCCCGCAAGGCCCGCCGGCAGCGCTTCGAGGACCAGCTTCCCGGCCCCGCGACCGAGGAGTCCGGCGGGGCCACGGAGCCCGGCGGGGCCACGGAGCCCGGCGCGGCAGCGGGGCGGGCGACGACGCTCGCCGATGGTGACGACGACGAGCAGTAGGGCCGGCGGACGACCGGAGTCGCTGGTCGGCCGCGACGACCGCCCTCCACGGCGCGCGTCGCGGGCGGGTAACCTCGTCGGTCTAGTGACCGGGAGGTGACGTGGGTATCTTCGACCGGCTGCGACGGCGTAGCGGACCGGACCGGTTCGCCGGCGAGGTGCTGGCCGCGCTGCGGGACGCCGGCATCGGGAACGCCCAGTACGACCGGCGCGAGTTCGCCATCTCCTACCGCCAGCGGCCCGGCGCCGAACCGGCCTGGCTGTACCTGCACAACCTGTACGCGGAGTGCCAGCGCGACCCGAGAAGGCGCGACGAGCGGATCCGCCGGTTCGTCACGACATTCACCCGCCTGCCCGAGATGCCGGAGAGCTGGGAGTCCGCGCGCGGCCGGCTGCGGCCGGTGCTGCGCGGTGCCACGTTCGCCCGGGCGGGTGAGGCGGGTCGCCCCGCCGCGCTGCGCCGGCCCGCGTTCCCGTTCCTCGACGAGATGGTCGTGATCGACCAGCCGACCTCGATGGCGTACGTCTCCGAGATGACGTGCGCGGAGTGGGGGGTGGCCGCCGAGGAGGTCTTCGCCGCGGCCCGGGCCAACCTCGCCGCCGGCGCCGGACTGCCACCGGCGGAGAACCCCGGCGGCCGGGTGATGCTGCGTTTCGTCGACGACGGCGACGCGTACTGGGTCTCCCACCTGCTGCTCGACGGTTGGCTGTCGGCGTTGAGCGAGCACGTCGGCGGAACCCCGGTCGCGTTCGTGCCGGACGTGCGGTCCCTGATCGTGGTGGACGGCGACCCCGAGCCGCTGGCGGAGCTGTTCGACCTGGTCGAGCGGCACTTCGCCGACTCACCGCGGCCGCTGTCACCGATGGCGTACACGCTCGACGGCCATGGCCGGGTAGTGCCGCTGAACGTCCCGGACGGGCATTCCGCCGCCGGGGCCGTCCAGCGGGCGAGCCGGGTGCTGGCCGCGACCGAGTACGGCGCGCAGCAGAACATCCTGCGCGACGAGGTGGATGACTACGTCGCGGCGTACGGGGTGTTCGGTACCCCGGACGGCGGCACCTTCTCCGTGGCCGCCTGGACCCGCGGTATGCACGTCCTGCTGCCCAAGGTCGACTTCGTGGCGTTCGACGTCGCGGCGGGGAGCACGTTCTTCGTGCCGTGGGACGTGGTCATGGAGGCCGACGTGCTGACCGAGATGCCGCAGTACCGGCCGGCCCGCTACCGCGGCGACGTCTGGCCCTCGCCGGCCGCGTTCGGGTACCTGAGGGAGCGGGCCGTCCCGATCGACCTCGGCCGCCCGGTATCCCGGTAAGCCCGGTGTCCCGGTAAGCCCGGTATCGCGGCAGTCCGTGACTCGCCGCTGCCACCGGTGAGAGTCTGTCGCCCGGCGCGGCGCCGGTGGTCCGTCGCCCGACGCGGTGGGCGGCCCGGACCGGGCGGCCCACCGCGGGCGGTTCAGGCGGAGGCCGGTGCCTCCACCTCGGTCGTCGTCGCCCCGGTACCGGGCTGGCCGGCGGCGCGCCGGCGCTTGACGATCAGGCAGGACAGTGCGGCCAGGCCGAGTATCGCGATCGGCAGGACCAGGGTGGTGTGCATCGCGTTGGTGAAACCGACGTGGAACGTGTCCGCGATGACGGTGCGGACCGCGTCCGGCACGTTGCCGCCGAAGTCCACCCCGTTCTGTCCCGCGCCGACCTCCAGGCCGCCGCCGGAGGCGTGGCTGAACCCGGCCACGAACCGTTCCCGGAACTGCGCCGGCAACGCCGCGGCGTGGGCCTGCGCCGACTCGCTGAGCCTCGTCGCGAGCTGGTTCTGCAGCAGCGCACCGACCGCCGCGGAGCCGATCACCGAGCCCAGCTGGCGGGTGGTGTTGATCAGGCCGGAGGCCGCGCCAGCCATCCGGGGCTCGATGTTGCGCATCGCCACTGTCTGCAGCGGTGCGAACGTCAGGCCCATGCCCAGCCCGGCCACCAGGATGCCGGGGAGCAGGTGCAGTCGGGTGCTGTCGGGGTGCGTCGACGCTACGAAGATCCCCATGCCGGCGGCGAACAGCGCCAGGCCGGACATCAGGATGTACTTGCCGCCGATCCGGTCGGCCATCCGGCCGGCGACCGGGGCCACGAACATCGACACCAGCGACATCGGCGCCGTCGTCAGACCGGCCTGCAACGCGCTGAGCCCCAGCACCGACTGCAGGAAGATCACCAGCGGCAGGAACAGCCCGAGCATGCCGAAGCCGAGGGCGGCCCCGACGAAGTTCATCACCGAGAAGTTGCGGTCCCGGAAGATCGCGAACGGTACGAGCGGCTCGCCGCCGCGCTGCAGGTACTGCTGGACCACGAACACCGCGAGTACGGCGACGCCGGCGACGATGACCTCGGGGATCGTGACCGGACCCCACACCTTGCCCCAGTCGTGCGGCTGGCCTTCGATGAGGCCGTACGTGAGCAGGAACAGGCCGACCGTCGCGAGGACCGTGCCGACCAGGTCGAGGCGGTGCCGGCGGTTGAGCTTGAGGTCGGGCATCGCCACGGCCGCGAGGACGAGCGCCAGGACGCCGATGGGCAGGTTGACGAAGAAGATCCAGCTCCAGCCCCAGTGCGTGACGATGAACCCACCCAGCGTCGGCCCGGCGACCGTGGCCACACCCGCGACCGCGCCCCAGATGCCGAACGCCGCACCGCGCTTGGCCGGCGGGAAGATCACCGTCAGCACCGACAGCGTCTGCGGGGTCAGTAGCGCACCACCCAGGCCCTGCGCCACGCGGGCGGCGATGAGCTGGCCCGGGGTGGTGGCGAAGCCGCACGCGGCCGAGGCCAGCGTGAAGATCGCCAGGCCGAGCATGAACAGCAGCTTCGGTCCGTACAGGTCGCCCAGCCGGCCCGCCGTGATCAGCAGGACCGCGTAGACCAGGATGTACGCGTTGAGCACCCACAGGATCTGGTCGAGCGACGCGTGCAGCCGATCGATCATGTCGGGGATCGCGATGTTCACGATCGTGGTGTCCAGCAGAATCATGAAGAAACCGAGGCAGAGCACGAACAGCACGAGCCAGGGGCTGTGGGCCGGCTTCGAGGTGGCGGCGACGGGGCCGCCGGCGGGCGCCCCGGTGTGTTCCGGTGGACTGGCGGCGCCTGGCTGTGGCGTCGTCATCGGTGGTCTCCTTAGGTCGTGGGTCGATCCGGGACGGAGTGGTCGGGGCGCTCCGGGATGGCTCGCCGGGCGCACGACCGATGACATCACGTACCCCTGACGTTCCGGCCCCGCACGCCGCCTGCGGTCCGACGTCGTGGTACCGGGCCGGCGGCTGCCTGTCGACGGCCATTGCGCTCCCCCTCTGTGAGCGGGTGCCCAGCCGGCGCAGCGAAGATCCGCCGCGCCTCATCCGAACGGATCGAGACCGGCACCGACCCCCGCCCCAC
>NZ_JBLYUB010000049.1:0-29568 GCF_049999945.1 Planosporangium spinosum | reverse complement strand
ACCCTCAAGACGTGGAAGGTCCTGACCAAACTCCACTGCTGCCCGCGACGAGCCACCCCAATCCTCGCCGCGATCACGCTCCTCCAACTCATCGAGGAGCAGCGCGAGTCAGGATGAAATCAGCTCCCTGTCCCAAGGAGCCAACGCCCTGCAACTCGCCGGCGCGATCGTGGGCTCCTACCATCCCAACGTCGACGGCAACACGAGCGGCTACCTACCGGCACTGGAGAGATGTGTAGCGGTCGGGCCCACCGACGGAGGCGACTGCCCACCACCTCCGACGCTGACTCCACAGACCGGCGGTACGACGACCACGTCGCCGCAGACCAGCGGTACGACGACCACGTCACCGCAGACCAGCGGTACGACGACCACGTCACCGCAGACCAGCGGTACGACGACCACGTCACCGCAGACATCCCCGTCAACGTCAACGTCGGCCCCGGTCCCCGTTCCGGCTCCGACGCCGAGCGCCTCGTCGGGCCTTGCCCCCGCTCCGTCGTCACCCGGCGCGACAACCACCCCACCGTCCGCGGGCGTAACGACCGCTGGTCCCACCTTCTTCACACTGGGTCCGGGACCGACCGGTTGACCGGGACGCGGTTCGACCAGCAGGCAATCGGCCGCGAGGTCCGGCTACGGACACGGCACCTCGCGGCCGGCGCGGCGGGCGCTGCCCCTGCCCCGGTTCGGGCGTCCTCATGTCGGCCATGGCGGGCGGCCGGCGGAGCCGCAACCTTCACCGCCACACCGCCAGGGACGCGGTTACCGCCGCCCCCAGAGGTCTCGCAGCGCAAGGGCGCGAGCCTCGATCAGGCGCATCCGCGCGTTCCACTCGCTCGGTCCGGTCCACCACGCCTGTGCGGTGACCTGGTCGGGATGCTTGCGGTAGAGCAGGCCGGGCGCGCCGATGAAGTAGCCGTCGGCAACGACGGAAGCGGCGAGAAGCAGACCGGTGTCCTCACCGGCGGGGAGCGCCATCCAGCCACCCAGCGCCAACGCCAACTCCGTACGGATGCACAGGGTGGCCGGGTGGACCGGGAGCCGGTAGTTGTTCCGCCGGAAGTAGTCCAGGACATGCGTACGGGTGAGCGGGCCTTCGGGTGGTTCCGTGTGCTCCCATCCGACGGTCGATCCGTCGGGCAGCAGGTCCAGCGCGCTCGCGGTCGTCCAGCCGAGCCCGGGCAACTGGGTGAATACGGCGATCTCGCGCGCCAGCGCACCCGGGGTGAGCCGGTCGTCGGCGTCGAGTACCCGTACCAGTGAGCCCTCGGCCCGCGTCAGCGCCATGTTCCGGGCCGTGCCGGTACCGCCGTTGCGGCCGGTGCCGAGAGAGATCCGCGGGTCCTCCGGCAGTACGGCCGACGCCGCTCCGGTCTGCCCGTCCTCCTGCACGATCCACTGCCAGGCCCAGCCTGGCGGCATCTCCTGAGACACGAGCGACTCGTAGGCTTCCGGCAGGTACCGCACGCTTGGTTCGTGCACGGGGGTGACCACCGTGATCAGATTCGTCATGCCGGCCACCGGTTCAGCGTGGTCGTGCACGCGAATCCGGCACGGTCCGCCGGCACCACGACATCGGACACGTCAACCATGCAAGCACTACACCACGTGCACCGACGGGAGAGCACGGCAAGCACCGGATCGATGCGACGTCACGAGAGCCGGCATGGCCGCTCCGGCGACCGTATCCGCGCCGGAGGCCACGAACAATGCCCGTGCCACGAGGCACATCGGGGGTTCGGGACCTGCCCCGCGAACAGCACTGGACAGCGCCGGTGGGACGAACGCCAGCGGCGTCACGGTCTCGCGCAGCGCCCTGACCGTTCGGCTCCCCGATCCTGCCGGTTACCCGTTAGTCGGGCCAGTCCGGATTGCGCTTTTCGAGGAAGGCGGCCATGCCCTCGCGAGCGGCCGGGGTCTGCGAGGCGGCCGCCATCACCTCGAGCGCGATCGTGTAGGCGTCCACCTCGGGACGATCGAGCTGCGCGTACAGGGTCTGCTTGCCCAACGCCTTGCTCGCGCGGCTGCCTCGCGTCGCCCGGCCCAGCAGTTCAGCGACGGCGTCGTCGAGATCTTCGTCCGGTACGACCCGGTTGACCAGGCCCCAGTCGAGCGCCGTAGCCGCATCGATCACGTCGCCGGTGAGCGCGAGTTCCATCAGCCGCTTGCGCCCTATCGCCCGGGCCACCGGGACCGCCGGGGTATGGCAGAACCACCCACCCTTGCCGCCGGGCAGCGCGAAACCGGCCGACCGTGCGGCCACGGCAAGGTCACAGGACGCGACGAGCTGGCAGCCCGCCGCGGTGGCCAGCCCGTGCACCCGGGCGATCACCACCTGGGGTACAGACTGGATCGTCCGCATCAGGTCGGTGCACAACCGCAACAATTCACGGGTTCCGGCGAGATCCCGGGCTGCGACATCACCGAAGTCGTGCCCCGCGGAGAACACCGGGCCAGCGCCGGCCAACACGATGCCGGACGCGTCGGTTTCCGCCGTGTCGCGGAACGCCGCCAGCAGGTCGGCGAGATGAGCCGCCGACAGGGAGTTACGCCGCGACGCGCGGTTCATCATGATGGTGACGGTGCTCTTCTCACGTTTGAGAAGAATGTGTTCGTACTCGCCCATGACCTCGACGCTATGTCGCTCCGGCGAGGGGGTGCTATGTCACTCCAGCTCGTCGAATTGCGCGGCCTTGTCGGTGCGTTCGGAGACCGCGGGCGGGTCGAACGGCTGCTCGCCACCCGGGTCGGGCGGATCCGGTGGGCGGCCAGCCACCTGGTGGTCGCGCTGTTCGGTGCGGCCGTGCTCCTCGCCGCCGCGCTGGTACAACTGCCGGCCGTCTGGACACCGGTCGGCCTCGGCGTGGCGCTGTTCGGCCTCGTGCCCCGGCTGACGGCTCTCGCCTGGGCCGGCCTCATCGGCTGCGTGCTGCTGTTCGAACCGGGTGCGGGGGCCCAGTCAGTGGCTGGTGGACCTCTCGCCGTTCGCGCACGTACCGAAGCTGCCGGGCACCGCGTTCACGGCCACGCCGGTGCTGTGGCTCACCTCGGTCGCGGCGGCGTTGGCCACCGTCGGTCTGGCCGGGTTCCGCCGTCGGGACATGGGTTGAGGCCCCGAGTCTCATGATCACGCAGGAGAGCCTCGACGCGCTCGAGCGGGTGGCGATCGCGCTCTAGGTCCGCGTCTCCCCGAAACCGGTACGGGTCATGACGCCCCACTCGTGCTGGCGGCCGCGGATCGCCGACCAGGCGCCCTGGATCCGCCAGAGCGCGGTCAGCTGGCGGTATCCGAGGTTCTCCACGATGGAGGCGACGACCGCTGCGCCCAGGTCACGCATGCGCGAGTACCGGTGGAAGGTGTACTCCTCGACCGCCAGCGCGATGAGGTTGATCAGCATCGCGTAGCCGTACGCGACGCACATGAAGCGCCAGGCGAACCCGAGATCCACCGCGCCGGCCGCGAGCGCGACCGGTACGAGTACCAGGCCGGCGAGTTCGACCAGCGGCGCGAGCAGTTCGAACAGCAGGTAGTAGGGGAGGGCCACCAGCCCGATCCGCCCGTACCTCGGGTTGCCCACCATCCGGCGGTGCTTCACCATGAGCTCGCTCAGGCCGCGGTGCCAACGCCGCCGCTGACTGCCCAGCACCGCGCGGGTGCTGGGCGCCTCCGTCCACGACACCGGCTCGGCGACGAACACGATGCGGTAGTCCTGCCCGGCACGGCGCAGGTGCCGGTGCAGGCGCACCACCAGTTCGGCGTCCTCGCCGATGGTGTCCGGGTCCAGGCCGCCGACCTCGACCAGCAGGTCGCGGCGGAACAGCCCGAAGGCGCCGGAGATGATCAGCAGACCGCCGAGGCGGGACCAGCCGGTGCGCCCCAGCAGGAACGCCCGCAGGTACTCGACCACCTGGATGCGAGCCAGCCAACCGCGCGGCATCCGGGTTTCGACGATACGGCCGGCGACGACGGAGCAGCCGTTCGCGACGCGGACGACGCCGCCGGTGCCGACCACCCGCAACGGGTCGTCGACGAACGGCTTGGCGACCGACAGCAGCGCCTGCGGGTCCAGGAGCGAGTCCGCGTCGACCATGCACACCAGGGGATGACGGGCCGCGTTGATGCCGACGTTGAGCGCGTCGGACCGGCCACCGTTGTCCTTGCGCACCACGACGAGCGGCTCGGGGCGCAACCGTGGCACGTGTACCGACCGGACCGCGCTCCGGGTCGGTATCGCGGCGGGGATCACCCGCGGCACCTCCACGAGGTCGAACTCGGCGGCGAGCCGCTCGAACGTGGCGTCGGTGGATCCGTCGTCGACGACCACGACCTCGAACACGGGGTACCGCAGCGCCAGCATCGCGTGCACGGATTCGACGATGCCGACCTCTTCGTTGTAGGCGGGCATGACCACCGAGATCGGCTGGGTGAGCGGCGAGCGGTACGTCTCCTCCAGACCCGACAGCGGCGCCCGGCGGACGTGCCGCACGAACTCGACCGTCGCCAGCGCGATGAGAATCAGATAGCTGGTGTTGATCAGCAGGAAGTAACCGAGGATCACCCCGTCGGTGATCCGCAGCAGTTCCCGCAGGCCGGACATCACCGGACCGCCCCGGCACGTCGCTGTTGCTCCAGGTCTGCCACGGCGAGCGCCTCGCGGGCGTACCCGCTGGCGCGAGGTGACGAGGTGGCGGCCGCGTGGTTGAGCGTCTCCCGCCCGTGGGCGCCGAGCCGCAGCAGCGCGTACGCGGCCGCGTACGCGACCGCGTGCTGGGGGTCGGCCAGCAGACCGCCGAGCGTGGGTGCGGCGGTCATCGCGCCCAGGTCGCCGAGCGCGCGGGTCGCGGCGGCGCGCAGGGCCGGTGGCTGTGCGGACGCGGCGGTGCGCAGCAGCGGTTCGAGCGCGGAGCGGGTACCGAGCCGGCCGAGCGTCACCGCGGCCCGCTCCCGGACCCGTGGTGACGGGTCGCCGTGGAGGACGTCGATGATGCGGCGGGCGGCGGTGATGGCGCCGATCAGGCCGAGCACCTCGACCGCGGTGGCCCGGACCAACTCGGCCGGGTCGTCGAGGGCCGAGACGAGAGCGTCTGCGCCGTCCGTACCGATCCCGATGAGCGCGTCCGCCACGACCTGGGGCGGCAGCGGCCGGTGTGCGGCCAGGCCGGCCAGCAGCGCGGGCGCGGCGGCCGGGTCGCCGACGCGGCCCAGGGCCCGGGTGGCGACGTTGCGTACGTCGGCGTCGGCGTCGGCGAGCAGGGCGATGAGCGCGGGTACGGCGTCGCGCCGCCCCAGGTTGCCCAGCACCTCGGCGGCGCGGGCCCGGCTGACGGCCCCGCCGCGGGTATCCAGGAGCGCCCGCTCCCCCATGCCGCGCGCCTCGAACACGGACACCAGCGCGGCGTGTGCCTCCCCGCGGACCTTGCCCAGCAGGGCGACGGCGGTGGGCTCGACGGCGCGCCAGACCGCCGGTTCCAGGTGTGCCAGGGTCGTGAAGGTCGCCGGTTCGCCGTCGCCGGCGGCGAGGGCGAGCAGCGCACGCCGCCCGGGAGCGGCCAGGCGGGCTCGCCGTGCGTCTCCCAGCCGGCGTGCAGCCCGGCCGAAGACGATCACCGCAGCGAGGACGACGGTCGTCCCGATCATGACGAGCAGGGTGGCGGTGGTGACACCCGCCGCTGTCATGCCCGGACCCGGGCCAGTACGGCTTCGACGCGGCTCAGCAGCTCACGGGGGCTGAACGGCTTGACGACGTAGTCGTCGGCGCCCGCGCCGAACCCGACAGCCACGTCGCCCTCCTGAGCCCGGGCGGTGAGGAGGATCACGGGCAGCGCGGCGGTGGACGGGCTGGCGTGCAGTTCGCGGCAGACGTCGATGCCCGACATCCCGGGCATCATGACGTCGAGCACCGCCAGGTCGGGCGGTGTCTCGCGGGCAGCCGAGAGCGCGGCCGCGCCGTTGTCGACCGCGATCACCTCGTATCCGGCCTGTTCAAGTTTGAAGGCGACGAGATCGCGGATGTCCGGATCGTCGTCTGCGATCAGGATGGCTGTCACGTACCTCAACGTCGGGCCGGACCTGGCAACGCTGAGCGTTTTTCAACTCGTTTGCTTTACTTCATCGCCTTTTCGCCACGCCGATGAGCAGGGCGTTATGACGACACGTGACGTGAGTACACGATGAGCCGGGGCGGCCCGAAGGTGGCCGCATGGTCGGCGTGTGCCGTGGTGCAGCTAATCGGCGCGGCGGTCTTCTTCCTCCTGCCCGAGGGCGTGGCGCGCCCGCTGCTGCTGGTCGGGCTCAGCGGCGTGACCGTGCTGGCACTGTTCGTCGGTACCCGTCGCGTACGACCGGCGGGTCGGGCCGGATGGCACCTGATGACGGTCGGCCGCCTGCTGAACGTCGTCGCCTGGGCGTGCTGGTACCTGTACCCGGTCGCGGCCGCACGGGCGCTGTCCGCGCCCGTCGCCTCCGTCGGTGACGCGCTGTTCCTGCTGTCGGACGGACTCACCGCGCTCAGCCTGATCCTGCTGGCCCGCCGGAACGGGGCCGATCGGCGGGCCGTCCTCGACGCGTCGATCCTCGCCACGGTGGCGGCCGTCATCGTGTGGGTGTTCGTCGCCGGGCACACCGCCGCTCCCGGATTGAGCCCGTTGAGCCTGGCATATTCCGTCATGGGCGTGGTGTTGTTCGCACCCGCGGTCGCCATGGCGTTCACCGTCCACCGGTCGCCGCGCTCGCTGCTGCTCCTGCTGTGGGCCGTGCTCCAGTTCGTCGGCGGTACCGTCTACGAGATCCAGGTGCTGACCGGCTCGTTCCGCCTGGGCAGCCCGGTCTTCGCGTGGTGGCTGGTGTCGTTCGCCGTCATGTCCGCCGCCGGGCTCCTGCCCGACGGCGCCGGGATCCGGGCCACGGTGCCGCGACGGGTCAGGTACCTGATCGTCGCGGCCGGCGTCCTGCCGCTGCCGGCGTTGCTGCTGATCCGCGTGCTCCAGGCGTCGATCGAGGACGTCGCGGTGATCGCCGCCGGTTCGTTCGTGGTGACCGCGCTGGTGCTGCTGCGGGTGTCGCTTCCCGACCGGCAGGGCGCCACCGACCCGTCGGCCCGAGTGATGCTGCGCCGGTCGACGCTCCACCTGTGTGCGGCGTTCCTCGTCCTCGCACTGATGCCGTTGGCCGGGTTGACGTACCTGTCCATCAGCCAGGCGAACAGCACCGTCGACACCGAGGTGCACCGCCGGCTGACCACCAGCGTGGACGTCAGCACCGCCTACGTGACCGACCAGATGAACTCGCTGAGGGAACTGGCGGCCTCCTATGCCGAACGGCCGGGCGTGGTGCAGCAGATGTCCGCGGATCGCATCGACCCGGCCAAGATGCAGGCGCACCTGGCTTCGCTCCAGGCGCGCAACCCGTCGTTCATCGGCGTGTGGGCGATGGACGCGAAGGGGACGATGCTCGCGTTCGACCCGCCGCAGCCCACCATCATCGGTAAGAGCTTCGCCTTCCGGGACTACTTCCAGGGCGTCATGGCCTCCGGCAAGCCCTACGTGTCCGAGGCTTACCAGGCGATGCTGCCGGACAAGCCCCGCGCGGTGGCCGTGACGGCCCCGGTCGTCAGCGACGGCCGGATCGTCGGCTCGATCGGCATCGGGTACCGGCTGGAAGCCATCGCCGCGTTCACCGCGCGTCTCGGCGAGGTTCAGAAGGTCCACCTCACGTTGACCGACCGGAACGGCGTCCTCCTGGCCGGCCCGGGCAGCGAAGAGCCTGGACTGCCCAGGGGCACCGGCGACAGGCACCTCGCTGCCGCGCTGGCGGGCCGCAGCGGCATCGCCCGGGACACGCAGAACGGCGTCGACACCGTGTCCGTGTACCGGTCGGTTCCCGGCCTGAACTGGGCGGTGGTGGCCGACGTGCCCGCCAGTGAGGCCTTCGCGGGCGCCAACGACTTCACCGGCCGCGTGCTCGGCGTGGCGTCGCTGCTGGCCCAGGTCCTGCTGGTCGGTCTGGTGTTCCTGGTACGGGGCGAGCGGCACCGGCGGATCGCCCAGGCGGCCGTGGTGAAGCGGGAGGAGCAGGTCAGCTCCATCCTCGAGGCGGCCGGGGACGCGTACATCTCGGTCGACGTCAACGGGTACATCACCCGCTGGAACACCGAGGCCGAGAAGATGTTCGGGTGGCCGGCGCGGGACGCGCTGGGCAAGGCCCTCACGGACCTGGTCGTCCCCGGCGACGACGCGCAGGACCGGCTCCGGCGATTCCGTACGCTGCTGGCCGGCGGCCAGGCGGCCCTGCCGGATCAGGCCGTCGAGGTCCGGGTCTGTCGCCGCGACGGCGTGGTGCTCCCGGCCGAGGTGACCATCTGGTCCTCCGGCAGCGGCGAGAACGTCACTTTCAGCGCCTTCGTCCGCGACATCACCGACCGCAAGCGGTACGAGGAGGGGCTGGCCGCCGCGCGCGACGAGGCCCTCGCGGCGTCGCGGATGAAGTCCGAGTTCGTGGCGAACATGAGTCACGAGATCCGGACCCCGATGAACGGTGTCATCGGACTGACCACCCTGCTGCTGGAGACCGATCTCGACTCCCGGCAGCGCGACTACGTCACCACCGTGCAGAACTCCGCCGACGCGCTGCTCAACGTCATCAACGACATTCTCGACTTCTCCAAGATGGAGGCCGGGAAACTGGAGGTCGACCCGGTCGACTTCGACGTGCGGGCGCTCGCCGAGGACGTGGTGAGCCTGCTCGCGGCGACCGCGCAGGCGAAGGGGCTGGAGATCGCCGCCGTGGTGTACCCCGCGCTGCCGTCGATGTTGCGCGGCGATGCGCACCGAATCCGGCAGGTGCTCACCAACCTCGTCGCCAACGCGGTGAAGTTCACCGAGCGCGGCGAGGTGATCGTCGAGGTCCGGGTCGGCGAGCCGGTCGGCGACGACCAGGTACGCGAGGTGACGTTCGCGGTCGTCGACACGGGCATCGGCATCCCCGCTGACCGCCAGGCCCACCTGTTCGAGGCGTTCACGCAAGTCGATACGTCCACCACTCGCCGCTACGGCGGCACCGGGCTCGGGCTGACCATCAGCCGTCAACTCGTCGAGCTCATGGGCGGCAGCATCGGACTGGCGAGCACCGTCGGCTCCGGTAGCCGGTTCCATTTCACCCTGCCGCTGCCCACCGCCGCCGGCGCGCCGGTCGAGCCGCAGATACCGGCGAACCTGGCCGGCGTACGGGTGCTGATCGTCGACGACAACCCCACCAACCGCAAGGTCGTCCGGGACCTGCTCACCATGTGGTCGATGCGCCCGGAGGCCGTACCGGACGGCGAGGCCGCGCTGAGTGCCCTGCGCAGCGCCGTGGACGCGGGCGACCCGTTCACCGTGGCCCTGCTGGACATGTACCTGCCCGATCTCAACGGGCTCCAGGTGGCGCGGGCCATTCTCGCCGACGCCGCCCTCAGCTCCACCCGGCTGGCCATGCTGACGTCGAACAGCCAGACGGGTGACGCGCAGGCGGCCCGCGAGTGCGGGATCGAGGCGTATCTGACCAAGCCGGTACGCGCCGCCCAGTTGCGCGGGGCCCTCGTCCAGCTGCTCGGCCGGACGAGCCGACCCGCGGCAGACCCGGAGCGGGGCGACACGCACACTCCGGTGCGCGCCGACGCGGCGACCGCCCGTATCCTCGTGGCCGAGGACAACGACGTCAACCAGCAGGTCGCCGTCGAGATGCTGACGAGCCTCGGCTACGCCGCCGACGTCGCACCGGACGGCGAGCAGGCGCTGCGCATGCTCGGCACGCAGCGGTACGACGCGGTGCTCATGGACTGCCAGATGCCCAACATGGACGGATTCCAGGCCACTGAGCAGATCCGGCAGCTGGCCGCGCCGCTCAACGCGACACCGGTCATCGCGGTGACGGCCTCCGCCCTGGCGTCCGACATGCGCCGCTGCCTGGAGGCGGGGATGGACGCCTTCCTCACCAAGCCGCTACGCAAGCACGAACTCGACGCCGTCCTGCGCGAACACCTCACCGGCCAACTGGTCGAGGTCGAAGCGGCGGACGCGGACGTCACCCCGGACGTCGACCCGGACGGCCTGCTCGACGCGGGCGTACTGGAGGAGCTGCGCGAGATGGGGCCGGCGTTCGTGGACCGCGTCCTGAACTCGTACCTGCGCAACGCGCCCGACACCGCGGCGGCGATCGCGGCCGCGGCGGCCCGGGACGATCTGGCGGAGCTGGCCAGACTGGCGCACAAGCTGCGGGGAAGCAGCGGCACCCTCGCCGGCAGACAACTCGCAGCCACCTGCGGCGCGCTGGAGGAGGCCGCCCTCGCGGGCGACCGTGCCGCCGCCACCGTCCTCGCGGCCGAGGTCGAAGAGCAGGCCGGACTCACCTGTGAGGCGCTCCGTGCCGCGCTCTGCGAGTGAGGATCTGATGGCCGACGCGCAGGTGGAAAGAATCGGCCGGTTCGGCAGTTTCGTGTTTGACTCGGTGGCCCGGACGTTGACGTGGTCGGACGGGCTGTACCGGCTGCACGCCGTCACCCGGGACGACTACCCCGACCCGATGGCCGATCCGCTGCGCTGCGTCCACGCTGACGACCAGGCGGCCGTCCGGGACTTCTTCGCCGTCGTCCGGACCGGCGGCGAGGCGCCGGAGTGCGAGTACCGGGTGGCCGGTTGCGACGGCGTCGAGCGGTGGCTGGTGGCGCGGGCGGAGCCCGACCAGGACAACCCGGACCGGGTGCTGGGCACCGTGCACGACGTCACCGACCGGCGCCGGGCCGAGCAGCAACGTGACCGGGAGGCGGCCCGGTTGGAGGCGGCCATCGCCGCGCAGCGGGATGTGACCGCGGCGGCGAGCGACCGCGACGCGACCCTGCAGATGGTCGCCGAGCGGGCCGATGCCCTGTTCCCCACCGCCGACGGCGCGGTCGTCGAACTCCTCGACGGCGAGTACTTCCGCTACGTGACCGCGACCGGCACCATGAGGCCCTACGTCGGTACCCGCGTCGCGGCCCGTGGAAGCCTGAGCGGCCTGACCGCGGCCAGCCGTACGGTGCAGCGCTGTGACGATCCCGCGACCGATCCCCGGGTCGATGCCGTCACGTCCGCCCGGCTGGGGATCGGCTCCATGTTGATCGCCCCGCTCAGCGACGGCGACCGGGTCATCGGCGTGCTCAAGGTGACCAGTGCGGCGACCGGCGCGTTCGACGACGACGATCGCCGTCAGCTCGAACTGCTGGCCGGCGCGCTCGGCTCGGCCCTGCGGCACGCTGAGGACTACACCGACAACCTTCGGCTGCTGGCCGAGCGCACGACCGCGCTGACCGCGCTGACCGAGAGCGAGGAGCGGTTCCGCTCCGCGTTCGCGAACGCCCCGCTCGGGATGTTCATCACGAACCTGCGTGAGGAGGGCCGGGGACGGCTGCTGCGGGTCAACCCCGCGGCGTGCGCGATGCTCGGCTACACCGAGGAGGAGCTGCGCCAACGTACGTTCGCCGGCATCTCCCATCCCGACGACACCGCCCGCGACTACGCCGCCATCCCGCGTCTGATCAGCGGCGAGTGGACCACGTACCAGACCCAGAAGCGCTACCTGCACCGCGACGGCCATGTCGTCTGGGCGGAGTTGCACAGCGCCGTGGTCCGGGACGCCGCCGGAGAGGTGGTCAGCGTCGTTACCCAGGTGCGGGACATCACCGAGGAACGTGCCGCTGCCGACCGGCTGCGGCAGCAGGCCGAGCTGCTCGACCTCACCCAGGACGCGATCATCGTCCGTGACCTCGACAGCAGGGTCATCTTCTGGAACGGCGGTGCCGAGGCCACGTACGGCTGGTCGGCCGCGCACGCCAGCGGCCACGTCACCCACCGGCTGCTGCACACCATCCCGGTCGGCGGCGGCGACATGAGCGACGTCGACCGGATCCTGCTCGCCGAGGGACACTGGGACGGCGAGCTGATCCACGTACGTGCCGACGGCACCTCGATCACCGTGTCCAGTCGCCACGCGCTGCGCCGGGACGCCGACGGCACGCCCACGGCGATTCTGGAGATCAACACCGACATCACCGCCCGGGTGGCGGCCGAGCGCGCCCTGGCCGATCGGGAGGCGCGGTTCCGTACCCAGTTCGAACTGGCCCCGATCGCGCAGGCCGTGGGCCGCCTGGACGGAACCATCACCGAGGTCAACGACGCCTACTGCGCGCTGACGGGGCGCAGCCGCGAGGCGCTGATCGGTACGAACTACCGCGACAGCGTCCACCCGGAGGACCTGGCCGACGATCTGGCGCACCTCGCCGACCTCTTCGCCGGCGAGTACAGCAGCTACCAGCGCGACAAGCGCATGGTGCGGCCGGACGGCGGGATCGTCGAGGTGAACTCCCACATCAGCCTGATCCGCGACGCCCAGGGGCGACCGCAGTCGGTCGTCGCCCAGCTCAAGGACATCACCGAGCGGCGCCAGGCCGAGCGTGACCGCGACGCGGCGGCGGCCGAACTCGCCGAGCGCAACGCCCAACTCGAGCGGTCCAACCGGGACCTCAAAGCCGCCAACCAGCTCAAGCTCGACCTGATGGGCATGCTCAGCCACGAGATCGGCACCCCGTTGACCGCCATCCTCGGCCACGCCGAGATCGTCGAGGATCTCGCCGACCCTCCCGAACGGGTCCACCGCAGCCTGGCCGCCATCCGTCGCAACGGCGAACGGCTGGCCGCGATGCGTACCGAGATCCTCACCATGTGCGCGCTGGACACCGCGGAGCTGACCGCCGACCGGGAGCGCGTACCGCTGGCCGACGCCATCGCCCAGGCCCTCCTCGCGATGGAGAGCGAGGTCCCGGTGACCGGCGCGGAGGGGCTGGCCGCCCTGGTCAGCCCCAGCCACCTGCAGCACATTCTGATCAACTTCCTGACCAACGCCGCCAAGTACGCCGGTGGCGCCAGCGCCGTCCAGGTCACCGGTGACGACGTCAACGTCGACATCCGGGTGCTCGACGACGGTCCGGGCGTGCCCGAAGAGCTGCGCGAGCACCTCTTCGAACGGTTCACCCGCGGCAGCGACAGCCGGACCCGCGCGCACGGGACCGGACTCGGGCTGTACATCGTTCGCGGTCTGGCCGAGGCCAACTCGGGTCAGGTGTGGCACGAACCGGGGTGTCCCCGGGGCAGCACCTTCACGCTGCGGTTGGCCCGCGCCGCCGGCTGACGTCAGACCGGCTGAGGTCAGACCGGCTGAGGTCAGACTGGCGGAAGGTCTGTGCTCGCCTCCGCCAAAACCCGGCTCCGGCTGCGCTCAGACGTCTAGCCGGGACTCCTCCAGGTCCAGGTCGCACTGGACCCGGTGCAGGACGTCGGTGCTGATCTCGCCCGGTCACGGGAGGTCGACGATCGTGCGGCGCTGCGCCTCGATCAGTTCCGCGACCAGTTGCCGGTACGCGAGAGAGCGGTCCTCGGCGTCGCTGTCGCTGATTGTTCCCGCCTGGGCCATCAGGCGACCGCGCCGAAGCTGGAGAAGGCGTCTGAGCCGGTCCACCGTGCCTTCACCGACGATGCCCGCGCCGGCCAGTTCGTCCAGTCGCCCCAGCGCGGCGTCGGTCGCAGCGAGCCGCGCGCCGGTCTCCTCGCGCAGCGCCGCCCCCTCGTCCCGGATCCCGAGCCGGCAGTTCAGCGCGGGCAGGGTAACCGCCGGCAGTACGAGCGTCGTGAAGACCACGACGTAGGTCACGAACACGATCAGGTCGCGGTGGGGGAACCGTCCGCCGCCCGCCATCTGGGTGGGCAGGGTGTGCGCGACCGTGAGCGAGACGGCCCCGCGCATCCCGCTCCAGGCGACGACCAGCCGCTGTTTCGCGTCGAGGCCCGAGCCGCCGCGGAACCGGCACGGGACGAGCGCTGGAGAGGTATGGAACGGTGAAGTGCCAGACGATCGGCATGCCGATCACGACGGCGGACACCAGCAAGGCGACCCCGACGAGCTTCGTGGTCGGCGCGCGGGCCACCCCGGTCAGGATCGGGTGGAGTTGCAACCCGACGAGGATGAACAGCACGGCGTTGAGCAGGTAGGTGAGGACCTCCCAGAACGCCATCCCGCCCAGCCGGGTGGGCGCGGACACGACGGTCGGGGCCTGCCAACCGACGTAGAGGCCGGCCGTGACGGCGGCGAGGACCTGCTCGGCCAGCGGATCGGTCGGTGAGACGATGGCGCCCAGCGTCAGCGCCACCGGCCACGGCATGGAAGGCACGAGCGCGTGCCCGGCCACCGCCACGGCGCCCATGGTGGCCAGGGTCAGCCCGACCGCCAGCCGCACGATCGGGATCGCCTCCGCACGTAGCTCGTGCGGCGAGGACCGGAACCCGGCCGAGTACAGTAGGGCCGGCAGGAACAGCAGAAGTACCAGGTCGGGCGCCAACCGTACGGGCGGCATCCCGGGTACGACCCTACGGCCAGGCCGCCGAGCACCAGCGGGATAGGGTACGGCGTGCCGACCCGGCGGTCCAGCACGCCCAGGCCCGCGACGGCGGCCATCAACGCCAACAGGGACAGCTCAGCGTTGCCCATGACGACCAGCGGCCTCACCATTGACAGAAAGCGAAACGGTCGCCTCGATCACCAGCGTCCGTGATCTCGACGGCCGTGCCCATTTGTCTGGTGCCCCCGGCAGGATTCGAACCTGCGACACACGGTTTAGGAAACCGTTGCTCTATCCCCTGAGCTACGAGGGCGACGGGCACCAGGGTACCTGCCAGCGACGATCAGCGTGCGTCAGGGACGCGCACCGCCGATCAGCGGCGACGACGCCGACCGGCGATCGCACGCCGACCACACCGACCGCCATGATCTTGCTCGACGATCACGGGCGCGCACCGTCCCGCAGGGGTGCGCACCGTAGCTCACCGACTATTGCTCGCACATCCCTCGCGCACACGAAGATCATCGATGTTCGGACACCGGGGACGGCCAGTGGTGTCCACGCTGATCACCGGCTGGCCGTCGTCGCGGAAGGCGCAGGCCTGCTCGTTGAGGTAGCGAAACTGCGCGTCCCGGTCCGGATGCTGGCTGCCTTCGAGGGTCTTGGCGTTGGCCTGCAGGCTGAATCCCTCCACCCACAGGATGTCCACGCATAAACGACCACCGATATGAGAACCCGCGAGTTGATCATCGGCACGCCCTTGGCCGCCTGGACTGCTCGGCTCCGAGCTGGACCTTCTTGATCAGGTCCAGCTCGGAGCCACATGGTGCCTGGTGGATTCGGCTACAGGTCGGGCTCGCTGACTCGTCTGCGCCGAACGATGACGAGCAGCGCACCGCCGAACAGCAACAGTGCCACTCCGATCGTCATGATCGTCGAGGAAGCGGTTCCGGTGAGTGCCAGCTTGGATGCCCCAGCTACGGGAGTCGTGACGACGGTACCCAGCGAGGGCCGGCTGTCACCCATGGCGTTGGTCGCGGTGACCGTAAAGGTGTACGCGGTGCCGTTGTCCAGGCCGGTGATCGTGCACGTCGTCGTCGGCGCGTCGACCGTGCAGGTCCTTCCGCCCGGCTGCGCGGTGACCTTGTAGCTGATTATGGGGTACCCGCCGTCGGACGGCGCCGTCCAGCTCACGACCGCCCGACCATCACCTATCCGCACGGTCGGCGTGCCCACCTGCCCCGGCGCTCCCAGCAGGACAACGGAGCTTGACGCTGGAGACGGGCCGCTGCTGCCCTTCGTGTTGGTCGCGACGACAGTGAAGGTGTACGCGGTGCCGCTGTCCAGGCCCGTGACCGTGCATCTCGTCGTCGGCGCGTTGACCGTGCAGGTCTTTCCGCCCGGCTGCGCGGTGACCGTGTACTTCGTGATCGGAGATCCGTTGTCGGAGGGTGGCGTCCAGGTCACGACTGCCTGACCGTCACCGCCCTGGACCGTCGGCTTCCCCGGAGCGTACGGAACGCCCGTGCAGACCGGGTCGGATGGCCCGTACCAGGCGAACGACAGCTTGAGGCCGGCGGGGTTGAGCGTCGGGTTGGTCATCGTCAAGGCGAACAAGGGCCGCATTCCGCTCGATGACAGGTCGAGCCCGGACAGGTCGAGGGCACCTTGCGCGTTGACTGCCAGGTTGCTGCCACCCGGGACGGCGACGCCGTTCGCACGGGTGATGTCGAATGTGGCTGCCTGGTAGCCACTCGGAGCGGGATCAAGAAGTGCCACGCTCTTCCATGCGGTCGGGGTGCACTGACCCTGGGGGATGATCATGTCTGTGGAGACACGGATCGTGTTGCCGCAGGGGCCGCCGGTGTAGGCGTCGAAGTTCTGGATCTGAGAAGACCCGTTGTCGGCGTTCGTCCACAGGCAACCGATCCGCACCGGATCGGGTTGGACGGTGTAGACCAGGCCGGCGTTCTGGATTGACTTGGGGAAGTTCTGGCACCCCGCGCCGGCAGCGAAGTCGTAGCACGAAATCGAGTTGGTGCCGCCGTTGGCAACGTAGATCCGGGTACCGAGCGCGATGCTGTTCTCCCAGTTGCCTCCCATACCCAGTGCCGAATTCAGTGCCGCGGGCGTAACGACGGACCCACCGGCCAGGCTCCAACACGGCGCGGCGCCTTGAACCGGAAGGCAGATTCCGGTCGGGTCGCCGTTGGCGTCGAGCATCGGGAAGGGTTGTGCGATGTTCGACGCCGTGGTGGTCTGCGGCCAGGTCCCGGCACAGGTGGCCGTGGTCGCCGGGTCGAAGCAGTTGACTGCGTAACCGGAAGCGGTCGCATAGTAGGCGAAGACCTTGCCGGCGATCCCGACCGTCCAGTCGAACGACGATGCCGAGGTGGAATCCCTACCGATCGCATACGGTTGGCCGGCGCAAGCCGACTTGGCGATCTGGTCGAAGCAGAGCAGCTTGTTACCCGCGCCGGTCGTGGTTCCCGAGGCATTCAGCGCGTACATCTTCTGCCCGACGATGGCCTGCCCATCGATGCTCGAACCGAAGCCTTGCACTGCCTCACCCGCACCGGTGAGCGCGGTGAACCCGCAGTACGGGTTCGACGCCGAGGTGGTGAGATCAACACAAAGCACGCCACCGGTGTTGTCGGTGATGCGCTGTGCCCAGCCATAGAATCGGCCGTTGGAGGTGTCCACCCAACCGGTGGAGTGGCCCGGCGTGGCAAACCCCTCGCTGGATGGCCCGGTCACGGTCTTCGGCCACGGGGAAGTACCGCTTACCGTGTCGCAGTGGTTGCCGTCGCTCTGGTTATGGCAATCAACCATGTAACTTGTTGAATTGTGATGGAAGGCGTTGAACACCCGGTCCCGGTAGAACTGCACGTCCCAACCATCACCCGTCCCCGCACCTTGGAACGTCGTACTCGGCGGCGTCGGGATTGTCACCACCTTCGTGACCAACGTCGACGCGGCAGATGCTGGACCACTCGGCAAGACAACGAGCCCTGCGCCGGCCACTGAAACGGCCAGCGCGGACAACATCGCCCTCAACGCGATGCCCCTTCTGCCAAGGGCTCGCCGGCGATGGCGCGCCCCCCGTAATTCACTTCTCAACAGATACTCCGGTTCTACAGAACGCACTACCTACAGAACGAGCGACGAGCAGCAAGATAACAGCCGCAAAGCGGCGTATCATCCACGTTTATCAGTTCCAATGTCCGAAGAGGCAGAACCGCGCACGCGGTCAACGCATTACCCTGTTGTGGCCGCGCCGCAATTCGCCCACCATCCGGGCGCACCACTGCCTTTTCCCGCGGGGTCGGTTCCTTACCGAAGGCTGCCTCCTCAAGATTCCGCCAGACGACCAGGCGCTCCGGCATACACAAACGCCGGCACTACCGAAGTCGGCACACGCCCGGTTCCCGCAGGCCTGGCGCCAGCGCCGGTCGCCGGGACGAACACGGAGCGTCGCGCCGTTCAAGTAATCGACGGGAGACGAAAAGAAGGAGCCTGAACACCGCCAGTTCGGTCAACGTGGGAACGTCGGCCCAGTCGACCGGTTCGGCGGCTGCCCCCTGGGAGCTGCGCTTCGCGATGTGCGCACGCGATCGGGACCGCACGCAAGCGGTCGGCGTGGACCACGTGCCAGGCGCCGCCGCCAACCAAGGAAGCGTTCACGTCTGCGGCGTGATGGACACCGCTGTCCATCACGGCCAGGCACTGGGCGACGCACCGTTCACGGCAGGCACCAGCAGGGGCCCACCTGCCGCTCGGGTACGACCAGGAAACATGACAAAACGGTACCGTCATGGCATAACAGTGATCCATCAGCAAAGTGTCGGATGTTCCGGGCCCGTTGGCCGACATTTGTCGGACGCCGATGCCAGGTGACGCTCAGCCGGCAGCGCCCTCGCGCAGCAGCCGGGCAAGCTGGAGAGAGACCAGCGCTCGCAGCCTCTCTGCCTGCGTCGTCAGCGGAAAGCCCAGCACCCGCTCGATACGCTTGAGTCGGTAGTCCACTGACGAGTGGTGCAGGTACAGACGGGCCGCCGTCTTGCGCAGCGATGCGGTCTCACAGTAGACGTCGAGCACAGCCAGGCTGATGTATCCGTCGCGCTCGGCTGCCAGACGACCAACCGCCTTGACGTCAGGGTGGTCCTCCAGCATCGCGGTAGGGATCGCGGCGAGCAGTCGCAGCGCTCCGAGCTCCTCGGCGACGCCGACCCGGCCGGTGCCCTCGACGCGGGCCAGCGCCAGCGACTGGCGGGCCACGAGACAGCCGGCGGCGAGGTCGGCAACGGCCAACGGGTGGGCGACTCCAGCGTCCATCCACCATCCGCTGCGCGAGTCCTGGGGGGCAGCGCGCAACGCGTCGACCACGGCAGCCGACTCGTCGACCACCACTACCGGCTTCTGCTCGAGCAGGCAGCCATGAGCCGGTACGCCGGCCGCGGCATACGTCTGTAGCGCCCGCTCGAGCACGACCTCGGGGCTCGCGGCGCCGACCGGGCGTTCCCGGAACACCGTAACGCGGTACCGGCGATCCGGGTCGAGCCCTGCCTGGCGAGCGGAGTTGGCCGCCTCTGCCGCAGTGAGTGGGGTCGTCAACAGGCGCTCAAGCGCTTGTACCCGATCCGCTGGGACGATCCGGGACCGCTCGTGATCGCGCAACAGCCGGTTTGCGGCCGCCTTCGCCAGGCACTCCAGGGCCAGGACATCCGGCACTCGCCACGGCCCCTCCGCGGGGATCGCCCAAGCCAGACCGAGCCGAACGCCTGCATACTCGACGTTCACGGCCCATACGGCATCCAGCCGCCCACCGCCGTCAAGCGTCAGCTCCGCAGCCCGGCGCCCCCGCAGTTTGGCATCTACCGCCGCCTTGGTGACGCGATCAACCTCGTCCGCGCCGACCGCTACCTGATCTCCTTCACCGTCCACCACGATCCGATTGGTCAGGTCATCGCGGAGGACGACGCGCGCGCCGGTGAACGAGGTCGCGAGGGTCACGAGATCCTGTAGCGCAGCGCCGCTGGCGTCCTGCTCGTCGAAGGCACTGATGACAGCGATGGAGGCCCTCAACTCATCGTTGTCAGGGCCAACCATGGCAAGCAGCCGTTCCACGGCCGAAATGTACCGAATATGGCAGCCGGTAACCCGATGCAAAAATCGACCATCCGGCCGGAGGTGAATGCCGGCTCTGCCGCCATGGACCGCCGAGCGCCAGGCCGGCCAGCCCCACCTGGTGGGGTGTACCTGCCAACCGACCGACTCGGCCACCGGCGCGCGCCCGAACGCCACCGACCCAGGGCCGACCACGATCATGACGAGGACGCCGGCGATGAACAGATACGGGGGTGGGTACGGCGAACGCCCGTCCCCACCCCCGTACCCCGCGCAGGTTCATCGCCGTCAGCACCGCAACGGAGCCGAGGTTGACCGCGACCGGGTACGCGCCCAGCCCGCAAGATCAAACCAGATCTGACCCAGGTCCTTCCTACAAAGTCGCCGGCAACCGGCCCGGCGCAGCGATCGCCGACTTTCTCGCGCGCCGCTCAATAGCCAGCGACTGATCTTCAAGTAGCGAGCACCCTGGCGGCCTTCTGCGACCTAAAATTCGAGGCACAGAAATAAGAAACCGCAGGCCATGGGCCTGCGGTCACGATCACCGCTGCTCATTAGTCAGCATGGAACGGCCGGCTTCGGGCTCCGCCCGTAGGCGATCTCGTGGGTCGTCTCACGATGGGTGGGACGGAGCCACATGCGGAAGGAGGCCGGCCGTTCATGAACAGTGTTACTCAGCTCCGTGGGCCGATCCATCTGGGGATGGCCGTCGCCAAGGACGCGATCGCGGTGGGGATCCTCGCCCGGGATGAGCAGACCCCGGTCGTGGAGCGGATCGTCCACGACGAGACGTCCATACGTCGCCTGATCACGAAGTTCCCCGACCGGGCAGGCTTGAAGACCTGCTACGAGGCGGGCCCGACCGGCTATGGGCTGTACCGGCTGCTGACCTCGTTGGGCGTGGCGTGTGACGTGGTGGCGCCGGCGTTGATCCCCAGACGGGCCGGCGATCGGGTCAAGACCGACCGGCGGGACGCGCAACGGCCGGCCCGGCTGCACCGGGCCGGGGAGCTGACCGCGATCCGGGCCCCCTCCGCATTCGAGGAGGCGATCCGCGACCTGTGCCGGGCCCGCGGGGACCTCGTGGAAGACCGGCGGCGGATGCGGCAACGCCTCAAGGCTTTTCTGCTGCGCCACGACCGGGTGTACCGCGACGGCCAGTCGTGGACCGGCCGGCATGAGCAGTGGCTGGCGGCTCAGCACTTCGACGATGCGGCGCTGCGCGCCACCTACGCGCACTACCGCGCGGCGCTGGCCGCCCGCGACGGCGAACTGGCCGCCATCGAAGCCGACCTCATGGGATGGCGTGAGCGGGAGCCGTTCACCGACGCGGTGACCAGGCTGGCCGCCTACCGGGGCATCGGTGACCTGAGCGCGTTGACGCTGGCCGCCGAAGTCATCGACTGGCGCCGGTTCGCCTCCGCACCGCTGTTCATGGGGTTCACCGGGCTCGTGCCCAGCGAGTACTCCAGCGGGGAAGCCACCCGCCGCGGGCATATCACCAAGGCCGGCAACCACGCCGTGCGCACCGCGCTGGTCGAGGCCGCACACGCCTACCGGCACCGCCCTCTGGTCGGCGCCAGGCTGCACCAACGCCAGCAACGCACCGACCCGGCCACCGTGGCCCGATCCTGGACCGCGCAACAGCGGCTGTGCGGCCTACCGACGCATGAGCGCCCACCACAAACCGACCAGCGTCATCGTCACCGCCATCGCCCGGGAGCTGGCCGGCTTCCTGTGGGCCGAGATGACGCACTGACACCATGACCGCAACGGCGAGGACTGCCATGGTCGGCCAACGGCCGTCCTCGCCAACCATGCCGACGGCGCGCCGGGACGGTGCCGCGGCAGGACAGATCCCCGAGATTCCTATGACCACGACCCCGCGTCGTGGCGCCATTAGTGCGGGGCACCCTCCTGCGAATCCCAGAACTGCGAGCCCGACCCGCGAATATCAGAGTGGCAGTGGACCGACCCACCCCGACCCGGCGCGCCGTCCCCAATCCCCACGGCCTCCTCCGCGCCCCAGCATGAGGGCAGCCAACCCGACCGCGTCAAGACCGTTCGTCCTCGGCTACGCCTGCGGGCGCTCCGTCCTGACCCGCCGGGACGCTGCCCTCTACCCAACAGCGGGAGAAGCCGCCAGGAAGAAAGACGAGGAAAGAACCCGAAACCCAGCCAAACCGCCAACTCCAGGCCGGAGAGCTTGACAGAGCCGTTCCATATCAGGAAACCGTTGCTCTATCCCCTGAGCTACGAGGACGACGGGCACCAGGGTACCTGCCAGCGACGATCAGCGGGCGGCAGGGACGGTCACCGCCGATCAGCAGCGACAGCGGCGACCGGCGATCGCACACCGATCACACGGACCGCCGCGATCTTGCTCGACGATCACTGGCGCGCACGGTAGCGCACCGACTATTGCTGACACATCGCTCGCCCGTACGAAGATCATCAATGTACTGGAGCCGCGGGACGGCCGGTGGGCGTTGGTCGACGGCTGCGTCCAGTCGCCCGTGCAAGCGGCGACCGAGGCCGATGACAAGCCGGCAAGACCTTGATCGAACAGTGGCATGATCACGGCTGCGTCCACGGATGCGGCGGACGACGCTCATCGACAGTCCGACAGCTCATTGGGGATTCAGATCTCCTGATTACAGGTCCGAGTAGGACACGCCACTCATACAGCGAGTAACAAGCCGGTTCCGGCGTACCGTTTGGCGCGTGTTGGCGCTGCGACGCTTCTTCGCGTATCCGCTGGTCCGGGGCGCGGCGCTGCCGCGAGCGTTCGGTTGCGGGTTCGACCTGGGGCAGCCTCGGCGCCTGCATGCCGGATTGGCACCGGTTGTGCTGGTCAGGGGCCGGACATCCGAGCACCACCGGAGCACCACGAAATCCACAGTACGGAGCGGTACGTGAGCGGAACCAGCGCACCGCCGCCCCGCCGATCGGCGGGGTGGGGTAGTCGGGCAGCGCAAGCTGTTCGTAGCGCTGCCCGAGATGCTCTGCTTCGGTGTCGTCCTGCGCCGTGGCGTCGGTGGGTTTCTCGCGGGCGTAGATCGACTCCAACAGCACGATCTCGATGCACGTCGCGGAGAACGTGCCCAGTCAGGCATCCCAGGACTCGGCCCGCTCGTTACGGAGGTTGAGTTTGACCATGACCGGGGGATTCGACTTGTCCAGGTCGGCGGTCAGCACGCCCCAGTGCGTGGAGCCCTGGCTTTCCACCGGAAGATCAGCGCCTCGCCGGTCGGCTCCAGGTAGAGCTCGGCCGGGTCCAGCAGCGTGTCCTGGTTGCTGGTGAGATCGCGGCGCCGCCCGAACAGCCGGGTACGCCTCCCGCAGCGCGGCCGGCAGCCGTAGCGCCAGCCAGCGCTCGGCGGCGTCCAGTGCGGCGTCGCTCCAGCCGTCGCCGTCGGCCAGCGGCGTCAGCCGGTCGGCGGCGACGGCTGGAGCACCATGCCGCCGGCTGGTCGTCGAGGCCGGCGGCCAGATCCCCGGCCAGGTCGAATCCGCCCCGCATCCGGCCGACCCTGCGCGCGCGGCCGTCCGGTCTTCAGCTCGGCGCCTCGCCCGCCTGCCCGCGCTTGGGGCCGGGCAGCGCGAGGCGGAGGACGTTCTTCCAGACGGTGGCGGTCTGGCGCAGCAGCGAGCCGGTGTTGTAGCGCAGCCCGTAACGTTCACAGAGGTCGCGGACCTTCGGGGCGATCTCGGCGTAGCGGTTGCTGGGCAGGTCGGGGAACAGGTGGTGTTCGATCTGGTGGCTGAGGTTGCCGGTCATGAGGTGCAGCAACGGGCCGCCGGTGATGTTGGCCGAGCCGAGCAGCTGGCGCACGTACCACTCGCCGCGACTCTCGCCGTCGAGTTGATCTTCGGTGAACACCTCGGCGCCGTCGGGAAAGTGGCCGCAGAAGATCACCGTGTGCGACCACACGTTGCGGGCGGTGTTCGCGGTGATGTTTCCGAGCAGCGTGGGCAGCGCCGACGGGCCGGCCAGCAGGGGGAACGCGACGTAGTCCTTGAAGACCTGGCGGGCGGCCTTACGGGCGACGCCGTCTAGCTGGCCGAGCGCCTCGGTCCAACTCTTCTCGCCGCGCCAGGCCCGTTCGAGCTCGACGTCGTAGATCGCGATGCCCCATTCGAAGAAGGCGGCCAGGAGCGCGTTGTAGACCGGTTGGGCCAGGTAGACCGGGTGCCAGGGCTGCTCGGGACTGATCCGCAGCACGGCGTAGCCGATGTCGCGATCCTTGCCGAGAACGTTGGTGTAGGTGTGGTGCACAAAGTTGTGCGAGTGCTTCCACGCCTCGGCCGGAGTGACGGAGTCCCATTCCCAGGTGGTGGAGTGGATCTCGGGGTCGCGCATCCAGTCCCACTGGCCGTGCAGGACGTTGTGGCCGATCTCCATGTTCTCCAGGATCTTGGCCACGGACAGGCAGGCGGTGCCGGCCAGCCAGGCCGGCGGCAGGAGCGACACCATCAGCAGGGCACGCCCGCCGGCCTCCAGCCCGCGCTGGACGGTGATGACCCGGCGGATGTAGCGGGCGTCGCGCTCGCCGAGGCTGGCGGTGATCTCGTCGCGGAGCTGGTCGAGTTCGCGGCCGATCTCCTTGATGTCGACCTCGGACAGGTGCGCGGTCGCGCTGACCGGCTCGGGTGTGGTAACACTCATCGGTTGGCCTCCCACGGGTCGGTCTACAGGTCGATCTCGACGGTGCCGGCGGCCGCCGACACGCAGGTCTGGATCAGCTCTCCCTCGTCGCCGTGCTCGCGGCCGGTGCGCAGGTCACGGACCCGGCCGGCACGCAGCCGGGCCACGCAGCTGTAGCAGATGCCCATCCGGCAGCCGCTGGGCATGAGCACACCGGCGTTCTCGCCGACGACCAGCAGCGGCGTGACGCCATCGGCGTCGGCGGACCGGCCGCTGGCGACGAACCGGACCCGGCCGCCGACGCCACCCGCCGCGACGGCCGGCTGGAACCGCTCGACGTGCAGCCGGTCGGCCATCCCGGCGCGCCGCCAGTGTCGCTCGACCGAGTCGAGCATCCCGGTCGGGCCGCACGCCCAGGTGTGGCGCCGCCGCCAGTCCGGGCAGACGCGGCGCAGCTGCGCCATGGTGAGCCGGCCGTCGGTGCGGGTGTGCCGCTCGTACAGCCGCAGGCCCGCACACCGGCCGGCCAGGGCCCGCAGCTCCGCGCCGAAGATGACGTCGGCCGGGGTGGGCGCGGAGTGCACCAGCACCACGTCCGGCATCCGCTCCCGCGCCGCCAGACTGCGCAGCATCGCCGCCACGGGCGTGATCCCGCTGCCCGCGGTCAGGAACAGCAGCCGGTCCGGTGGTGGCTCGGGCAGCACGAACTCACCCTGGGCCGCCGCGAGGTGCACGATCGTCCCGGGCGTCACCCGGCCGACCAGGTACGGCGAGACCAGCCCGCCCGGGTCCGCCTTCACCGTGATCGTGATCCGCCCGTCGGCGCGCTCCGGCGGCGAGGACAGCGAGTAGCTACGCCAGTGCCGTACCCCGGCGAGGTCGACGCCGACCCGCACGTACTGGCCGGCCCGATGCCCCGCCCAGCCCCGCCCGGGGCGGATCACCAGGGTGGCCGCGTCCGCGGTCTCCGGCAGCACCGCCTCGACCCGCCCGCGTAGCTGCCGCGCCGACCACAGCGGGCTGACCAGCCCCAGGTAGTCGTCGGGCAGCAACGGCGTGGTCAGCCAGGTGATCGAATCCAACAGGAACCGACGAAACATCTGCCGGTCCGTTCTCCCGGACCCCGCCCCAACGGCCCCAGTCAGGACTTCTGACGCGACAACCAACCGGCGCACCCCCTTCGCGCGGGCGCTATCTACCCTTACGTAACCGGCGCCTAACCACGATCCCGGTCGACAGACCAGGGAGCGCGCGGAGAACGGTCCGGAACCGATGACTCTGACGGCCGTGTCGTCCGGACGGGGCTTGGTCAGGAATAGGTCGAGCGCATCGTCGCGGCCGCCTCGGTGCACCACACCGGCAGCAGCACGCCCTCCCGGCCGGGCAGGGTGAGCCCCTCGTCGAGCAGCCACGCGATGAGCGGCACCCCCGGCCGGCCCCGCACGACGACGTGGTACCAGGCGTCGTGCGGGCCGAAGAGCGCTTCGGTGGACGTGGTCATGTGCCGGCCGACAGTCACTGCCGGGTGGCCTCAACTCCCCGCCGATACCGAGGGTTCGGGGCGATGCTGACGTCGGGCGTACGGCACGGCCAGTCGAGACTCCGTGACCACCCGGTGAGGCGAGGCGGGCGGGGCGACTGTCACCTGACGCGACCCCGCGGTGGGAGTCGCGAGGCGCGCAAGTCTCAACAGCAGCGATCCCCGCATCGTCGGTGAGACAGATGCGGGGATCGCTGCCGGTCGACTATGTCGGGTCGACCATCCCGTCGTTCATTGGTGCGACCGCTCGGGTCTGAGGTGCCGGCCGCACGCGAGCTTTGATCAGAGCGGGCGGACGTTCTCGGCCTGCGGGCCCTTCTGGCCCTGCGTGATCTCGAACTCGACCCGCTGGTTCTCCTCAAGCGACCGGTAACCGCCGGACTGGATGGCGGAGAAGTGGACGAACACGTCGTCGCCGCCTCCGTCCTGGCTGATGAAACCGAAGCCCTTGTCGGCGTTGAACCACTTCACGGTGCCCTGTGCCATTGCCGTTCTCCCTTGTCAGGCGAGGACCTGCACCACGCAGATCCGGAAGCCGTTGGTCTAGCGGCCCCACATCGCCCAACCCGCTGGCGACGCACCTGCGATCTGCCAACCGGCCGGGATAAGGCGAACCACCTATCCAATAACTTCGTTCACCCTAACAGGGATGCCGGCGGCGCGCAGCCGTCGTGTGACTCCCCCGGTTCGCCGACACTGGCGCCTCGTCGTGCCCGCCCCGCCGACGAGGCGCCGCTGGACCGCAGCGCGGGACGCGGCCCCGCCATGCCGAGCGGCACGGTCAGCGGCGCAGCTCAAGTACGTAGACCTGTCTGATCTGCGCATCCTCGGGCGCTCCGATCATGGAAACCTGGTAGCTCGCGACGACATCCAGGCTGCCGTGCGGTAGGGGCCGGACGTGCTCGTGCACCACGCCGCGATCCGGGCTGACGCCTTCCGTGAACTCCAGGAAGGCCAGCGGGTCGAGTTCGGCATCGTCCCGGGCGCCGAGGGACCGCAGGCGGAGGCGGTCCGCCCGATCTGAGTCATACTGCCGGGCCCACTGTGGTCCGGGCGGCGCCGCACGGCGCCACGGTGCTCGGGCCCCGCATTACTGCCCTGTGCTGCGGGGCCCGACCTCACCATCCGCCGCCAGCGGCGGGGCCGGCCGGGGCGGCGGGTCGGTACGAGCAGGTGCAGCGGGACGGTGACCGGGCCGTCTGCGATGACCGGCGCGCGTTGCCAGCCGAACGCCGCCCTGACCGCGGACGTCAGGAACACTCCCGGCAGACCTCCCGGCCGTCGGACTGCGTGGCGAGCTGACTGCGGTGGTGCACCAGGAAGCAGCGCGGGCATCGGAACTCGTCCGGCTGCATCGGCACGACCACCACGGTCAGCTCCTCGCCGGTCAGGTCCGCGCCGGGCAACTCGAAGTTCTCGGCCGCCTCGGCTTCATCGAGGTCGACCGCCGGTGACTGCGCCGCCGTGCCGCGCGCCTTGAGCTCCTCCAAGCTGTCGTCTTCAACCTCAACCGCAGGTCGGCGCGGTGCGTCGTAATCGATGGGCTTACTCATCGTGGTGGCCTCTCCGGCTTGGTCCATGGGTGCCACGACGGTAGACCGCGCAGGAGCCCTGCGGCGCGCCAGGTCCGACATCAACGCCCGCCCAACGCCGCCTCCCGCCCACCACCGGCCGACCTCACCACGGTCCACGGCACGCCACAGGAAGATCCTTTAACGGATTGATCGTCCGGGACTCGCGGGCAGCACAGCCCGACCGGATCTCCGAGCGGCACAGGCAGAAGACGCCATTGTCCGATGCCGGACACGACGCCGGCACGGCCTGCGGGCATTCGGGCACGTCGCAGAAGGTGCAGTACCGGTCTCGCCCGACAACGGCAGGCCGCGCATCCGCCCGGCGCAGACCACGATGATCCTCTCGGTTGACCGAGGCGGCCGAACTATCGACACCGACCCTCAGCCGAGTTCAGGTACACTTATGGAACATAGCTCGCACCGTTCTGCCTCGAGCCGTGTTCGATGTCGACTCCACGCGCCGCGACCGTTCGGGTCTGCGCCGGGCAGGACGACCCTTCCACGTTCGGAGACTTCATGGCGGCCCGCCGCCCTCATCACGCATCCTCAGCTGTATCCACCACGTTCACCGACCTCGGCGTGCCCGCCGCGCTCACCCGGGCGCTCGCCGCCGCCGGGGTCACCACGCCCTTCCCGATCCAGGCGGCGACACTGCCGGACGCGCTGGCCGGCCGCGACGTGCTCGGCCGGGGCCGGACCGGCTCGGGCAAGACCTACGCGTTCGTGCTGCCGGTGCTGACCCGGCTGGCCGCCAGTGGCTCGCCGCGCCGGCCCGGCCGGCCGCGGGCGCTCATCCTCGCGCCCACCCGTGAGCTCGCCACCCAGATCGAGGCGTCGATGGCGCCACTGGCCCAGGCACTGTCGCTACGGACGCTGACCATCTTCGGCGGGGTCGGGCCGAACCCCCAGATCGCCGGCCTGCGGGCCGGCGTGGACGTCCTCGTGGCCTGCCCGGGACGCCTCGCCGACCACCTGGAAGCCGGCCACGCCCATCTGGACGCGGTGGAGATCACCGTGCTCGACGAGGCCGACCACATGGCCGACCTCGGCTTCCTTCCCGTCGTCCGGCGGCTGCTCGACCAGACCCCACGCTCCGGGCAACGGCTACTGTTCTCGGCGACACTCGACGCCGGGGTCGACGTCCTGGTGCGGCGGTTCCTCACCGACCCGGTCACCCACAGCGTCGATTCGTCGCTGTCCCCGGTGACGGCGATGTCGCACCACGTGCTGCACGTACACGCCGACGACCGGTTCGACGTCCTGGCGGACCTCGCGGCCGCGCCGGGCCGCACGGTGGTGTTCACCCGCACCAAACACAGGGCGAAGACCCTGACCCGCCGGCTGGTCGCCGCCGGCGTGCCGGCCGTGGAACTGCACGGCAACCTGGCCCAGAACGCGCGCACCCGAAACCTGCTGGCCTTCTCCGACGGCACCGCGACCACACTGGTCGCCACCGACATCGCGGCCCGGGGCATCCACGTCGACGACGTCAGCCTCGTCATCCACGCCGATCCGCCGGTCGAGCACAAGGCGTACCTGCACCGATCCGGCCGCACGGCCCGGGCCGGCGCGCGGGGAACGGTCGTGACGCTCATGACCGACGACCAGGTCTCCGAGGTACGCGAACTGACCCGCAAGGCGGGTATCGCCGCGACCACCACGCGGCTGCGGCCCGGCGATCCGCTGCTGACCCAGCTCGCTCCGGGCGAGCGGTCGTTCGTCACGCCACCGGCCGCCGACCCGACCCCGGCGGACAGGTCCCGGCCGGTCCGCGTCGGCCGCCCCGCGAAGCCGCGCGCGTCCACCCGTACCACCGCCGCCAGGTCGGCGGCGTCGACACAGCCACACGCCGGCCGTGGTGATGTCACAGCGACGGTCGCGCCCGCCCGTCCCTCGGGCGCTGCGGCGTTCTCCGCGCGGACCCGTGTCGGCGGCCGGCGGGGAGGACGCTGACCACCAGGCCCGCTCCGAGCAGCCGTGGGAACGGAGCGCGGTGGGCGCAGTTCGGCGACGCGACCGAGCGTACGGGCGGGCCGGTACGCTGAGGACACTGTGGCGTAGGTGGGTGGCCCTTGGGGACGTACGTTCCCTGAAGGAAGGCGACCTTGAGAGCCGGGAGGAGAACGTCAACCTCCTCGTCGGCGGGTGGCCGCGTCCACGGTGATGGTGTAAGAGACGATCACCGAGAAGATCCGGGTTGATGTTATGCGGCGATCTCCGCTGTTGGGGAGTCGTCGGGTGGTGCGGCTTCCCCGTCGATGACGGTCAGCCGGG
>NZ_JBLYUB010000048.1:0-32738 GCF_049999945.1 Planosporangium spinosum | reverse complement strand
CCCGGCTGACCGTCATCGACGGCGAAGCCGAACCCGACGACAACTCCCCAACAGCGGAGATCGCCGCATAACATCAACCCGGATCTTCTCGGTGATCGTCTCTTACACCATCACCGTGGACGCGGCCCACATGGCGCGACGTAAAGGCTTAATCGCTCAGATGATCGACGCCCGCAAACAGACCAAGAAGCTCGAGGCCCAAGCGGAGGCGCGCAGGCACCGCGAGCTGATAGCCGAGCAGAAGCGCCAGGAAGCGGAAGCTCGCCGCGAGGCTAAGCAAGCCGAAGCTGCGGCAAAGAAGGCCGAGGCAACGCGAATGCGGCAAGAGGTACAGGCGAAACGCTTAGCTGATCAGGCTGCCACGAAGGCAGCCCGTGAGGATACGCAGCGTGAGCGTGCCGAGGAACGACGCCGAACCGCTGAGACCCGCACGAAGGCACAGGAGGCAGCCGCAGCGAAGCGTCTGGCGGAACAGGAGGCGCACGCCCGCAAGATGGTAGAGGCGGATTTCCGGACCGAAGCCGTCGCCACAAGGATTACCGAGTACGGGCAGCTGCTCGCCCGGAGGAACCAACGCGCCGCTGAAGCAGTTCCCGAGCTCAGCGCAGCCCTGGCGAACAGCGGTCCTACTGCTTTTGTGGAGCGCCTGCAACATGTTCTCGCCCAGTCCCGCTACCCTGAGGGTCTGAGGGGCAAGGCTGCCGCCCACTACGACCCCGCCTCCCGCGAACTGCTGATTGAGTACGAGCTACCACTCCAGAACGTCGTGCCCGCCGTCGTTGCCTACCGCTACACGAAAGCGAAGGGCATGACGGCTGTGCCGCGCAAGGAGCCCGAGACCAAGAAGCTGTACGGCGATCTCCTTGCACGGCTCACGCTCCGAACCATCGCCGAGGCTCTGGACGCCACACCCCCGGACCTCGTCACCGGCATTCTTTTTAATGGCTATGCCTCCACCAAGGACAAGGCGACCGGACGCGCCATCCGCCCACTGCTGGTCAGCGTCGATGCAGAGCGGGACAAGTTTGCCGAGGTACAGCTCGACGAGCCAGAGTTGGATCCTGTGCTGTGCCTTCGAAACCACCTCAACGCCATCGTTTCCCCGCACCCTTACGACCTCGTCGGCGTGAGGCCGGTGGCGTCCTTCGACCTGTCAAAGTACAAGTTCGTTGACGAGATGGATGTGATCGCCGGCTTGGATAGCCGCACCGATTTACTCAAGCTCTCACCCGGCGAGTTCGAGCACCTCATCCGTCGACTCTTCGAAGCTATTGGCATGAAGTCGTGGGTAACGCAGGCATCTAAAGACGAAGGCGTCGACGGCGTCGCCATCAATGAAGACCCAATCGTCGGCGGGCTTTGCATCATCCAGGCTAAGCGTTACAGCAAAATCGTTGGCCTCGAGGCAGTCCACGCCCTCGCCGGCGTGATGGATCACAAGCGCGCCGCCAAAGGCGTCCTCGTCACTACTTCATGGGTCGGCAAGGCGAGCCGCGACTTTGCCGCAGCAAACGGACGTATCCAGATCATCGAGGGCCGGAATCTCAAACACATGCTGAAAGAGCACCTCGGCCTCGACGTGCTAATCGGCCTAGAGAAGCTTCCACCGGGTTGGCAAAAAACGGATGTGGTGTAGGGCAACCAACTCGAGCCCTACCGATGTTTCAATAAGGGGCGAAGGAGGCGTCTTGTTGAGTCACCCACTCCAGGGTCGCCGATATCAAGAATCCTAAAGGGACGAGCCTTCCCTTGGGGTCTGCCTGGCGAACTCCATCTCTAAGTCGTTGACTGATGTCGCCCATGCCGCCACATCACCAAGGGGTGGGGTTGGTTCAGGATTACGTCCGTGAAGAAGATCGCACACTTCGTTGTACGTCTTCACCGCCGCCATGACGATGCGTAAACGCCTCTTCTGGTCCTCGGTGGTGAGCCCAGGTTCCCCGACTGAAAGCATCAACCGTTGACGTATGCAGCTTGAATCCGCTGGTGCCGCGATCGTCGTAGCAGGCAAAGCGGCGGCAAGCCGCTCGACACGTACCCGCAGCACAAGAGCGCGAAGCTTGCCCTTGTCGTACGCAGTACCAGGCCATGCGTCGTAAGCAGCGATGAGGTTCTCGATACTTGTGGCTGGCATCCGCGTCATGTCTACCTCGTCAGTGTGTGGATGCGAGTAACAAGCTCCCGGGACTGTTTGAGCCACTTGCGGCACTGAGCCATGGTGGCAGGCGCCGGTGCGCGGCCGTGAGCGCCCGCGTTGAGTGCGGTGATCGTGGGGTTAAACTGTCGGTAGTCGAGCTGGTTTAAGCCGGCGCGCCGTGCGTAACGGTTGAGCAGGTCTAGTTGGTCGCGGGTCTTCTTCGCTCGGTTTGCGTCTGACTGCAGCTGCTCATCGGTTAGCTCAAGCCGACGGGCCAGGATCTCAAGCTGCGTGACGACCTCCGTATCGACGGCCTGCCGGCACATCGCCAAAGTCATTGATGTCCGAGCCTCGGCAGTTCCTAGCGCTTCTCTACTTTCGGCGTCGAGGACCCACTTGATCTCGTCGAGCAACTGTTCGCCAGGTCGGGTGATGTTCTTGACTCGGACGTGAGATGGGGCACCAGTGGGACGGTCGAGACGAAAGTGCGTAGCAAGGTATCCCAACGACCGCAGTTCTCGCCAAAGTCGATCATCGTGGGTGAATATGATAATTTGATAACGGTCGGCTAGCGCTACCAAATACTTGGCCAGGTACCGAACCCGCCAGTCGTCAAAAGCGTGGATGGGGTCATCGAGGACCAGGAACCGAAACGGGCTGTGTGGCTGGGTCGCGCGAGGTAGGTAGGTGGCCAGTGATAGCACGTTCCGCTGGCCAGTGCTCAAAACGGCTGGCTTGTTCGTCTTGGCGGGTACAGAAGTCCCGCTAGCGGAGAGGTCGATGTTTACCTTGCCCGCCTGGCGGACTCCACCGGCCAGGGAGATGCCATTGAGTTCAAGGTCCGCATCGCTGTTCAAGGCCGCCCAGATCTCCGTGACCTGGTCACCGATTGGCTCGAAGACGTCAGTGCGGGTCGTCTTGATCCATCCGTCGACCTTCTTGGCGAGTCGATCCGCGGTCTTGGCCCGAACCAGGGCACCCCGAGCACCATCAAGCGCATCGAGCCAGCCGTCGATGAGAGCGCGGACACCGGCACGTTCTGCGATGGACACATCGCGGCTACTCAAGATCGAAGATTTTGTAGCTTCGTACCACTTCACGAGATCGTTCGCATCAGCGAGCAAAGCTTCGACACCAGTCGCCGTCGCGGTCTCTACCGAAAGGTCCTCACCGGCCGATACAAGTCTCTCCCAACGCTCGATCCACAATGCCGACGCCTCGGTGCCGAGGAAGTCCACGACTGCCTCCCGCGTACGGGCGGGTAACGGTGGCGGCAAGCATGACCGCATTTGCTTGATCTGCTGACTGGCTGTGCGTTCGGCAGCACGGACTTCGGCGAGGATCTGCCGAAGCATGGCTGCTTGCCCGGCCGCCACTGTGGCCCAGGCAGCGCCGCTGGTCTGACAGACCGGGCAGACGTCTCGGCGCCGTAGATCCGAAAGGTATTCCCCTTCCTCGGCCAACAACTTGTCCAGCGCGACCTGGACTGTGGCGACGCCTTGTATGGTCCTCGCTCGCGCCGCCTGGAGGTTGCCGATTGCCGCCGACGCTTGGCCGCTGAGTGCGTCGTTCACGCCCCAGCCGTCAACAAGGTCTATTCGCGGTGGGACAGACGAGGGCAGGTTGGCTGCGAGCGCCCGCACTTCGCAACATTTATCTGGATCCGGCGTTGCCCCGATGTCCCCCAGATTCACGAGCAGCTCCGTAACACCACTCTTCTTCACACCATCAACCGCCACCTGATAAGCCATTGTCACTGCTTTCTCAGAATCGCGGCCGATCTTCCGAATTATGTCGAGATCCTTCAAGAGTTCTTGCAATACCCCTAACGAAAGTGCATCCTTCAAAAACTCGTGCAAAGTCCCCGGACGTTCGATGACTGGCGAGATTTCGGGATAGAGGAGTACTGGCAGATAGCGCTCGAATGCGGCCATCCACCAAGTAGGAACAGGACCGGCCGGACCGTTTCCCTCGCGCCATTCGACCGTCCCGTCGTTACCACAAGATACCTCGATTTCGCGCACGCCGTTTGAGACAACGACCTTGATGCTCCGGTTTTCGCAATGAATGTTGCGTTCGGCAAGTTCGTAGCTACGTTGCCTACCGTTGCTCAGCAGGTGACGCATCGCGTCCGCGGCACTGGTCTTACCAGTTCCATTGCGCGCGCTGATGACCGTAATCCCATTGGTGACCGGGAACCCAAGAGAGAGCGGCGTTTCCCCTACGCCAACGTGTCCCTGCACCTCCACACTCGCCAAGTACCAGTGACCATCGGAGGTTCCCGCTTGGTTGGCTGAAACCTCCTTGGACGTGACGATTTCCTCCAGCATTATCCGGAGGTCTCCGTCTAGAGATGCCGCCTCCGCCCTAACATCCTCCCACGTTAAAAGCACACGTCTAGCCGAGCCGCCGCCCACGGCCACCTCCAGATGTTTTGGCCGTGGACAGTCGCTGCAATGCCTCGTGCCGACTTCACCAGTTCACGAGCCAGCGATCATGGCCAGCTCAGCAGCAAACAGAACAGGATATCGACCGAGGCGTTTCCGCTCAACCCATTCCGCGCAATCGCCACTCGCCCGAGCGCTCGTCAGGCAATTTACGAACGCATGTGCGAATAGCGTATCCGAGATGAGCAGCGAAAACTACGGAAAGCTATCGACGAGATACATCTGGATAGTCCCTCGTCTGCACTCAGCTCCACCCAATACAGAAAAGAACTCATCTTTGTGGCTTAGCCACGGCCCTCGTCGGGGTTTGCGCCTTGACAATCCCCGCGAGCGGAGCGTTCGTCGACAGGCGGCAGCGTCCCGACGGCGACCGGCCAACCGGTCGTGACCAGCCCCGATGCCGGGACCGCACTGCCGGGGCCGAGGAGTTAGTCGAGTCGCTTGGAGGCGCATCGCGGTAGCCAGGGATGAGCAGGCGCCGCCGGCAGGGATGAAGAAGGTGGCCCGCTCGTCTGTGGGGCCGCAACCCGCCGGCTGTCCAGCTCGGTGGAGATCGTCCGAGTCCATGGTCCGGACGCGGCGCATCTCGCCGCGGTCCAGCTTGAAGCGATCAGGGAGGTACTCGCATCGGCGCTAACCCAGCACGACATGGCCAGACACATCAGGGACGAGGACCGGGCGGCATGAGTACCGGACCGGATCGCCGGTACGGGACCAGGCCGCCCGGCCTGCCTACCAGCCCACCGCCAGCCGCGATACCACCTTGACCAAGGAGCCTTGCATGACCACGCACCCCTCGCTCAACAGCTATCCGTCATCCATCTACCAACCCCCGAGCCAACCCGGCCGACCGGCCGTTCCACGCGTCGCGGTCGCGTTCCTGGACCGGGTCTCCACCGATGACCAACAGGACTCCACGCTCTCCCTGCCGCGCCAGCTGGCCAACTGCCAGGCCGCCCTACCCGAGGACTGGGGAGATCGTCGCCTGATTCTGGGACATCGAGTCCGGCCGGACCTCCCTGGAACGTCGAGGCCGCAGCCGCGCGCACGAGCACATCGCCGTTCCGCTGCCTCGCGACGGCGGACTGGTCGATCTGCTCGCCGAGGCCGAGCACCCCGGCCGGCGCTTCAACGTCGTGATCTGCGAGTCGATCGACCGGCTCGCCCGGCGCACCTACATCGGCACCCGCATCGAGCACCAGCTCGAACGGGCCGGCGTACGCCTGTACGCCGCCGACGAGCCGATCGACCCGCGCGGCAAACGTTCCACCGGCCTGCTGACCCGCCAGGTCAAGCAGGGCGTGGCCGAGTGGTACGTCACCGACATGCTCGAACGCTCCTGGGACGGCTTCAAGATCACACCGTCCAGGGCTGGAGCGTCGGCAAGCCCCCGTACGGCTACGCCGCGCAAAGGTCGACCACCCGGTCCCGGCTAAGGCCGCCGAGGGCCTGACCAAGACCCGCCTGGTCCCCGACCCGCTTCGCGCGGCGGTCGTGGCGTACATCTTCCGGCTGCGCGTGGTCGAGCGGCCCGGCCTCAACGCCATCGCCGCCCGCCTCAACACCGACCACGACCTCTATCCGGTCCCCCAGCCGACCAGCTCACGCCGGCGGCGCGGCAGCTGGTCCGGCTCTGCCGTGCGTGGCATCGTCACCAACCCGAAGTACACCGGCTACATGGTGTGGAACCGCCGCGCCACCAAGTCCGGCGGCCGGCTGAACCCGCCGGAGGGGTAGGTGTGGTCCGAGCAGCCGACCCACGAACCGTTGGTCACCCGCGAGACGTTCGAGGCCGCCACCCAGATCTCGCGGACCCACGAGCGCACCCGTCTCTCTGACCCACGAGCGCACCCGCTCGACCCCTGGCCCGAACCTCGCCCACCCGCAAACCAAGCGCGGCTACCTGCTGCGCTCCTACGTCCGCTGCGGGCTGTGCGACCACCGCATGTTCGGCAAGACCCGCCACGGCCGCGCCTACTACTGCTGCTACCCGGCGGCCAACGGCGTCGATCGCCCGACAGCCATCCTGCCGATCACCCTAAGACGATCTACGTCCGCGAGGACGATCTCACCGAGGCTCTCGACCACGTCATCGCCACCCGCGTCTTCGGCCCGGACCGACACGCGCTCCTCCGCCGCGGCCTGGCCGAGCTGCCCGGCAAGCGGCAGCACGCCGACGACCGGCGCGCTAAGGCGCTGCGCGAGCAGATCGACGACCTGACAGACCGGCAGGACCGGATCATCACCGAACTGGAGACCACCGACCCGGCCGACCGGGTCGTCCGGGACCGGCTGCGCCGCCGCTTCGACGCCCTTGAGGCCGAGTGCGCCGACAAGACCGCCCAGCTCGACGCGCTGGAGGCAGCGCGCGACACCGAGCCCCAGCAGGACGTCGACCTGCTTAACGCCCTTCCGCTCCTGCCACGCATCAAAATCACCGAGGCGCCCGAGCGGATCCAGCGCAAGCTCTACGACGCCCTCCTACTCAAGATCCACTACGACCGCCTCGACCAGGCCCGCTTCCGCATCGTCCTCACCGACGACACCGCCAACCTGCTCAACCATGCCGTCGACGGCGTCGAGGAGCCGACAATTCGTGCACATGACGCGTCAACCCCGCCGGGGAACCTCTTTGTACTGAGCCGGTCGCTGCTGCCGACCTCGTGGCACCGCGGGGTGTCATGATGCGCGATGATGCCTCGTGATGCACCGGCTGCTGCAGACGTGCGCCGCCGCCTGCTCGGACGGCACGCACGGGCTCGCGCTGGGCGTCCAACGTTATCGTCGAGCGATCCTCGTAAGGAGCCTTGTGAGCGCCCTCGGTAGTTTCATCTGGTCGATCGCCGACCAGCTTCGGGGCCCCTACCGCCCCAACCAGTACGGCAACGTGATCCTCCCGCTCACAATCCTGCGACGCCTCGACTGCATCCTTGAGCCCGACCGGGAGACGGTGCGCGCGCTGGCGGCGAAGTACGACAACCCCAACCGGCTCAAGGGCGAGGTCAAGAAGGCGACCGGCAGGCCGTTCTACAACACCTCGAACTACTCCTTCGCCAACCTGCTGGCGGACGCCGACGGGCTGGTGGACAACCTGGCCGACTACATCGACCGGTTCTCGCCCGATGTTGACGTGTTCCAATACTTCGACTTCAAGAAGGAGATCTTCGCCCTGGAGAAGGCGGGGCTCCTGCGCGAGGTCATCACGTCCTTCAAGGCCGTCGACCTGCATCCGGACGTCGTCTCCAACGCCGACATGGGCGATGCATTCGAGTACATCATCCGCAAGTTCAACGAGGCCGCGAACGAGACCTCCGGAGACCACTACACCCCGCGGGACGCGATCCGGCTGCTGGTCGACCTTCTCTTCGCCGAGAAGGACGCCGACCTGACCGAGGCCGACATCATCCGCACGCTGTACGACCCCACCGCGGGCACCGGCGGCATGCTCGCCCTGGCCGAGGAGCACCTGCTCGAGCAGAACCCGGGCGCAAAGCTGAAGCTGTACGGCCAAGAGTACAACCCGCAGTCGTATGCGATCTGCAAGTCCGACCTGCTGGCCAAGGGTCACGACGCATCCCACATCGCCTTCGGCAACACCCTCACCGATGACGCGTTCAAGGGCCGCCAGTTCGACTTCTGCATGTCCAACCCGCCCTACGGGGTCGACTGGAAGCAGTACGCCAAGGCGGTCACGAAAGAGCGCGACGAGGCGGGCCCCTACGGCCGGTTCGCCCCCGGCCTGCCGTCGACCTCGGACGGGCAGATGCTCTTCCTGCTCCACCTGGTTCACAAGATGCGGGCGCCGGAGGACGGCGGCGGCCGGGCTGGGATCGTGATGAACGGCTCGCCGCTCTTTAACGGCGCCGCCGAATCAGGGCCCTCCAACATCCGCAAGTGGCTGCTGGAGAACGACCTGGTCGATGCGATCGTCGCGCTGCCGACGAACATGTTCTTCAACACCGGCATCGCCACCTACATCTGGATCCTCGACAACACCAAGCATCCGGACCGCAAGGGCCTAGTCCAGCTCATCGACGGCACCTCGTTCTGGACCAAGATGCGCAAGAATCTCGGCGCCAAGAACCGTGAACTCAGCGAGGAGAACCGCGCCAAGGTCGTCCAGTTGTACGCCGACTTCACCGACGCCGACCCCGACTACTCCAAAGTTCTGCGCAACGACGAGTTCGGCTACTGGACCATCACCGTCGAGCGTCCCCTCCTCGACGAGTCCGGCCAGCCGGTTCTTGACCGCAAGGGCAAGCCCAAGCCGGACACGACGAAGCGCGACACCGAGAACGTCCCGTTCACCTACGGCGGCTCGACCGCCGGCACGGCCGGCAAGGTCGAGGTCATTCAGGCGTACTTCGACGCCGAGGTGAAGCCGCACGCCCCCGACGCCTGGATTGACTGGACAAAGGTCAAAACCGGCTACGAGATCCCCTTTACCCGCCACTTCTACAAATACGTCCCACCCCGCCCCCTCGCCGAGATCGACGCCGACCTGGAGAAGCAGGTTGCGAAGATCCTCGACCTCTTGAACGAGGTGGCGAAGTGACGCCTACCGCCACTATTCCCAGCCATTGGAAGAGCGGCAACATTCGTCGATTCGCGCAGATGAAGAGCGGTCACACGCCGAGCCGCTCGGTGCCAGCCTACTGGGAGAACACCGACATCCCGTGGTTCACGCTCGCCGACGTATGGCAGTTGCGTGACGGCAAGCAGATCTACCTCGGCGATACCGCGAACAAGATCAATGAGCTTGGCCTCGCCAACTCCGCTGCAGAGTTGCTCCCCGCTGGCACCGTGGTCCTGTCGCGGACGGCCTCCGTGGGTTTCTCCGGCATCATGCCGAGGCCCATGGCGACCAGTCAGGATTTCTGGAACTGGGTGTGCGGGCCCGAGTTGCTCCCCGAGTACCTGAACTACCAGTTCAAGTCGATGACCGCCGAATTCAAGTCGCTCAACATGGGCTCGACTCATCAGACGATCTACCAGAAGGACGCCGCGACGCTTCAGATCGTGGTGCCACCGCTCGAGGAGCAGCGTGCCATCGCCGACTACCTCGACCGCGAGACCGCTCGTATCGAGACGCTCATCGAGGAGCAGCAGCGGCTGATCGAGATGCTGCGGGGACGCCGTAAGGCGGTCGTCGAGCAGGCCGTTTTCTCCGGGCTTGAGGGCGCTCCCATGAAGAGCAACGCTGAGCCGTGGCTTCCTCCGACACCGTGCCACTGGCGGGTCGTGCAACTCGGGTTCGTGAGTGACACCGCGGCTGGCTATGCCTTCCCCAGCGACGGGTTCAGTTCCGATGAGGGTCACGTCCGTCTGCTTCGTGGAGTGAACGTGAAGCCTGGGAGGATCAACTGGACCGACACCGTCTACTGGGATGTCGAGACTGCGGCTGTTCCGAGTGAGTTCGTTCTCGAAGTTGGCGATCTCGTGTTCGGCATGGACCGGCCGTTTGTGGGAGGCGGCGTGCGCGTCGCATCGATCTCGGACAACGATCTTCCGGCCCTGCTGCTTCAGCGGGTCATGCGCATCCGGCCCAACGATGAGGCTGGACGTGGGTACATGCGCTATGTGATGTCGACCGATGTATTCTTCAACTACTTGGAGCCACTATTCACGGGCGTCAGCGTGCCCCATGTGAGCGAGTGGCAGGTCCGGAAGTTCAAGATGCCATTCCCGCCGCTTGATGAGCAGAAGAGCATCGCCGCTTATCTGGACAAGCAGACCACGAAGATCGACATACTGATTGCCGAGGCCGAGCGGTTCATCGAACTTGCCCGCGAGCGCTGGGCGGCCTTGATCACAGCGGCGGTGACGGGGCAGATTGACGTACGGGAGATGGTGTGATGGCGGACCACCACGAGGTCGTCTTCGAGACCGAGATCTGCGAGTACCTGGACGACCACGGGTGGCTCTGCTCCGACGATGACACCGGGTACGACCGGGAGCGGGCGCTCTTCCCCGAGGACCTGTTCGAGTGGCTGCGGGAGACCCAGAAGCCGGCGTACGAGAAGGCGTTGAAGGCCGCGGGGTCGCAGGCGAAGTTTCTCGACGTGCTGACCACGGCGCTCGACAAGCCTCTCGAACATGGTGGCGGGACGCTGAACATCCTGCGCAACGGGGTGCAGTACATCGGTGGTGGCCGGTTGAAGATGGCGCAGTTCCGGCCCGAGACCAGCCTGAACGCGACCACCAACGAGCAGTACGCGGCGATGCGGGTGCGGGTGATGCGGCAGGTGCACTTCTCCACCGCTGACCAGCGCAGCATCGACCTGGTCTTCTTCGTCAACGGGCTCCCGGTCGCCACCGTCGAGTTGAAGACCGACTTCACCCAGTCCCTCGATGAGGCGATCAACCAGTACCGCAAGAACCGGCATCCGCTGACCAACGGGCGGCCGGAGCCGCTGTTGTCGTTCGGGCATCGGGCGCTGGTCCATTTTGCGGTCTCCAACGACCTGGCCGCGATGACCACCAAGTTGGAGGGCGACAAGACGCACTTCTTGCCGTTCAACATGGGGCACGACAGTGGCGCGGGGAATCCGCCGGGTGAGGGTGGGCGGTCGGCGACAGCGTACCTGTGGGAGCGGGTCTGGGAGAAGGACGCCTGGCTCAACATCATCGGCCGTCTGATGATCGTGGAGACCAAGGAGGAGTGGGATGTCACGACCGGCACCTCGGTGCGCCGTACGAGCATGCTCTTCCCGCGGTTCCACCAATGGGAGGCCGTGACGAACATCGTGGCCGCAGTGCGCGAGGAGGGGGTGGGGCATCGCTACCTGATCGAGCACTCGGCAGGGTCGGGGAAGACGAACACCATCGCCTGGGCCGCGCATCGGCTGGCGCGGCTGCACGTGAACGACGAGAAGGTCTTCGACTCGGTGATCGTGGTCGTGGACCGAAACGTACTCGACGGCCAGCTCCAGGAGGCGATCCGGCAGATCGACGGCTCGGGGAAGATCGTGGCCACGATCAGCCCGGAGGACGTCCGCAAGGCAGGCGCGAAGTCGAAGTCCGGGCTACTGGCGACCGCGCTGAAGAACGGGGAGCTGATCATCGCGGTGACGGTGCAGACCTTCCCGTTCGCCCTCGACGAGATCCGGGCCGACTCGTCGTTGAAGGGGCGGCGGTTCGCGGTGATCGCCGACGAGGCGCACTCGTCGCAGTCCGGGCAGATCTCCTCCAAGCTCAAGGCTGTGCTGACCGCGGAGGAAGTCAAGGAGATCGAGGACGGCGGTGAGGTCGACGTCGAGGCGATCCTGGCCTCGGAGATGACCGAGCGGGCCGAGTCGGAGAACATCTCCTACTTCGCGTTCACCGCGACGCCGAAGAATAAGACCCTGGAGCTGTTCGGCCGCAAGGGTCCTGACGGCAAGCCGGTCGAGTTCCACCTCTACTCGATGCGGCAGGCGATCGAGGAGGGCTACATCCTCGACGTGCTCAGGGGCTATCAGTCCTACGACACCGCGCTGAAGATCGCCGGCAAGGCTGAGAGCGGCGACGGTGGCGAGGTGGAGGAGGCCGCGGCGCGTAAGGGGCTGATGCGGTGGGTGAAGCTGCACCCGACCAACATCAGCCAGAAGGTGCAGATCATCGTTGAGCACTTCCACGCCAACGTCGCCCACCTGTTGGAGGGCAAGGCGAAGGCGATGGTGGTGACCGACTCGCGCAAGGCGGCGGTGAAGTACAAGAAGGCGATCGACGCCTACATCGCTAAGCGGGCCGCCAAGGACGCCTCGTACAACTACCGCACCCTGGTCGCCTTCTCCGGCTCGGTGAGCATGGCCGAGGATGAGGAGTGGGCTTCGGACTGGGGCCCGCAGCCGAGCAAGGACGACGAGTTCACCGAGGCCAACCTGAACCCCGGCGCCGGCTCGGATCTGGCCGCCGCCTTCAAGGGCGCGACGTACAAGATCATGTTGGTCGCCAACAAGTTCCAGACAGGATTTGACCAGCCGCTGCTCTCGGCCATGTACGTCGACAAGAAGCTCTCCGGGGTCACCGCCGTGCAGACGCTCTCCCGGCTCAACCGCACCCACCGCACGGCGGGTGGGGAGCAGAAACGCAAGACGTTCGTCATCGACTTCGTGAATAAGCCTGAGGACATCCGGGCTGCGTTTGAGCCGTACTTCACCAATGCCACCCTGGAGACCGAGACCGACCCGTACGTCGTCGTCCACCTCGCCACCAAGCTCGCCCAGGCCGGGATCTACACGCCAGAGCAGGTGCGTGAGGTCGCCGAACTGTGGGTCACCCGCAAAGGCAACAACGCGCTCTCGGCCGCGATCAGCCCGGCCAAGAACGACTTCGCCCGCCGCTACGCCGCGGCGATCGAGGCCGACGACAAGGTCACCCTCAACACCCTCGACCTGTTCCGTAAGGACGTCTCCACCTACGTTCGGCTCTACGACTTCATGAGCCAGATCGTCGACTACGGCGACCCCTACATGGAGATGCTGTCGATCTTCCTGCGACTCCTGGAGAAGGTCATCGCAGACTCCTCCTGGACCGCGGAGGTCGACCTTTCCGACGTGGTCCTGGTCGGAGTCAAGCACAACAAGGGGACCGCGGTCGACATCTCGCTGACCGGTGACGGCGAACTCAAGGGCATCGGCGCCGCGGGCACCGGCACCCGGAAGGAGCCGAAGTACGTCGCACTGCAGGTCGTCATCGACAAGATGAACGACCTCTTCGGCGCCGAATCGTTCTCCGCGTCTCAGGTCCGCGAGTTCGTGCAGGGACTGGTGCAGCGGCTGCTCGCCTACCCGGACCTGGTCAACCAGGCCAAGGTGAACTCGAAGAAGCAGTTCATGGAGTCGCAGGACTTCCAAGAGGCGGTCACTGAGGCGGTCGTCGACAACCAGGAGGCCCACAACACCATGGCCGACTACTTCTTCAGTGACGGCCCTGGCATCAGCGCTGTCATCATGGCGCTCGCGGACGCCTTCTACGAGGCAGCGGTCGATCAGCGGACGGACGTGTGAGCGGGCCGGCGACTTTCCACGTCCACCTGATCCGCCGCCGTGGGCGAATGACTGGCGACCGGTTCGGCGGCAACCGCGTCGTGGGCGCTGACCGTTGCCGTCCCGGCGTTAGATGACCGCCTGACACCGGCCACAGTCACGTGGGCGGCCATACGTGCGGCGGCACGTCGTTTCACCTGCCGAACGGTGACGTCAGGCCCAACGGCGCAAGATCAGCTCGACCAGCGGAGGTGGTCGCGACGTGGCGCGGGGTGCCGGTCGAGGTACCTGAGCACCATCGCCGACGCGGCGGGCAACGCCGTTGGAAGTTCACCACTTCGACCACCACGCCGACGGATCGATTTGCATCAGGGAACGGCGGTGAGCTGCCTCTCGATGTGCTCGAAGATGTCGGCGTCGGTTTCCTGCTGCCAGTCAGGAAGGTCAACCCAGTCCGCGACGTACGACGGCTTCGGGTCGGGGAAGTGCTTGTATATCTGGCCGATCCAGCACAGCGCCACGAACCGGCCCTTCTGCTCGCGGGTCAGCTTGGTTGCCGCGCCGTCCGTCGTCTCGATGAAGGCCCGGATCTGGTCATAGACGGCAGCGGCGCACGCCCGTTCCCACTGGGGCGTCTCGTCCCACGGCGCCACATAACCGGGCTTGGGGTCGCCAGGGTAGTGCTTGCGAACTCCGGCGATCCACGCCTCGCGGAACGTCCGTGCCGACTCCTCGTTCACAGTTCGGTCTCCTTGCGGTCTTCAGTTCGTGGCCGCTGCGCCGGCCAGGGCTTTGATCTCGGCATCGAGGTACCGGACGTGGCTGTCGCTGACGAACGGTCCGAGGTGGCGCCGAAGCCCCTGCAGCTTGCTGCCAACCACTCCTGATCCGCTGTGACGTGCGATGTCCAATGCCGCGTCGCCGTACATGACGATCTTGTGTACGTCGCGCTGCTGGACGCCGACCATGGCGAGGTCAGTCAACGCGGCGCCGCGCCGTCGCGGCGAGAGCCTCTGTGAGAGGGCGGTCCGCAGGACGGGCTCGGCCTTCTCCGGCCGCTTCAGCTCGACGTAGCAAGTACCGCGCTCCTCGGCCAGCCGCGAACCATCGAACCGGAGCCATCCCCCGTTCTGAACGGGTCCGGCGAGCCGGTGGACCTCGTCGGCCGCGTCGAGGGCGTCCTGACAACCATCGAGATCACCCAGCCCGGCCAGAGCCTGCGCTCGGACCGCCTGGACCCAGTGGCGCGTGGATAGTGCGCTATCACCTCGGACGGCAAGGGATGCCGCCACGTCCAGCATGGGGACTGCTTGATGCGGTTCATGTTCGTAGAGGCTGATGAAGGCGTGTCGCGTCATCGCGCAGGCCCAGAGGTCATATGCCGCGGCCTCCCTACTCGCGGACGCCGCAAGCGAGTAGCAGTGAGCGGCGTCGACATACCGGCACGTGTCGAAGGCGATTTCTCCGGCGAGTTGCAGCAGGTCAGCGGTGACGGCACAGAGACGCTTGTGGACCTTCTGGCGATGTGGGCGGCGCAGGCTAGCCATCAAAGAGGTGAGTTGCTGCTCGGCCACCGGCATTACGCCCGCCTTGACCTCGGCCTCGCCGAACGCGACCCACAACCGTGCGTTAACGGCTGACAGTTCCTCGACCGCAGCAAGATCTAGCGGGTGCCGTCCGTGGCCCACGGAGCTGACCCGTTCCCAGTCGATCGCGCGGTCGTCCGGGGATGCGTACAGCAGAGCGCCCGTCATGCTGATCAGACGGAGCAGCTCCCGACGCTTCATCTCGCCAGTGTCCGCGATCTCGTCGTGCATTGCGACGTCGGATACGTCGTTGCCACCTGCTTGGTTGCCGATATCCGCCTGAAGCAGGAGGTCAGCGCCTTGTCCTCGGAGTCCCCGGGTGATGAAGAACCCAAGGTCCGAGTCGCGATCGACCCCTAGCACTGACCGCAACGCCTCCCGGTACCCCGCGCTGGGCCAACGGTGGTCGCCTCGTTCCAGCTTGCCGATGTACCCAGCATCAAGGGCAACTCTGCGACGGTGCGTGTGCCATAGATAGTTATTGACGGCCTCGGCCAACTCTTGGCGCGACATTGGCCGACCCGAACCGCTCGGGGAGGCGTTTCGGCGTCGCGCTTCGCTGAGCAGGGAGTTTGGCGGCGCATCCCGTGGCGACCGCCTCGGCATCAGTCAGCCCTCCGCGCCGTTACCTCAGAATCGGCGTAGTGCCCTGGACAGTGAATCAGAGACGGCGCGCACGGATCAACGTTGACCATCCGTGTCCGTCCGGTTGCTTACCGATGGCTGCCAGCATGACAGCGCCGCCAGCCGGGAACAAGCCGCCGCCTTGGCAGCTACTCGCTTGGTTGTGCATCGTTCGGCTCGCCGCGCTGTTGGGTGGCGTCCACCGAAGCTTGGTAGCCCGCGGCCTGGAGGTTGTACAGATCGGCGTAGAGCCCGCCAGTGGCGATGAGGTCATTGTGGCTGCCGGACTCCACCAGGCGGCCGTGATGCAGGACGAAGATCCGGTCGGCGTGCCGGACGTTGGCGAGCCGATGCGTGATGAGGATCGTGGTGGCCCGTCCTTGACGATCCCGGATGGCCTGGAACAGGGCATCCTCGGCGCGTGGGTCAAGGGCCGACGACGGTTCGTCCATGATTAATAGTTCGGCGGTGCGGTAGAAGCCCCTGGCTGCGGTGATGCGCTGCCATTGCCCGCCGGAGAGGTCCTGGCCGCCCTCGAAGGTGCGGTCTAGCAGGGTTTCGTAGCCATGCGGCAAGTCAATGATCATGTCGTGGGCCACAGTCCGACGGGCAGCGGCCTGAATACGGTCGGCGTCGGGCTCGCTGTCAGCGTCTCCAAGGGCGATGTTTGTGGCGGCGGTGAAGGGCCACTTGTGGTACTCCTGCGTGACTACCGCGACGCGGGTGCGCAGCTCGGCTGGATCGTAGGCGCTGAGCGGGCGTTCGTTCCAGGTGATGGCACCGGAGGTGGGGGTGCGCAGTCCGGCGATCATGGCGGCGAGGGTGGTCTTGCCCGAGCCGTTCTCGCCGACCAGCGCGATGGTCTGCCCAGCGGTGATGGTGAGGGTGACGTCGGCGACGGCCGGGCTGTCGCGGTCGGGGTACACGAGGGTGACTCCCTGAACCGTAAGCTCGGCCAGCGGAGCGGGCGCTCCGCCCGGGGTCGCGCCAGCGTCGGCGGGCAGGTAGTCGGCGGCGCGACTCATGAAGCCGGTGTAATCGGCGAAGTGCTGCCCCTCGGTGAAGACCCGGTCGACGTGCAGCGTGACGGTGGACAGTGCCCGCTGGGCGGCCTGCACGGCGATCACGCAGGTGGCGGCGGCGGCGAGCGGGATCTGCCCGTCGAGCAGCAGCGCGCCGAGTAGCACGTAGACGCCGCCGGTGGCGAGGCCGCTGATCACCGAGCCGATGCTGGTGGTTGTGGTCACCCGGTGGGCTAGGGCGAGCTGGACGTCGGTCTCGGCGCCCATGACGCGGTCGTACTGGTCGAGCAGGAACCGGCGTAGTCCATAGGAGCGCAGCTCGACGGCGGAGTACCGCTCGGCCATGAGTCGGTGCAGCAGCCAGCGTCGGCGACGGCGTACTGAGCCGGCGAGGAAGGTCTGGTAGCGCAGATGCCCGGCGCGCAGCGAAGCCCCCGCGTTGGGGACGGTTGCGACCAGCAGTGCGACGAGCAGCAGTGGGTGAATCATCACGACCGCTACCGTCACGGCCAGCAGGCCAGCCAGGCCGGCGAGCAGGTTCATCGAGCCCTGCACCAGCTCCACCACGGTCTCGTTGCCGCGAGACGCCCGCTCCATATCGTCGGCGAACGCGTCCTCGTCGAACGCGTCCAGGCGCACGGCCGTGGTGACCTCGAATAGAGCCCTCTCTACCTGCTGGTTGACTCTGGGAGTCAGTCCGTTGAGCGCGTACCCGGTGGCGATGCCGGCACCAGCGCGCACGGCGATGGCCGCCGCGAGGGCCGCCAGCGCGGGCGCCGCCGCCCACACCTTTTGCGGGGTCGGGCCGCCAGCGAACAGCTCGATCAACACCCGCTGAGTGGCGAGGAGCCCGAGCGTTGACATCACGGCCGCGCCGACGGTGGCTACGGCAACGACCGATGTGCGGGTTCGATCGGCGCGCCAACTGATCCGTAGCGCCTCGGCGACCAAGCCGGGCAGTTCGGCGAAGACCCTGAGCAGTCCGGTTTCCGCGCGTGCCCGGATGCCGGTCTCCCACCACATGCTGCGCAGTTCCGGCAGCACGGAGGCGTCGGCAACGCGGCTCGTCTGTCGCGGGACGTTCGCCGAGGCGGGTTCGTCGGGACCGGCGTTGTTGATGCGGGGCGTGGGCACGAAGAACACTCCTTGTCGTCAGCAGAGCCCGGGGTCCTGCAACGGATGTGCCTTGCAGGCGGGATTCAGGGGCTCACCGCTGGCGTGTGCTGGCCCGAGGAAGTCGGTGCGGCGCCGAAGATCGCTTCGGTGGCCGCTTGCGCGAGGGTGGCTTGGGTGGGGGCGGGCAGCCCGAGCCGGTTCCAGTGAAAGATCACGTGGAGCGCGATGACGGCACGGACGCCCCGGGTGAGCCTGCCGGCCTCGCGTAGACGTTGGAGGCTCGTGCCGGCGTCGGCGAACGCGGTGTGCCAGCCGTCGATGGTGCGGGCGGTGCCGATGAGCAGGTGACGAACGCTGTCGGTGAAGCCTTCCCACGTGCGGCTGTCGGGGGCCGGTGTCTGGTTGAGGTGGTTGGAGCGGTGCTGGACGATTCGTGCCCAGACATCGCCCTGCTCGTTGAGGTCCAGCGCCGCCGCACGCATGAGCGCGGTACACAGGATGAGCGAGCGTTCCCGGCGTTCGGTTGGGTGCTGGTGGAGGTAGGCGAGGAGGTGGTGGCTGTCGTGGTGGAACAGTATGTGCGAGGCGTCCATGGCGTCGGCGCCGCCGAAGGCGTGCGTTTCCGGTTCGTAGATGTCGGGGGTCCAGCTCGCCCCTTCGGTGATCAGCTCGCGTGCTCGCTCATGGCTGCCCTGCTGCCCGGTGGGTAGGTAACGGACGCGCCACGCGCCCTTGCGGATGAACCACCACGAGGTGATCAGCCCGGCAGCCTCGGCGGCGGGAAGCACTTGGCCGAGGTGGTCGACCGCGCGCCGCTCGCGTTCCTGCGGGGTATCGCCGGGGTAGCTGATGTTGATCTGTTGCCACGGGTTGTCATCCACGGCGGACCCTTTCGTCAGGCGAGCAGGAGGCAGGCGTCCCACGAGGTTGCGGTAGTGGCGACGGCGGCGAGGTCGGCTCCGGTGGTGCCGACGAGGAGCCCCTCGGATTCGTCGGTGTCCGGGGTGGCATGCCGATGGAGGATCTCGATGGGGACGAGGGGCCTCGGGGTGAGGGCGTCGGCGGCAATGCGCCGGGCGGTGGCGAGGAGTCCGGCGGTGCCGTGGCACAGGCTGCGGTCAATGAGTCGATGGATCTGTGCGGGGTCGGTGACGCAGCCGGCGAAGGCGGCCTCGGCGAGGTGCTGCCGGTCGGTGTCGCGCAGGGCTTGCGCGGCGAGCTGTTGGGCGCGGGCGATGCCGGGGGTGCCGTAGCACCAGGACGGCCGCAGGGGGGCTTGCTGGTCCGGGGCGCCCCGGCGTAGGTCGGTAAGGGTGACGGTCTGCGGCCACCAGGCCCTGCCGTCGGCGTACTGCTGCCAGGTGTCCAGCCACCGGCAGATGCGGGTGATCGCCTCGGCGTGTCCGTCAACGGTGATGCCATCGCGCATCGTGAGGGCGAGCAATGCCAGCGGGCCGGTGATGCCGTGGGCGATGCCGTGGTTGGCGTGGCCGCCGACCGGCGATGGCTGGTTGCGCTCGGGGCCGTTCCAGCACCACCAGCCGGGGAGGGAGCCTCGCGGTTCGGTGAGCCGGACGAGGTAGTCCAAGACTTGACGCAGCAGGTGGTGGTAGCCGAGCCGGCGAAGCGCAACGCCAAGGCCGGTCAGCCCCCGGATCAGGTCATACTCGGCGAAGTGCGGCTGCTCGTCGCGGTCGATCCGGCGGTGCGCAGCGTCGAGCCGTTGGCGGGTCACGGTGGCGGTGCCCTCGGCGGTGGTCGCTTTCGCCCGCGCGAGCCCCGGCTGGTCGGTGGCGGCGAGGACGAACGCGAGCGCGGGGGCGCCGTAGAAGAGGCTCGCGCCGCCCGCGACGCTCACGCCACCGGCGGTGGCCCGGCGCAGGGCCTCGAATGCTGCCGACCAGTTGCCGGTCTCCATGTGCAGCAAGGCGACGCCGGCCGCACCGTCGGCGAGGGACTGCCCGGCGCTCATGCCGCTTGCCGGGCGTTCGCGGTGCGGGCGACGGTACGGGCCAGCCGTAGGCAATGCCGCTCCGACGTGGCGTCGACGCCGATCATTCGGGTGTGGTGCAGGTGCAGCATGTCGCCGAGGACCTGGTCCGGGTCGAGTCCGTCCCCCTCGGCCAAGGTTCGATAGGCGGCCAACGCTGCGGCCAGGTGCTCGTCGCAGAACGGCCTGCGGGCGAGGTCGAGCTGCGCGGGGTCCAGGCGGGGACCGGTGAGCTGGGGAACACGGGTGGCAAGCCAGCCCAGTCCATCGCCGGTGAATCCGTCGGCAATGGCGATCATGCCGGTGGCGGTGATGGCCTGCCGGTCGCCGGTCAGCCGGCGCAGCGCGGCGCGGGAGTCGGCGGCGAACACCGCTTCGGCGGCGGCGAGGGTGGCCCCGGCGCCGTGGCGGGTTTCGGGCCGGTACGGGTGCAGGCTGTAGTCATGCACGGCGGCGTCGGTGTGGAGTTCGCCAACCCAGTCGGCGAGGTGGCGGGCGGTCTCGGCGAACCGGTCAACGTCCGCGAGCGGGATGCGCAGTCGAAGGTGGGGTTCGGGGTCCGGGTAACGCACGAACCACCAGCCGGCCGGTAGGTGGTCGGCGGGGCGACCGGCGAGGTCGGTCAGGATCGCGTCGAGCCGTCCGTACAGGCGTGCCTCGAGCCACCGCGACCGGCCGGGTCGGTGCTGGATGGTGCAGACGGGCCGGGCCGGTCGGGCTGGCCGGGCGGCCGGCGTCGGGTGGGTGAGGGTGAGCAGCAGCTCGGCGGGTCGGTTATCGATCCAGCCCGCCGGGCCGGGCGCCTCGGTGATCACGGTGCGGGCGTGCCGATCGAGGTGCTCGCGCAGTACCGATAGGTGCGCAGCATCGTCCAGGTCCAGGCGCAGCCGCACGTCGTCGCCGCCGAGCAGGACGTGCTGCGGAAGATGCCGCCGGTGGTGGTGCCGCTGCCAGGCGTCGCGCCATTGCGACCCGCCGGCGGTCCGGCCGGGCAGGGCGGCGCGCTCGATGACCCAGCGGGCCGGGTGCACGATGGTGCGTCCGCGCCGCAGGCGGGGCAGGAACGGTAGACCGGCCGCGTGGCCCCACTCGAACCGGCTGCATGGCGCACTCCACGCGATCCAGATCTCGGCGAGGAGCCGCATCAGCGGCTGTTGCAGGGAGGGCAGCAGGACGCTGTTGCACAACAGCGGCTCGACGGGCTGGCCGCTGCTCTGCGACACCAGCCACAGCCGCCGGCCGTCGCCGGTCACTGCCAGATCCTCCACCGTCCACGGCGGTGCCGGGTGAAAGTCGCCGATCGGAAGCACCGGCAGCAGCTCGGGCGTGCGGGCCACCGCCGTGAGGCGGGCGTCCAACGGAGGGCCGGACAGTTGCACGGGGACCGCACCCGGTTGGGTGGTCGGCAAATCCTGGTAGACCCGCTGGAACGAGGCGAACTCGGCCGGGGTCAGCAGGTGCAGGAACCGAGCGGCGGAAACCCCCGCGTGCCGTGACCCGCTGAGCACCGTCAGGGTGAACGCGCCCCGGTCCAGATCCCGCACCGTGTCGGCGGCGAGGATGAACCGTAGTTCGGTGTGCGGGACCGGCGGCCGGTCATCATCGCCGCGCAGCCGCTCGATCAGCGCGTCGTCGAGGAACACCTCGGCGCACCCGTCGAGCGCAGACTGCTGCGCGAGTTGCCCAAGCAGCCGATCCCGGCCGGTGAAGCCCGCCGGGGCGCGGCGGGTCGACCCTCGGTATCCGGCCGGGAACCCCAGCACGTTGAGCACGTCGCGGACCGGCACGGCCGCTCCCGGACCCCACCGCTCGATGAACGCGCGATGGTACTCACCCCACCCCGGCAGCGGTGGCGCCACTGCCGCCAGGGTCGCCGCTGCTCGGCCCGCTTCGCGCAGCACCGCCGGGGGAAGCGTCACCGCAACGTCGGCGCGCAGGTCGACCGCGATCCGATGACCGGGACGCGGTACGGCGTAGTGGTCCGCCGCGTGCGCGGCCGGGTCGGTGACCGTCATCGCCGGCCGAAGCGCCGACAGCAGCACCCCGACCTGCACCAGGTCGGCCAGCAGCCGCTCGGCGGCGGCCACGTCGGCGGCCCCGGCGATCTTCGCGGCGAGGTCGGCGAATCCGACCGGCGACCGTGCCGCCTGGATCGCCGCCTCGACGGGGCCGGTCAGCCGAATCTCGACGTCCCACCGCCGGTCGCCCTCGGCGCGGGCACACGGCAGCACCCACCGACCGCCGCGCTGGTAGCCGAGCGAGTTCGTCACCACCTCGACGGTGCGCAGGTTGGCGAGGTCCTGCTCGACCCGCGCGGTGTGCTCGGCGACGAACTCACCGTCCGGCCGGGCGACCGCGCGGTGAGCCTCACCCATGCGGACCGAGGCGTGGGCACCGAACTGGATCGGAGCGACCCCGGCGAAGGTGCCGAACGGGGTCGCGCGGGTAGTCCACCGCAGCAGGTACTTGACCGCTGCTCCTACGAGGCGGCGTAGCCGCTGCTCGGCGATCGGCTCGCCGGCTACCGTCCGAGTGATCTGCGCGGCCAACTCGGGCGCCGCCGCCGTGACGGCCGCCGCGAACCGTGGCAGCTCCCACGCCGTGTCCAGCCAGGTGCGCCACTGGTCGGGATCGCCGGATGCCAGGTCGGGCCAGCCGGGCAGGTTGAGATCGCTCGGATACGCGGCGACTCTGATCAGCGCCGCACCAGGCGCGGGAATCATGCTGCACCACCGAGGGGTCGGCAGGCCCGGCGCCGTGCGACGCCGGGCCTGGATGTGCGGGAGCGGGTCGGTCAGTTGCCAGCGTCGCAGCGGGTCGTGCAGGCGTTCGAGCCCGTGTTGCCCGAGCCGCAGCCGTCGTCGGTGGCGGTGGCGTAGCCGGTCGCGGTGGGGCCGGCGTCGACCAGGGTGACGTCCAGGGTGAAGTCGGGGACGACCGGTTCGTTCATGGGCGTGCCTTTCTACGAGGGATTGAAGGTGAGGACGACGCGGCTGTGCCGCTTGTCCAGCACCGTCCCGGCCGGCAGGTCGCCGTCGGGAGTACCAGCGGGCAGGATGTGCAGCACCGGCGAGGGGCCGCTCGCGTCCACCCAGGCGCGCATGTGCTCGACCATCTGCTCGGCCGTCGCGTCAGCGTCGCGCCCGTGCGCGCGGGCACCCACGTCGAACAGGTCGCCGGTCCAGCTCAGCGCCGAGCGGTAGCAGAAGCTGCCGTCATGCAGGGCGGCGGGCGTGCCGAAGCGCCACGCCGGGGTCACGAGGCCGGCGTCGATGGCCTCCTGCTGAGCGGTGAGGACCACGAATTGCTGCCCCGCATCCGTGATACGGGCCGCGAGCCACAGGTCGAGGTCGGCCAGGACGGTACGCGCCGGCAGACTCGCCCCGGCCCACTCCACCGCCGGAGGCTGCGACAGCAGCGCGCCCACAGCCGCCGGATCGATCTGTTGCCCGAGTTCGTCCAGCCGCAGGTGCACGCCGGCCGCAATGTCGACATAGCGCATCTCGTGGGCGCCGGCACCCTGCATGGACACGAAGCCGCACAGGCGCTGGCTGTGGCTGACCAGCCGGTCACCCGCCCGACGCAGAGCCCACGAGCGCGTCATCCCGAACGTGCGCAGCGGCACGACCAGCGTGCCGGTCTCGGCGAGCTGTCCGGTCCACGCAGGCGGGATGTCCCACGCCCCGACCGTCACGATGATCAGGTCATAGGCGCGGCCGTCGCCGATGGGCTGTTCGGCGTCGGCGCACACCACCCTCACGTCGTCGTAGCCGGCCGCCGCCAGGCACGCCGTGGCCCGGTCGGTCACGTCGCGGTCGATGTCCACGGTCGTGACCGAACCCGCCGGCCCGACAAGCTCGCGCAGCAGCGCCGCGTTGTACCCACCGGAGCCGATCTCCAACACGTGCCGGCCGAGCAGCCCGCCGTCAACGGCGTCGGCCGCCTGACCCAGCATCTCCGCGATCAGCCAAGGCGCCGACACCGAGCTGACAGCCTCGTCACCGCGCCGCTTGGTGACCACGGCCTGGTCGGCTCGGTACGCCTCCTCCAGCGGCGCATCCGGCGTGAACAGGTGGCGTCGGATTGCGCGCAACGCCGCCTCCACCTCGGCCCGCATCGTCAGCCCCTTGTCCGCGTGATCAGCGACGAGCTGATCGACCATCGCGGTATGGAGTTCCTCGCTAGACACCGTGTCGACGCTCACTGGGTTGCACTCTCCCTCTCCATCAGGGCCGCCCGATCGGATGGCCCGGCCTTCCCGCTGTACGGCTCAACACCGCGACAAGCCCCTCGACTCACCCGGTCATTGACTGATTCATTTCGGCTGACCGTCGTACTCCGTCCGCCGGAACAACGTGTCAGGTGATCCCCGGCCGAGTAAGCCCGAGCCGCTGTACCCGGTCCTCATCACGCCGCCTCCGCCGGTCGTCGCCACATTGGGTACAAGGCAGGACCGTTGGGCACCTTGTAGCCCTGACGAGGGAGGTAGCCGCTCACTTCGCCGGCGAGCTGATCCAGCACTGTGTGCGCGAGCGCATCACTTGGCGGAAGGCGGTTGACGATGAAGATCTCGTCGTGCTCGATCACGACCGTGTCGGTCAACGCCAGTTCAGCCAGCAGCGGCCATCGAGTACGAGGCGGCGTCGCTGACGGCACCGGCAGGTCCGGGTGCCCCGATGGCCTGGGTAGCGGGGTCGCCGGCCGTCCGGGCGGCCCTGGGGCGGCGTGACGGGCGTGAACCGGTGCGGTCGCCCGGGTCGTTCGCGGTGTTGCTGCCCAGTCCGCCGCCGGCCCGGTGGCAGCGGCGACGGACCGGGGGTCCGGGTACGGCACGCGTGGATCACTAAGCGCGGCATGTGGCGGCTGCGTCGGACCCGGCGCTGCCTGTGCCGCCAACGGATACGGTGCCTGCATCGGTTGCCTCCCCTGCCTGGCTACTCGTGCCATCACTGCTCGGTATCTCCGTCGATGCGCGACCCCTCGGCCGCCCAATGCATCGATGCGTCGCTTGCCGTGAGTCCACGATCACGAACTGTCCGCCGGGCCAGAATCCCGTTCTATGGGGAGAGTTAGGGGGAGATTTGCGGGGCGACTAGCCGCTGAACTGCGGCTTTACGGGCCAACACCGATCGACCAGTGATCAACATGGACGATTTCACGCCGTCCTCCTCAGGCATGTGTGCCGGGCGCATGTGCGAATCGGCGGCGACGTAGCCCGCCAACGACGTGCTCAGCGTGGACGGGTCGCGAGTGCCGCGCAGTGCGGTCACGGATGGCGTGGTGGTGATCATTAATGGGTCCTGCCGTGGAGTTGGGGTCGCGTGGCGAACTGGCCGGCGTTGGGTGACCGCACCATTCGTTGGGGCGCCGGTCGGGGTTGACGGGGGGCAACGCCCGGCCGGCGCCGGCTCAGCGGGTGGCTGGGGCCTGCCGGGGTGGGCGCCACATCGGGTACATCTCGGCTGCGCGCTCGCCGAGGACGATGGGTGGTCCGTAGGGCTGGTAGCCGTGGCGGCGGTATAGCCGGGCGCTGTCGAGTGAGCTGGCCTCCAGGTAGGCCGGCAACTGGGCGGCGTCGAGTCTGCGGTGGGCGTGGTCGAGCAGCGCGGTGCCTACGCCCCGGTTGTGGTGGCCGGGTTCGACCGCGAGCAGTTGCAGGTAGGAGTGGGCGATGGTGCTGGGGTGTGCCAGCCGCAGGGTGGCGTCGAACTGTCTGAAGCGGGAAAGATGCTCGCCGGCGATTCGGGCCAGCCGCTGGTCGTAGTCGGGAATGTCCAGTGGCGGGGTCGGGTCGGCGGGCAGCCACACGGCCACGCCCAGCATCGAGGCGGTGGTGTGGACCTCACCGGCGTCGAGGGCGTGCGCGATGAGCATCGCGAAGTCCGCGGTCAGGACACGGCGACGGTGGGCGGGGTCGGGCACCAACCAGGAGCTGACCGGCAGGTCGTGGAAGGCGCGGGCAACCATGCCGGCGAGCAGGTCGACGTCGCCGGGCGTGGCGCGATGGATGTCGTGGTCGGTAGCCGGGTTGGCGGTCATGCGGATGCTCCGGTGAGGGTCGTGGTGGCGCGGCCGGTGACGGCATGGGGGCCCAGGCCGATGCGGTAGTAGGTGTCGCGCCGGGTGGCGCGTAGCAGCAGGCCCCAGGCCAGGCCGGTAAGGATCGCCAGGCCGTACATCGCCGGGAAGGCCCACCGCCACGGCGAGGCGGCCGGTACGCCCAGCAGGGTGGCGTAGTTGGTCAGCGCCAGCACCGTCACGGTCGCGAGGCCGGCCAATGCGGCGATGGGGGCGACCAGTCGGGTGGTGACCGGTTCACGGCGCGGGCGGCGGGCGAAGAACCCGATGACGGCAGCGCAGGTAGCGGTCAGCAGCAGCAGGACGCCGAACCCGCCGGAGGTGCCCAGCCAGAAGAACAGCCGCACCAGCGGATCCCACCCGGCGGCGGCGTAGCCGATGATGACGACCAGGGCAAGGGCGCTTTGGGTCAGCGAGGCCGGAACCGGAGCGCTGGAGCGGGCACTGGTGCGTCCGAGGACGGCGGGCAGCACCCGTTCGCGGCCGAGCGCGAAGGTGTAGCGGGCGACCGCGGCGTGGTAGCTGACCATCGCGGCGAACAAGCTGGTCAAGAACAGGACGTGTCCGGCGTCGACGACCAGGTGGCTGCCGAGCGCGTCACCGGCGAGCGTCCACAGCAGGTCCGAGCCCTGTGTACCGGCGGCGTCGAGTACGCCGGCCGGGCCGGCGGCGATGGTCATCGCCCACGCGGAGATCGCGTATAACGCGAGCATGGAGGCGAGCAGGGCGAACACCGCCGTTCGGACGCTGCGGGCGGCCTGCCGGGCCTCCTCGGTGAACGCGGCTACCAGTTCAAAGCCGACGTAGCCGGTGACCGCCACGGCGAAACCAGCGCCGACGCCGTGGCCGAACAGTCCGCTCGGGGCGAACGCGGCCCCGGCGTGCCGATAGGCGTCCGGCGCCGGATGGGTGAGGTTGACCAGGTCACAGCCGATCACGAAGGCGATCTCGGCGGCGAGCAGCACGGCCAGCACGCGACTGTTGAGGTCCACGCGCAGCACGCCGAGGATCGCGGTGACCAGCCAGGCCACCAGCGCAGGCAGCCACCACGGCAGATGGACGCCGGTCTGGTCGGCGATCAGCGCAGCCGCGCTCGGGCCGAACGCCCCGTACAGGCCGACCTGCAGCAGGTTGTAGGCGATCCAGGCGACCAGGGCGGCGGCGACGCCGGTCGGACGGCCCAGGCCCCGGGCGATGAAGGCGTAGAACGCCCCGGCGTTGGTGATGTGGCGGGCCATGGCCACGTAGCCGACGGCGAACACGGCCAACAGCCCGGCGATGAGTACGAACGCGAGAGGGATGGCGACGACGCCGGTCACCGCCCAGGCGGTGGTGACCACACCGGCTACCACGGTCAGCGGTGCGACCGCGCCGGAGGCGATGGTGTAGATGCCACGGGCACCGATCCGGTCGGCGGCCAGAACATCGGACACCGGGCGGGGCCGGATGACCGGGCCGTCCGATGGGGAGGGCGGACTCATGTGGGATCTCCAAAGGGGGTAGGGGAAGAGGGGTCAGGTGCGGCCGGCCATCAGTCGGTCGGCCACGGCCGCCGCGACCTCGGCCACGAGGTCGCGCAGCGGCGGGTCGGCGGTGCGCAGCAGGGCGTCGAGGTGGGCCTCGCCGTCGATGCGGTCGTGCCACAACACGTGGCCGAGCAGACCGGTCGCCTGGACGAGGCCGGCGAGCACGATATCGGGCCAGGTCATCGGCTGCCGTTCGGTGAGCAGCCGGGCCAGCCGTACCGCTTGCCAGGCGGCGTCGTTGGGGTCGGTCGCGCGGTAGACCGTGATGGGCGGACGTCCCAGCCGTCGGCGGACCATGCGCTCGGCGAACCCGTCGCCCACCAGGCGCTCGCCCACCACCGTGGCGGCGTCGTGGGCGAAGAACCGCAGCGCGGTCCGTACGTCGGCCAGTTGCGGCTCGTGGTACATCCGCTCGCATAGCGCGTACTGGTCAGCAAGCGCCGGTGGCGACGCGTCGGTCACGATGAGCCGCCGGTCGACCAGCCGCAGATGGCCGCTGAACAACACCTCCGCCAGGCGCGCACCGGCCAGACCAAGCCCAATCGCCCGAGCTGCCCGGGAGCGGGGCCGGCCGGAGTACTCGTCGTGCGTGATGAAGTACAGCTCACCGGTCAGCCTGAGGACCTTCGCGTGCAGACCGGCCATCAACCTGCCACCGCCGCGCGCCGCGCCCGCGTTGGTGCGGTCGGCCGGATCTGCGGTACTGCCCGGCCCGCCGCCGGCCATGAGGCAGCAGCGGCGGACCGGGAGGCCGGATGCGGCGAACGCGCCGCGCTTTCCGAGCGTGTCCTTAGTGGGTGATTGTGCCGCCAGACGTCTGGCGGTCCAGGTCGACCCATAAGATCACCACCCCACGGAGAACCAGCGGATTGCAGGCTCCGGTATGCCGCCCAGGCGCTGTACGGTAAGTCACGCCATCGACACGGGACCGGATGCAAAACAGCAAACCGTGCATGGGGCTGAATGGTCCACCGGTGATTCGTTGTCCCGTTGTTGTCTCTTGTAGATGGCCGAGCCACCCCCTCGTGAAGGGGTCGATCCGCACGAGTGCCAGCACTACAGTGCTCGGGTATCGAGGGAGGTCGAGGTGGCAGGGCGCCTACGCAACGGTCAACGTTCGCTGCTCGTGCACCCGCTGAGCTACGTTCGGCACGAGCGCGGGTGGACGTATCAAGACCTCGCTCAGGTGATCGCCACTCGCATCGGCAACAGTGCCGCCCGCCGAGAGAAGGTATGGCGATGGGAACACTGGGGAGTAGTACCTGATGCGGACTCACAACTTGCCTTGGCCGCTGAGCTTGGCATTCCGGCCGAGTTGGTACACAGCCTGGGCTGGCCACACTGGTTGCCCGTTGGTGAACGGATCAACATCCGTGCGCCCTGGACGACGGACGGATGCCTCCAAGCATTGGATGGGACGGCGGGAGGTGCCGTGCTAGATCGTCGCGGCTTCCTCATCCTCGGCGTCGGGGCCGCCGCCGGCCTAGCCGACCAGTGGCTCAGCATCGACCCGCCCAAGTTGGTTTCAGCGCTCCGTGGTGGGCACATCGACGCGGAGCTTGTGACCTGTCTGGAGCAGCGTCTGCCTGCCCTTCGTCAAATGGACGCCGCGCTTGGTGGGGGGCATATCCGCAACGTCGTGGATGCCGAGCTGAGGCTGGTGACCGACTTGCTGGCCAAGGGCAGGTACACCGAACGCCTTGGCACACGCGCGTTCTCCGTCGCTGCGGAACTAGGGCGGATAGCGGGGTGGACGAGCTTTGATGCCGGCTACCATGCCGCAGCCGAACGGTACTGGGTGGCTGCGCTCCGTGCGGCTCATGCGGCCAGGAATCGAGCACTAGGCGCCAACATCCTCAAGTGCATGAGCCTGCAACGCGTTGACGCCGACCGCTCTGACGAGGCCCTGGCTCTTGCTCAGGCGGCGCGCGAAGGTGCCAAGGGTGCGCCTGCCCGGGTAGTCGCCATGCTGACTGTCCGGCAAGCCCGCACGCATGCTGTCCGCAAGGAGGCGCGGGAGTGCGAGCGACTACTTGGGGCGGCGGAGAAGGCGATGGGTCGGGCCGACAAGGGTACGACGCCAGCTTGGGCGAGCTATTTCGACCGGTCGGAGTACTGCGCCCAAGTCGCGGCCTGCTACCTCGCGCTGGAACGCCGCGAGACGGCTGACTACTGGTTGGCGCAATCGCTCGCCATGCAGCCGAAGGAGCGTCGCCGTGACCGGGCGACCTATCTCATCTGGCGTGCGGACAGCGTTCTTGGACTAGGTGACGTCGAGCACGCCTGCGAACTGGTGAGTCGAGCTGTGCCGGACATTGCTGCTGCTCGGTCTGTGCGCAACAAGAACCGCCTAACCGGCATTCACGCCAAGATCAAGAAACACCAGCATCCGGCCGTGGTTGCTCTGGACGAACAGATCCACGGTTTGATCGCATAGTCGGATGAACACAAAGGGACAGCGGGTAGCGGTAGTCACGGGGGCCAACAGGGGACTTGGCTACGCGATTGCGCGAAGACTGGCCGAGCAAGGCTTGCACGTGGTGTTGACCGCCAGGAGCGAGCAGGCCGCGGATCAGGCCGCAGCGAAGCTTCGTGGTGAGGGCCTATCCGTCTCGGCGCATCAGCTCGATGTCACTGATCCAGCGAGCGTCGTGCGCGCGATGGCGGACACCGGTTTCACGTACGGACGCCTTGACGCACTGGTCAACAATGCCGCCGTCGCCATCGACCGTGGCCAGTCCGCGCACGCCGTGGACATGGAGAAGGTCCGAGCGACCATCGACGCCAATCTGATGGGCGCCTGGCGTTGCTGTACAGCCGCCATACCCGAGATGCGCAAGATTAAGTACGGCCGCATCGTGAACGTCACCACTCACATGAGTACGTTTGAACAGCTGGGTTCGGGCAGCGTCGCCTACCGAGTGTCCAAGACCGGACTGAACGCGTTGACGTGCATCCTCGCTGCTGAACTTCGAGATCAGAACATTCTGGTCAACGCCGCGTCTCCCGGGAAGATCAGTACCCGTCTGGCATACGGGAAGGCGGAGCAAAGTCCGGACGAGGCAGCCGACACCTTCGCGTGGCTGGCCACGCTGCCGGACGACGGCCCGACCGGCCAGTTGTTCTATAAGCGTGAGGTGCTCGCCTGGTAGCGAACCTCATCGAGGACCGCCCGTGGTGGGCACACCGAGGCCAGGCGTTCCGGTTCGCGCCATCGGGGATCGCCAACAATGCCCCCACGCGGGCCGGCAGCCAGCCGCTAATGGGCCTGCAGGAGCAGAAGCCCCGCGAGCCAGCCAGCAACGAGGGCAGGCCCCATCGGTACCGCGTTATTGCTGCGGGTTCGCACCTTGGCGGCGAGGCCCACGAAGCCTTGGATCACGAGCCCGCCGAGGAATCCGGTGGCCGTGGCTTGCCAGCTCAGCCAGCCGAGATTGAGCGTGATCGCCCCCGCGAGCGTCACGTCGCCGAGGCCGAGCTGCCCAGGCAGGGCCAATGCGACGATGAGCAAGGCCGTACTGGCGACCAAGCCCGCGATGAGGGCGCGCAGGAGCGGGCTGACGTTCCCGGTGAGCGTCGCCGTAGTGGCGAAGCACAGGACGGAGGTGGCCCACAAGGTGCCGGTCAGGGCGTGCGGCAGGCGACGCTGTCGCACGTCGATAATCGCTAGGCCGACTCCGAGAACGGCGAAGATCCAGAATGCGGGCAGGGCTGGCGACAACGGGAGGAGACCGCCGATGAGCCCGGCCACCGCGCTGGTGAGAGTTGCAACGGCAGCCACGGTGGCGGGGCACGCGGGCGCGCCCCGCCACCAGCGGTCGGGTATGCGAAGTCTGCCGTGCGCCGGTGCGGCGTACGCGATGGACGCCATTGGGATGCCGGCGAGTCCGCCAGTCAACGCCGCGCCTACCACGAGTGCAGCGTGCATGTCGGACGTTTGCGTTACTGGCCTCCGTGGTCGCGGTGCTGCCGGCACCATCGCCGGATCTCGTCAAGAAGATCGACTAGCTCGGTGCCGCCGACCGTGAGTCGGTAGTCGGCCCCGTTGGCATCCTCGTGGTGTTCGACCAACCCTTCCTCGCGGAGGTAGGTCAGGGTGCCGGTCAGTGTGCGGGAATGCACCACCTCGGTGCTTGCCTGTGAGACGGCGTGGTGCAGTTGGGAGTAGCGAAGCGGCCCTTCTCTGAGGGCGGTCAGGATGGCGACGGTCAGCTTCCGGGACGCGATCTTCAAGATGTCTTCGAGGTCGTTTGTCAGCGCGGCTCACCTCCCCCGATCACGAGCGCCCGACTCGCGAGTACCAGAGTCTATGTGGTGGAACAAATGTCCGGCTGTCAATTTTTGGGCAGGTCAGTCCGATATCTACTGTGACCATCGAGGGCGACTTCGATCGTCGGTAACGGTGTGGCCGACCCGTTTGAGGAGTTCCGCGTCTTAGTTTGCTATGCGGACCCGGAGCCGGTGGTGCTCAGCAGTCGCGCGTGTTGATCCATTGTTGTAACCGCACGAGGTGACCGAGTACGGCCTCGCCCTTGGCGGTCAGGCAGAAGCGGGTGTCGCCGTGGGGATCGACGTCCAGCGTGCCGCAGGCGGGGCTGACGACGAACCCCTCGGACGCCATCGAGCGCATCAAGGCGAGCGGTTGACGTGTCTTCGTGGCGATCTCGGTGAAGGTGGCGGTGCCGCCGCGGGTGTGCATGGCGAGGAGGGCCTCGTAGGCGCCGGGCTGCGCGAGCAGCATCAGGGTTCGGCTGGTGGATCGGTCCAGGTCGCTCATCGCGCGGTCCACCTTTCTCGTGCCCCCAATTTTCGGGAGGCGTAGCCGTGATCGATAGCTGCTGATCTGTCGGCTAGCCGACACCTAGCGTGGACGTTTTGTTTGCCTTTGCGCACAGGTACGTACCCGGAGGTACGTACGCCGAAGCACGTTAGTTCGGCTGGACCCGAGGTGCGTACGCACAGGTACGGAGCTTGCGGTAACTGCGGGGTGAGGGTGTACACACGAGCGGTGACCTTGATGTGAACGTCCTCAGTGGCGAGTGTCAGGGGTCGCGGACACGGCTGCCCCACGGGGGCCGTTCACGACATGGGGAGGTAGTAACCGGTGTTCATCCGTCGGGTGAGCTGTGTCAAGGATCTTGGACAGGTCCTCGTGGGTTTGCTGGTCAGGCGGCGATGCGGATCTGGTAGTCGGTGAGGGCTTCGGCTGGGGTGCGGTAGTCGAGCGCAGAGTGCAGCCGCTG
>NZ_JBLYUB010000047.1:0-34096 GCF_049999945.1 Planosporangium spinosum | reverse complement strand
CACGACCACCGAACTCGCCGCCGCATAGCCACACCCGTTGCCCAGCCGGTTATCGACCGGAAAACTGAACAGCGCACAGAGCCTCACGCAGGCGATCTACACCATCTCGCGGGACGTGACCCGCGGACCCGGTTCTCGGCACCTACAGGGTGTGCAGGAGTGGGGAAGGGCGTCGGGTGACAGGCCGAGGTTCGCGGCCCCGCTGACAGGGCCGGACACCCCGACGATCATGCCGGGTCGTAGCGGCGCACTCCTTCGGCGTCGGTAGCTTTCAGCCGCCCCTGCGCCACCAGCAGGTCGAGGTGGGCGGCCGTTTCGGCGACGGCGAGCGTCTGGTTGAACAGGTCGAGGTCGACGAAGGACCGCTCGCGCCTGGTCCAGGTCAGCCGACCAGCGACCTCGTACGCGGTCAGTCCGTCCTCCACGGCACCGCAAGCATGATCCAGCCGCTCCGCGTGATGGTGCAGGAGCTCGTCGACGCGCGCGTGGACGCTCGGGCCGACCGGACCGTGGGCTGGCAGCAGCCGCTGGTCGGGCAGCGACCGGACTAGCCGCAACGAATCCAGATAGTCCCCCAGCGGAAGCTCGGCGGCCACCGCCTCGAAGCCGATGGACGGCGTGATATGCGGAAGGACGTGGTCGCCCGCGAACATCAGCTGCGCGTCACGATCGATGAAGACGACGTGCCCACGGGTGTGTCCGGGGGTCGCCACTACCCGAAGTGTCTTGGTCGATAACTCGATGTCCGCCCCACCGGCCAGCCAGTCGTCCGGCAGCGCCCAGTCCGCCGGATCGTGCGGCACCAGCTCGAACTGCGCGCGGAGGTCGCTGACGATGTCGCCTGCGCCGCATCGCACCAGCGCCTGCCAGTAGTCGGACATCGGTCGACGACCGGGAGTGGACAGCTCGAGAATGGACCGCCGCTCACCCTCACCGAGGCTCACCGCGGTACCGAACTCGCGCCGTACCGCCACCGCCATCGCGTAGTGATCCCGGTGCACATGGGTCACGAGAAACCGCCGTACGTCCCCGACACCCGCGCCCAAGGCAGCCAGGGCCGCATCGAGCGCTTGTCTGGCTTCCGCGATGGCCCAGCCGGAGTCGACCAGCACGAGGCCGTCGTCGCCGGCCAGGGCGTACACATTGACCGAGCGCAGACCGTCGTGCGGTAAGGGCAGTGGAATGCGATACACGCCGGCGGCAACCTCAAACACGCCGGGACGCGTCCAGTCTGCCGTCACGTCATCGGGTTCGATCCGCATTACCGCCATTCGTCGTCCTCCGCCGCGCTCCGCCCATCAGGATGATCAGTAGTGCCGACCTGCGTCACCACCGTGGGCGCGATGCTCCGCCGGCAGCCCAAAGACGCGTTCGACGATGACGTTCAGAGACCGAAGCATGAATGCCTCCCAACCGGTCGCCAACCGCAGCCTCGCCGTATCAGCCGACATACGGCCTTCCACGCTTTAGCTCCTCACGAGCGACGGAGCGGCGGTGAACGGCGTCCGGTCCGTCGACGATGCGTAGGACGCGGGCCAGTGAGTAGAAATAGGCCAGTGGTGTGTCGTCGCTGACCCCGGCACCGCCGAAGACCTCGATCGCCCGGTCGATCACGCGGGTGGCCATAGCCGGTACGGCGACTTTGATCGCCGCGATCTCCGTGCGCGCACCCTTCGCACCAACGTTGTCGATCAACCATGCGGTCTTGTAGACGTACAGCCGCGCCTGGTCGATCTCCATCCGTGACTGCGCGATCAGTTCCTGAACGACGCCCTGCTCAGAGAGGTACCGACCAAACGCGACCCGCGACTTGGCCCGGTCCACCATCAGGCCCAGCGCCCGCTCCGCCATCCCGATCGCGCGCATAGCATGGTGGATTCGCCCCGGCCCGAGCCGCGCCTGGGCGATCATGAACCCGTCCCCTTCGCCTGCGAGCAGGTTGCTCGCCGGCACCCGCACATCCTCGAACACAAGCTCCGAGTGTCCGTGCTGGTCCTGATAGCCGAAGATCGGCAAATGCCGCTCGATCGTCAGCCCCGGGACATCACGGGGCACCAAGATCATCGACTGCTGCCGGTGCGTCGGCGCAGACGGATCGGTTTTGCCCATCGTGATGAACACCTGGCACCGGTCGTCCGCCGCCCCGGTGATCCACCACTTCCGTCCGTTGATCACGTATTGGTCGCCGTCGCGGATGATTTGCGTGGTGATGTTCGTGGCATCGGAGGACGCCACATCGGGTTCGGTCATCGCGAAGGCCGACCGGATCTCACCGGCCAGCAACGGCTCGAGCCATCGTTCCTTCTGGGCGTCGGTGCCGAACAGGTGCAGCGTCTCCATGTTCCCCGTATCCGGCGCCTGGCAGTTGATCGCCTCGGGCGCGATCACCGGTGACCAGCCGGATATCTCGGCGACGGCCGCGTACTCCAGGTTCGTCAGCCCCGACGCCTCGGGGAGGAAGAGATTCCACAGCCCACGCTTCTTAGCGGACTCCTTGAGCCGCTCGACGACCGGCGGGTAGCCGTGCGCGTCGTGGGTCGCCCGCCATGAGCTGTACTCGCTCTCGGCGGGAAACACTTCTTCTCGCATGAAGTCCCACATCCGGGAGCAGGTCTCCTGCGCCTTGGGGGAAAGAGCGAAATCCATTCGATCAGCCTCTCTGCGCGAGGAGGGAAACGCCGGATTCAGCTATCCGGCGCACCTCGGCGTCGAGGTCGCCGAAGTCCTGGCCGGCCATGGTTCCGGCCGAGACACGAGCCGCGATCCCCTGCGCGATGACGGCGAACTTGAAATGGGCCAGCGCCTCATGGAAGGCGATGCTCTCCAGCGCTGCTCCCGTACGCTCCGCGTAGCGCGCTGCCAGGTCGGCCCGGCTCGGGAATCCTGGGGTGGTGGTGACAACCGGTGTCAGCGCGCGCTGTTCCTCCCCGGGCTCTCGCCAGTAGAAGAACAGGACACCGAGATCGGTCAAGGGGTCGCCGAGCGTGGACAGTTCCCAATCGATCACCGCCGCCACCCCCGCGGGGTCAGCCGGATCCATCAGACAGTTGTCCATCCGGTAGTCGCCGTGCACGATCGACGCGCGCTGACTAGCCGGCACGGACGTGACAAGCCGGGCCCGCAGCTCGTCAACCTCCGTCACGTCGCGGGTCTTCGACTTGTCCCACTGCCCGCTCCAGCGCCGGAGCTGCCTCTCCAGGTACCCGTCGGGACGACCGTAGTCCCCCAGGCCAACGGATACGGGATCGACGGCGTGGAGATCGGCGAGCGTGTCGACCAGGGCGAACGCGAGCTCGCGCTTCTGTGCTGCCGACTCGGCGTACCCGGCTGGCAGCTCCTCCCTGATCACCTGGCCCCGCACCTTCTCCATCACATAGAAGGGCGCGCCGAACAGGTCACCGCCGGTGTCCTCCAGGACGATGCGCGGCACGGGCACCGCGGTACCGGCCAGCGCCTTCTGGATTCTCACCTCGCGACCCATGTCATGGGCGCTCGGCAGTAGGTCGCCCGATGGCGGACGACGCAGGATCACCGAGCCGGCCGCGCTTGTGAGCTCGAAGGTCAGGTTCGACTTGCCGCCGACGATGAGCGTCGGCTCGAGCGCCAGCCATCGGTCATCGCCGAGGGCCTTCGCCAGCAACGGACCCAACAGATCGGGACGCACAAGTTCTCGCAACCTCAGATCCCTCTTCCGACTTCGAGACTCCCAGGAGCCTTTTCTGTTCAGCCTTTTCCGGACGTACGTCCGGCTCATGGTCTTGATGAGCGTCGGGCGCCCGTTGGTTTTACCGCAGTGATTCAGAGCCACGCCTCGGAGACCGCGAGCAACGAGACGTCCATGGAAGCGAGGAGGTCCAGTTGCGGTTCTATTCGGGGCAGCTCATGGGTGAAGAAGTACGACGCAGCTGCTCGCTTGCCCGCGTAGAAGTCGCCTTCCTTCCCCATTGCCACGATCGCCTGTTCCAGCCACATCCACGCGATGACTGTGTGGCCGACGACTTCAAGGTATGCCGCGGCGTTGGCCAGCGCGGTTGCCGGGTCCCCGGTGGCCCAGAGGCTCTCGGTGACCCGGACGACCCGGGTCACGGCATGCTGCAGCTGTGCCCCCATCGCAGCGAGGTCACCGGTGGCCTCGCCGACGGTCTCGCTGATGGCCTGCACCAACAGCTGCAGACCGGCGCCGTCGCGCATGACGATCTTACGGCCTAGGAGGTCCTGCGCCTGGATGCCGTGCGTGCCTTCATGGATGGGGTTGAGGCGGTTGTCCCGGTAGAACTGTTCGACCGGGTACTCCCTGGTGTAGCCGTAGCCCCCGTGGATCTGGATCGCGTGGTCGTTCGCGACCAGGCACCACTGTGACGGCCAGCTCTTGACGATAGGGGTGAGCACGTCCAGGAGCAGCCCGGCACGGTCCCGGGCCGCTGGGGCCGAGGCGGTCTGTTGCTCGTCGAGGAGCCGGGCGGCGTACAGGACCAGCGCCATTGCCCCTTCGACGTAGGCTTTCGAGGCGAGCAGCATCCGTCTGACGTCTGCGTGCTGAACGATCGGTACCTGCGGTGTAGCGGGGTCCTTCGCCCCGACGACCCGGCCCTGCAGCCGGCTTCGGGCGTAGTCCAGCGCATGCAGGTACCCGGTGTAACCCAGGCACGTGGCGCCGGCGCCGACACCGATGCGGGCCTCGTTCATCATGTGGAACATGTAGTCGAGGCCGTGGTTCTGTTCGCCCAGCAGATATCCCACCGCGCCTGACGACCCCCGAGGCGTATGTGTGCCCTCGCCGAAGTTGAGAACGGCGTTGGTCGTACCGCGGTAGCCCATCTTGTGGTTCAAGCCCGCGAGCACGACGTCATTGCGCTCGCCGAGTGAGCCGTCCTCATTCACGAGGAACTTCGGGACGATGAAGAGGGACAGGCCCTTGACCCCCCGAGGTGATCCCTCGACGCGGGCGAGGACGAGGTGCACGATGTTCTCGCTGAGTTCGTGGTCGCCGCCCGAGATCCACATCTTGTTGCCGTAGAGCCGGAACGTCCCGTCACCGGCGGGCACGGCCCGCGTGGTGACATCGGCGAGGGACGAGCCGGCCTGAGGTTCCGAGAGGCACATCGTGCCGAAGTAGCGTCCTTCGACCATGGGGGCGACGAAGGTGTCGATCTGCGCCGGAGAACCGTGTGTGATCAACAGGTTGGCGTTCGCCATGGTGAGCATCGGGTAACTTGCGGTCGCGATGTTCGCCGCCTGGAACCAGGCGAAGCACGCGCGATGGATGACGTTGGGCAGTTGGAAACCGCCCAGTGCCTCGTCCATGGCACCGCTGAAGAGGCCGCTCTTGTTGAACGCGGTCAGGGCCGCGGCGACCTCCGGGATGATCGTGACGCGCTCGCCGTCGAACCGCGGTTCTTCCCTGTCGCTCTTGGCGTTGTGAGTGGCGAAGTGACGCTCCGCCAGCTGCTGGGACAGCTCGAGGGCAGCGTCGAACGTCTCACGCGAGTGGTGTTTGAACCGATCTCTGGACGTCAGGCACTCCGACTGGAGCCATTCGAAAAGGAGGAAGTCGAGGTCTCGCCTGGAAAGCACCTTGGACGTCATGACAGATGTCCCCTTCGACGGTGGAGCAAGCAGATCAGGGAGTCGATGCGAGGGTGGTGACGCCGTGGTCATCAAGCCTCTTCATGCGGGGATCACATCGACATCCCACCGTCCACCGGAAGGACGACGCCTGTCACGTACCCGGCTTCCTTCGACGCCAGGAAACCGACGGTGGCGGCCATCTCCGCGGGCTGCGCGAACCGTTGCATGGGTATGGCCGCCGCGAGTTCCCTCTTCTTCTCCTCGGGAATGGAGGCGATCATCCGGGTCTCCGCATTGGGGGACACCGCGTTCACCGTCACGCCGAATCGCGCCAGCTCCTTGGCCGCGGTCTTGGTGAAGCCGATGATCCCTGCCTTGGCGGTCGCATAATTGGCCTGACCCGTGTTACCCCGCAGCCCGGTGTACGAGGTCACATTGATGACCCGCCCGAACTGCTGGTTGCGGAAGTGCGGGGTGCATGCCCGCGTGAAGCGGAACGTGCCACCGGCGTGAACCGCGAGGACCTGGTCCCAGTCTTCGTCGGTCAGTTTCCACAAGACCTTGTCGCGCAGGATGCCGGCGTTGTTGACGAGAATGTCGACGCGGCCCGTCTCCCCGATGATCCGATCCACGGCAGCGTCGACCGCGGCGGTGTTCGCCACGTCCGCGCGATGAGCTCGCGCGCCGATGGAGGCGGCTGCGCTCGCCACCCCGTCGCCGTCGAAGTCGACCAGGTAGACGGTGGCCTGGGCTGCCTGGAAGAAGCGCCCGAGCTCAAGCCCGATCCCGTGGGCTCCTCCCGTCACGATGACGGTCTGTCCGGTGAAGTTGAAGCGAAGATTGTCAGTCATCGAGAAATTTCCTGTCTGATTGTCGTTGGCGCACGGTGACTGTCACCGCTGCGCTGCCGCGCACGGTGCGCCGACCCCGCTGAGCCCTTGGGTCAGACCGCCGTCCAGCCACCGTCGACGGGCAGGACCGATCCCGTCACGTAGCTACTCGCATCGCTTGCGAGGTAGAGGAGGGCTCCCAGCAATTCGCCTTCCCTGCCCGAGCGGCCCATCGGGGTCAACTTTGCCACCCAGGCCTCACCCTGTTCGCTGCTGAACAGGCCCTCAGTCATCTCCGTCGGGAAGAAGCCGGGAGCGATCGAGTTGACGCGCACGCCGCGGCGTGCCCATTGGGCGGCGAGCTCACGCGTGAGATTGACGACGCCGGCTTTGCTCGCCGCGTAACTCGCCTGAGGCATGCGGCCGAGGCCGACGAGCCCGACGATGGAAGCGACATTGATGATCGAACCGCTGCCCTGGGCGACCATCTGCAGTCCGGCATACCGGCACATCGAGTAGGCGCCGAGGAGGTTCACCTCGACCACCTGCCGGAAGTCGTCGGCGGTTTCGTCGTCGACCCGGTTCGGCTTGCTGATGCCGGCGTTGTTGACGAGGACGTCGACACGTCCGAACCGTTCGACGGTTCGTTCCACCAGCGCCCGGCAGTCGTCGTCGACAGTGACGTCGCAGGGCACGACCAGGGCGTCGCCTATTTCCGCGGCGATGCGCTCGAGCTTCTCGGTGCGCCGCGCGGCGAGCACCACCTTCGCGCCCGCCTCCGCGAGCTTCCTGCCGAAGTGCTCGCCCAGGCCGCTTGAAGCACCGGTCACGATGACGACGCGATCCCGGACGCTGAATAGATCTGAACTCAAAACGTAGGTCCTTTCACAGCGCGGTGAGACCGCCGTCGACGGGCATGACAGTTCCGGTCACGTAGCCGGACTTCTCGCCGAGCAGCCACATGACCGCCTCGGCGACCTCCGCCGGCTCCGCGAAACGGCGGCTCGGGTTCGCGGCCGTCAGCTTCTCCCGGGCCGCCGCCGGCGAGGCGGCATTGAATGAATCGGCGACGGCGTCCATGATGCGTGTCTGCGTGGGCCCCGGCGCCACCGCGTTGACCCGGATCCCGTCCCGCGCCCCTTCGATCGCGGCGCTGCGGGTCAAGCCCACCACCGCGTGTTTCGCGGCGACGTACGGTCCGTATCGCGGGACCCCGCGGAATCCGGCGTTCGACGCGATGTTGACGATGGAGCCGCCGGAGCGAAGGGAGCGCAACCCGGCTCGCGTTCCGAGGAAGGCGCCATGGGTGTTGATGGTGATGTTCGCGGCGAAGTCCGCCAATGACGTCTCGGCCAGCCGGGCGCCTGGGCCCTGTACGCCGGCGTTGTTCACGATCCCGCGCAGCTCGCCGAGCTCCTGGGCCGCATCTACCAGCCGGTCCCAGAGTTGCTCATCGGTCACGTCGCCTTCGATCATCCGGACGTTCTCGTCCCGAAGACTCTCGGAGGGCTCCAGGTCGGCCCCGACGACGGACCAGTCGTGCTCTCTCAAGACCGCGACTATCGCGGCCCCGATCCCGCGTGACGCGCCGGTGACGATGGCTACCGGTCGGTGCTCATTCACTGACGGGCCTCCGACTGCTGTGCGTGAACGGCGTCCTCACGGAAGATCGCGTTCGCCCAGATCCGGGACATCTGTGTCACCACGTCGTCGAAGCTCAGCGAGGACGGCCGCCCCTCGACGAAGCATGCGTACGCGTACTGTTCGGTCATGCCGCCGAACAGCGTGGCCGTGAACTCTGCGTCCAACGATGGATCGGCGAGCCCTTCGGCCTGCGCTCGCGTGATCATCCGAGCGATCCGGTGATAGAAGACGTCCCGAGCCTGGATCCACATCTCGCGTACCCGCGGTTCCCGCTGTGCCGCCTCGATGAGCATCGCGTACAGGTCGGCGTTCTTCTCGTAGAAGGTCAGGTACTTACGCGTCGTGGTGTACACCGAGCGTGTCGGCTCGGTCGGCAGCCAGCTGTCGCGCGCGAACGCTACGACGTCGCGGAGCAGGTCCTCGAGCAGCTCCATGAGAACTGCTTCCTTGTCGGTGAAGTACCGGTAGAAACTGCCCTGTGACAGGTTGGCTTCGGACGTGATGTCCGAGACCCGGGCATGGCCGTAGCCGATTCGCCCGAACACGTTCCGGGCCGACGTCTTGAGCAGCGATCGGGTTCGGTTGCCCTTCTGGGTGCGAGGTTGGAGATCGGCTTCGGCGGTATTACCGGCCGGCGGGAGCCCTTGGTACTCGGGCGGCCGCTTCTCCAGGAAGGCCTGGATGCCTTCGAGGGCGTCGTGCGACGTCGTCGCATATGTGTGCACTGTGGCCAGTTCCTTCTGCAACCCGTCGTCCAGGCCATTCTGCCGCCCGACGTCGATGAGCTGCTTCATCGTGCGGTAGGCGTGGGGACTGTGCTGCCCGGCGGCGGCAACGAGGCTGATCGTCGCCGCCTCCAACTCGCCCGGCGCCGAGACGAGCGTGGTGAGACCAACCGCCTCGGCCTCCGCGGGCGTGTACAGCCGGCCGGTAAGCATCCACTCCTTGGCTTTCTGCCACCCGATTGCGCGACCGAGCCGCTGGCTCCCGCCCGCGCCCGGTAGTTGACCTGATCCCAGGTGTCCGTCGCCGATCCGCGCGGTCTGGGAGATGGTGATGAAGTCGCAGGCGAGCGCGAGCTCGAGGCCGCCCGCCACGCAAGCGCCGTTCACCATGGCACACGTCACCAGGGGTCCACGCTCAAGGCGCTCGCAGAGCTTCTTGAAGTCCTCCAGAAAGGCGCTGAAGCGTGCCGGATTCTTGTACAGGTCGAGGTATTTACGCAGGTCCCCGCCTGCGGAGAACGCCTTTCCGACACCCGTGACGATGAAACCTCGCAGCAGCGGATCTGCCTCGGCCTCATCCAGATGGACAAGGAGCGCTCGCACGGTGTCGTGGTCGAGCGGGTTGCGCAGGTCCGGCCGGTTGATCCGGATCAGGACACCGCGCGTACCGTCAACCTCCCAATCCTCTCGGACGGTCAGCTCAGTGCGCGGCGTCATCACGGCTGGCACTCCGTTCCTGGTTGGCCCGAGTTGCAAGCTCGGTCTTGCGGACCTTGCCGGTGGGCGTGCGGGGAAGCTCGTCGATCAGCTGGATGTACTGCGGCAGCTTGTACTTGGCCATCTCTCTCGCGGAGAGGTAGGCCACCACGTCCTCCAGCGTCGGCTGTGCGGGGGGCTCTGGCACCAGGTAGACCCCGACGATCTCGCCGAGTCGAGGGTCGGCGACCCCGACCACCGCCACGTCGCGCACACCTGGCATCTCGACGAGCACATCTTCGATCTCGCGCGGCGCGATGTTGAGGCCCCCTCGAATGATGGTCTCCTTCTTCCGGCCTACAACGGTGACGTAGCCGTCCTCGTCGACCACGCCCAGGTCGCCCGAGCGGAGCCAGCCGTCCGGGGTGAAGGTGGCGGCAGTACGCACAGGGTCGTCGAAGAACCCCACGCAGACGTTCGGACCCTTGACCGCGAGTTCGCCCACTTCGTTCATTCCCAGGGGTCGTCCGTCGTCATCCCACACTGCGACAGACGTCTGCTCCGGCGGCAGCCCGTCGGTTCCTTCGCGCTTCGACCTCGGCGACGAGATCTGGTTCCACGAGATGATGAGGCCCTCGGTGGAGCCGTAGATCCGAAGGACATTGACTCCAATCGATGCCGCTTCGCGGACGAGCTCCGAAGCGACCGGGGCACCGCCACAGCCGAAGAACCGCATCGAGCTGATGTCACGCCCGTCCTCTCGGGCGGCCCTGAGCAGATCGGTGAGGAAGGTCGACGCGGCCAGCGTGTAGGTGCAGCGGTGCTTCTCGATCAGTTCGGCGGCCCGGCTGGCCTCCCACCGGTCCTGGAGGACGACGGGCAGTCCGTGTATCAGCGCGAGCCGGACCCCGAAGTTGAACCCTGTCGAGTGGCCGACGGGCGACGGCATCCACACGACATCGCCGACGGTGAGTCCGAGGTGGTCGTACGAAGCGCGCGCGGAATGGTTGACGGTTTCTTCCGTATGCATGACGGCCTTGGGCTGCGACTCCGTGCCCGACGTAAAGATCAGCTCGCTGACGGCTGCCGGGGACACGACGGGAAACGTCTCCAGCGGCGCGCTGCCCAGCAGGTCTGACAGGGAGACGGCGTCGTGTCCGTGGGCTTCCTGGTCGACGACCACGTGGATGAACGAGTTGTCGAGCTCGTCGAGCAGTTCAGCGGCCAGGGCGGCGTGGTCGAATCCTCGGTACACGGCGGGCGTGACGTAGACGCGGGCCCGCGACACCCGCAGGAAGTGGGAGAGCTCCCGTCTCCGGTAGTTCGGCAGCAGCGGGTTCAGCCGGGCCCCCACCATGGACGCCGCGGTGTACATCACCACCGTCTCGTAGCGATTGGGCAGCTGCACGGACACCCCGTCACCGGCGCCGATACCCTGATCCCGCAGCCAGCCCGCGACGCGTGACGCGTCCACACAGAGTCGGCCAAAGGTGACTTCGCGCCCGTCCGTCCCGTCGACCACCGCCAGGCTGTCGGGGCGCTCGGACGCCCACTGACGCACCTTGTCCGCGAGGGTGAACTGAGGCCAGGCGCCCGACTCACGGTAGGTCTTTTCCTGGTCGGGAGTGTGAACCGCGACAGGGAGATTCATTGACAGGCCCCTTTTTCAGGTACGAAGACAATCGGGGGGCGCCCGGCATCGTCCGGGTAGGTCGCCGTCAGCCGCAGCCCCGGGACCATGGCCTCTGGTTCGACACCCTCGATGCGAGCGAAGATGCGGGCTCGTTCGTCGAGTTCGATGGCGCCGACGACGTAAGGCACCTGTCGCGACAGCTCCTCGTCGAAGGCGTAGTTCACGACCACCCAGGAATAGAGGGACCCGGTGCCCGAGGACGCAAGGATCTCGAGATCGGGGCCGCCGCATTCCGGGCACGACGGCAGCGGCAACACGAACCGCGTGTCGCACGCGGTGCACCGGCGCACCGGGATACGGTTCCGGCCGACCTCCCGCCAGAACCCGTCACCGTCGGGGTCGAGGCCGGTGATGAGAGAGTCGATCGGCGTCATGCGGCGGTCCTCTTGTCTCGGGTCAGGACCAGCGCAGAGCCGTCGGTGAGCGCACCGGACGTGACGACACAACTCTCCGCACCCTCGACTGTCCGCGTCCCCGCGCGCCCCTGCAGTTGGTATACGGCCTCGGCTACGGTGTTCATCCCGTGCAGGTACCCCTCGGCAAGTAGTCCGCCGTTCGTGTTCACCGGCAGCCGGCCGCCCGGACGGGTATGACCTTCGCGGATCATGTCCGCCGCCTCCCCGCGGCCGGCCAATCCCAGCCCTTCCATCGCGAGGAGAACGCTGCTGGAGAAGCAGTCGTACAGCTGGGCCATGTCGACGTCGGCGGGTGCGATCCCCGCGCTCCCCCATAGGTCATCAGCGATGGTGCTGGTGTAGTTGCGTGTCATGTCCGACCAGAGCATGGCGTCGCCGGCGTCCAGTCCGGACCGCTTGCCGGTCCCGTAAGCGGCACCCTGAATGACGACGGGGTCGTGCCTCAGGTCTGACGCGCGGGCGCGCGAGGTGACCAGAACGGCACACGCCCCGTCAACCTCGGTCGTGCAGTCGGCCGCACGGAACGGATCGGCGATCATCGGCGACTCGAGGTATTGCTCGATCGTCAACGGGCTTCGGCGGACCGCCCGCGGATTGTCGACGGCCCAGGCGCGCTGCGCCACCGCGACGGCCCCGAGGTCGCGCCCGTCCCCTCCGGTCTCGATCAGGAAACGTCGCGCCCACATGGCGATGAACTGCGGGTACGCGGTGAGACCGTACGGGTATCTGAAACCGGGCGCCAGTCCGGGGGCACGGGTACTCCCCACCCGCTGTCCGCTGCGTCCGTTCAGCGCACGGAAAACGAGGACGTTGTTCGCCATGCCCGTTTCGACAGCCGCCGCGGCTTGCATGACGAGAAAGGCCGGAGCCTGTCCCCCCAGGCTCACGTCGACCAGATAACGCGGCGCAGGCAGGCCGAGCACCGTTGCTACAGCCTGCGACGAGACCGAGTCGTTGTTGAAGCTGAAGCTGATGATGCCGTCGACGTCTTCGAGGCTGAGACCGGCGTCGTCGACAGCCGCACGGCAGGCTTCGGTGGCCAGCGACATGACCGACCGGCCCGACGCCTTGGTCAGAGCGGTCATTCCTACGCCTGCGAGGGCTGTCGATCCGAGAAAACTCAATCGCTGTCGTCCGCGGGACACGCGGCTCGTCCTCCTCAACTCCATGATCAGGTCACTGTGTACGGTCACCACCCGGCTTGCCGGCCCGGGTCGTCCCGGGCCGGCAGCATCGTCAGCCTCCGAGGTTGACCTGCTCGGCCTTGGGCCCGTTCATCTTGTAGGTGACCAGGTACTTGCCCTTGAACCCGTCGTGGCGCTCCTTGGAGAATTCGATCTGGGAGCCGCTCTTCCCCGAGACGCCGTCGTGCGGCTTGATCGAGTTCAGCGCATCCACGAGCTTCTGCCCGCCTTCACCGCCGGCGGACTTCAGCGCCTCGGTCAGGATGTTGATCGCGTCGAAGGTCTGCGCCGGGTGCTCCGTGAGGTCGGCCTCGCCGAACTTCTTCTTGTAGTCGGCGATGAAGGACTTCGTCGACTCCTTGGTCTGGTCGAGGTTCTGGAGCGAGTAGACGCCCGGGAGTTCGCTGTACGCCTTGCCCGCGATCTTGATGGCGTCGTTGACCAGGATGGGGCTGAAGCCGACGAGCGGAACATTCAACCCCTGCTCGAGCATCGTCTTGGCCACCAGCCCGTGGTCACTGCCGGCCGACCCGCCGATGAGGACACCATCGGGCTTCTTGCTCGCGGCGGCGGAGACCTGCGCGTTCACGTCGGTGCCGTTGATCGGATATTCGATCGGGTCACCGGCGAAGGTAAGACCGACCTCCTTGGCGCGCTTCGAGAAGAGGTCCTTGAGGAGGAGACCCGCCGATCCGGAGTCGTTGAGTACCACTGGCTTGTTGAGGCCGAGCGCCTTGCCCGTGTCGACGACCCCGGTCGCGTAGTCCGTCAGCAACGGTGCGATGCGGTAGGTGAAGATCGCGCCCTTCGTCACCGACTCCGCGGTGGCGGAAGGCGTGATGAACGGCACCTTCGCGCGCTCCGCCACCTCCCGGATCGCGAGCGCCTCGCCGCTGGACTGCCCGCCGACGATGGCTATCGCGCGGTCGCGGGTGATAGCCCGCTGCGACTCCTTGCTCGCGTCTTCGGCGGTCAGTTTGTCGTCGTAGACCTTGATCTCGAGCTTGCGCCCTCCGACCCCGCCGTTCACATTCACCTTTTCGGCGGCGAGTTTGGCGCCGTTGACCATCTGTTCAGCCGTCTTAGCCGAGGCACCGGTCAACGGCACGACAACGGCCACGACAAGTGGGTCGCTGTTGCCGCCGCCGGATGAATCGGACGACTTGCCACAGGCTGCGAGGGCCAGGCTGGCAGTAACGGCCAGCGCGACTGATGCTTTGAGCTTCATCCACTCACTCCTTTGTTCTGTGTGGTCGTTACTGCCGACGGCTCCTCGTGTCCGAAGTACGCGGATCGGATCGCCTCGTCGCTGTCGATTCCCCCGTCGGTGGACAACGTGACCTTGCCGAGCCGGAGGACGTGCAGGCGGTCGCACAAGACATTGAGCCGCGCGTAGTTCTGCTCAACGACCAGGAGCGACAACCCCGTTTGACGCAGGAGGCCCAGTGACTCGTAGATCCGGTCGATGACGACCGGGGCGAGGCCGAGCGACGGCTCATCGAGCAGCAGCAGCCGCGGTTTCGACACCAGCGCACGCCCGATGCTCACCATCTGCTGTTCGCCGCCGGAGAGCAGGCCGGCGAGCTGTCGCCGGCGGTCTTTGAGTACGGGAAAGAGATCGAACACCATCGGAAGGACCTCGTCGAGGCGCGATCGGACTCCCCGCGGCCAGCGTGAGATGGCGGCCAGCCGGAGGTTCTCCTCCACCGTGAGTGACCGGATGACGCGATGGCCCTCGGGCAGCATCACCAGGCCACGACGCAGGCGCGCCGACGGGGACTCGTTGCCGAGACGAGTGCCTTGAAACTCGATCTCTCCTGAGCGGGCCGGCAACAAGCCCGCCAGCACCTTCAGCAGTGAGCTCTTCCCGGCGCCGTTCGCGCCGATCATCCCGATGGCCGCCCCCTCCTCGACGGTGAGGTCGATGTCGACCAGTACGTCGGTGGCGGAGCCATACCCGGCCCGTAGGCCTCGCACCTCCAGCAGCGCGGTCATACGTTCCCTCCGAGGTAGGCGTCGACGACTTCGGCGCGGCCCAGGACGTCGTCGGGCTCCCCCGCGGCCAGCGTCTGACCACCGTCGAGCACGTGCATTCCGTCCGAGACCTCCGCGACGAACGAGACGTTGTGGTCGATCAGGAGGATGCCGATGCCGGCGTCGGCGAGTTGGCGGATGATCAGCGCCAGCGTCGATCGTTCGTGGTCGTTGAGGCCCGCGCCGGGTTCATCGAGCAGGAGGAACGACGGCGCGGTGGCAAGTGCCCGAGCGACCTCGGTCAGGCGCTGTGTCGCGTACGGCTGCGAACCGATCGGGTCACCCAGGTTCTCGTGGACGCCGAGGGCGCGCAACAGGCCGACTGCCTTGCTCAGCGCATCGCGGGTGTCGCGCCGGGCAGCGGGCGAGTCGAAGACCTCGCCGAGGTCGCTCGCGGTGGCGGTTCCGGCGAAGCCCAGCGCGACATTGCCGACGATGGAGACTTCGGGTATGAGCCTCGCCGTCTGGAAGGTACGCACGACCCCCAGCCGCGCCACCTTGTACGGCAGCTGAGCGTCCAGCCGCTGTCCGTCCAGAGTGACCTGACCGGAAGTGGGTATGACGTGGCCCGTGATGATGTTGACGAGGGTGGTCTTGCCGGCGCCGTTCGGACCCACGAGACCCAGTACCCGCCCCGGGGCCACCTCGAGGGTCACGTCGGACAGCGCCCGTACTCCGCCGAAGTCGACCGAGACGTTCTCGACGCGCAGCGGTCCCTTTGCCGACCGCGTTTCGAAGCCGACATCGGTGGGCTGGACGTCGATGAGCTGATCAGGACGTCGGCGCCGCAGTATCGACGTCACCAGTCGCTCAACGAGGCCGCCGATGCCGCCACGCCCGTAGCTGAGCAGAAGGATGATCGCGACGCCCAGGATGAGGGTGTTGTAGCCGGCGCTCGCGACACCGGCCTCGTCGATGAACACGAGCGCGATGACACCGATCACCGGGCCGAACTGGGTTCCGACCCCACCGATCAACACAGCGAGGATCAGCAGGATCAGCCGGTGCAGCCCGAACGAATCCGAGGCGATGGAGAGCGACTGGTGAGCGAAGATCGTGCCCGCCAGGCTCGCCAGGACACTTGAGACGACGAAGGCGACGAGCCTGACGCGGCCGGGCGATACTCCCACCGCTGAGAGCGCTACCGGCGCGTCCTTCAATGCCATGAATTTGCGTCCCATGCCCGACCTGGTAAGACGCGCGGAGAGTTCCCAGGCGATCCATGCGCCGAGGGCCGCCAGGGCGTAGTACTCGAGCGTGTTGGCTGCGATCTCCGCCCCGGCGATTTCCGCGTAGGGGATGCCGAGCAGCCCTTGGGCACCGCCGGTCACCGACGTCCACTTGAGAAGGACCTCTTGGACCGTCACCGCGAAGCCGAGCGTGGCGATCGCGAGGAATAGGTCCTTGAGATGGCGGGTCGGCAGCCAGAGCAGGACACCAACGGCCGCGCAGACGGCCATGGAGACCACCGCAGCCACCAGGAACGGCAACCCCATCTTGATCTGCAGCAGGCACGTCACGTACGCGCCGATCCCGTAGACGGCTACATGGGCGAGGGAGAAGATGCCGGCGTAGCCGTAGATGAGGTTGAAGCTGACGGTGAGGATGAAAGCCGCCGCTGCGGTGATGGCCAGGTACACCGAGAAGTCGTCACCCTGGATCAACGGGACCAGGGCGAGCAGGACGAGGGGCGCTAGTAACGACTGCCACCAAGGACGGGGACTCTCCGAGGCCCTTGCCATGGTCATACCCTCTCTGCCTTGCGGGGGTTTGCGAACAGCCCGGCGGGCCGCCAGGAAAGGACGATGAACAGCAGGAGAAAGACCATGCTGACCGAGTAGCGCGGGCTCACGAACTGAATGAAGCCGGTCTGCACGGCCGCTACGGCCAATGCGCCGGCTACAGCCTTGGAAATGCTTCCCAAACCGCCCACGACCGCGGCAGCGATCCCGAAGATGATGAGCGGGAGCGCCGATGCCAGCTGCACGGCGGCGATCGAACTCTGCAGAACCCCCGCAAGACCGAGTGCGGATCCGGCGAGGACCCAGGTCACGACGGCGATGACGCCGGTGCGCACGCCGTACAGGCTCGCCAGTTCGCTGTCGGCGGCCGTGGCCTCGAGGGCATTGCCGACCATCGTCCGGTCGACGAACGCGAGAATGCCGACAATGAAAACGCCCGCCAGGACCACTACCAGGATCCGCCCGCGTGCGAAGGTCGTGTCCCCGATCGAGATGCTGCCCTCGAGCAGGGGCTCGGCGGCAAAACCCTCCTTCGCCCAGATCTCACCGGCGAGGAACTCCAGCACCAGTCCGACACCCAGGAGCGAGAGCGACAGGGCGACGTGGTTGACGCCCCGGCGCTGACCCCACCAGACGGCGACGGCATACCCACAGAGGCTCAACAGCGCCGTCACCAACATCGTGCTGAGAACGCCGAGGACACTAGGGGTGGCCTGGTTGACGTAGAAGATTCCCGCGATGACGGCGATGTGCCCGGCGCCGAAGTTCAGGATGCCGCTCGAGCGGTAGATGACGTTCAACGACACCGCGATCAATGCGTACACTGCCGCATTGGACAACGTCGTTACGAGGAACTGCGTCATGAAAGACTGCCCTTTTGGTGGGTCGAGATACCGGACGTTTTGACGTCATTGCCTTTGAGTCGTGCCCACTCTCGTCGAGGATTGGGACGACTCCGGGTCCCGGTGGCAGTGGGAGTCGCTGGCGCTTTTCACACCGGCGACGCCGACCCCACCGGTGGACGAGAGTCGTAGGCCACGTACCTCGCGATGAGACCGTTGTCGTCGAGCTGTCCGGCCGACAGGAACGACAAGACCTCAGCGCCGTCGGCGTCACGAACGACACCCTCGATGTAGAAGCGGTTCTCGACGGTGTCCGAGCGGGTCTCGTGCGACCAGTCGCGCTTGCCACGGGCACGAAACAGCCGGACGAGGGAGTCGGTTCCCCGGGCTTCCAGGCGCGACGCGGTCACGCCGTCGGAGCCAGGGTCGTACGGCGGGTGGGAGTAGAAGGCGTCCGCGGAAAAGCAGGCCGCTGCCTCCTCGAACTGCCCCGCCGAAAGGAAGCGGAAGTAGTCGGTGACGATTTGCGGGAGTGTCATGCCTGAGCCTCCTGAGTGGATACCGCGCGGCGGTAATCGGCGGCGGCGATCGCGACGCCTCGGATCTGGCCGCCGGATGACCATCCCCCGTCTACGGCGATCTCGGCGCCGGTGATGTAGCTGCTTGCGTCGGAGCAGAGAAACCCCACCAGTGGCGCGACTTCGGTTGATCGGCCCGCGCGTCCAAGCGGAGTCGTGCGCGCGAACCCGTCGAGGTACGCGGGGTCCGCATCTGTGACCATGCCGGTCTCGATGAAGCCCGGATGGATCGAGTTGACGCGTATACCATGCGGCGCGAACTCGACGGAGGCGCTCTTGCTCAGGCCACGAAGGCCCCACTTGCTGGCGGCGTACGCCGCGCCCGGATACGCGGCGAGCCCCGCGACGGACGAGACGTTGATGATGGAGCCTTTGCCGACGGCCCGCATGGACGGCGCAACGGCGCGCATTCCGAGCAAGGGCCCGGTCAGGTTGACGTCTAGCACACGTGCCCACCGGTCGAGGTCAACGCCGAACACGCCCGCACGATCGCTGATACCGCCGTTGTTGACGAGGCAGTCGACGCGCCCCCAACGTGAAAGGGCCTCGTCAAGTACCGTCCTCCAGTCGTTTCGATCGGTGACGTCGAGACGGCGGAAGGCGACATGCCCTCCCTGCGACGCGAGCTCATCGGCGAGCGCGGCACCTTGCACTTCGGCGATGTCGGTTGCCAGTACGGATGCCCCTTCGGCCACCAGCCAGCGGACTTCGGCCGCCCCCTGACCGCCGGCAGCGCCCGTAACGATCACGACCTTCCCCTGCACCTGCCCGGACGGCGCGCTCATGACGCCGCTCCGAGGCCGGCCGCACGGCCACTGACCGCGGCCCATCCGAGACCGCCGCCGTAAACGTCTACGAAGACACCGCCGGCGTCCGCGCCGGCAGCGAAAGCCGCCCCGATTCGCCTGCCGTCGGCATCGAGGACCCGGCATTCGTCATCGACGAGGAGTCCACCCATCGTGTACGTGATGGCGCTGACGCACTCAACGGCGTAGAACGGCGCTTCATGCAGCGGCTCGTGGTGACAGACGCGTGGCGGGAAGAGGCCGCGTACCGGGTCGGTCGACTCGTTGTAGTGATTGATCGAGTCGCGCACGTTCTCGGGCGGCACGCCGTGCGATCCCAGCGCGTCGGCCAGAGCGCGAAGGGACGGGGCCTCGATGACCAGACCGCCGAGGCTGCGTACCAGGTCGAGCCGGTCAGGGACGCGGGAGCCCAGGACGCCCGGCAGGCCCACACTCGACGTGACATGCCGGTCGCGGATCGCCTCGTCGAATACCAGGAAGTATCGGGCGTCCGGCTGGCGGGAGCCCTGCTGAGCGTTATGTTCGTCGAGAACGCCGATCGACTCGTCGGTGAACCGCAGCCCAAGGCGATTGAGGACCACCGTGTAGTCGGAGTAGTACTGTGAGGCCGGAATGAAGTCCTTGCTGGCAATCTCGCGTCCCGGCGTGTAAGGCAAGGAGTGTCCGTAGAAGGACGACATTCCATTGCTGAGGCCGGCACCCTGCCCGTGTAGCAGCCGGATGCCGCCACCGGCGCTCTGGCGGTTGGAGCGCACAACCAGTCGTTCGGCTTCGGGGGTGACATACCGGAGAAGCATGTCGCGGCTGTTCTGGAATCCGCCGGTGGCGGAGACGAGCGCCGCGCATTCGATCAGCTCTTGCCGGCCGTCGTGAACGACCTCCAGCAGCCAACCTTCACCTCTCGGCCGCAGGTCCACCAGGGTGGCACCCGTGCGGATCGCTCCCCCGCGCTCTCGTACCACCTTCTCCATGGCGGCGGCGAAGTCACCGCGAGATCCGGCGACGCCGAGCCCCATCGTGCGCCCACGCCCCATGTCGTCCTTGAGGCACGGCGACTCGTCACCGAGCGGTAGGCCCAACTGCTCGAGCCACTCCCACGCTGCGGGCAGCTCGTCGCACAGTTTCCGCTGCAGGTCCGCGCGGCCCTTGGGGATGTACGACCTTGCCGTGGCGAGGTCCTTGGGCCCCCATACGAGTCCGCCGCTGATCGCCATGGAGCCACCCAGCTGCGGCGCCTCCTCGAGCAGCAACACTTCCGCGCCCTCGCCGGTAGCCGCCATGGCGGCACACAAGCCAGCCATTCCGCCACCAAGGACGACGACCCGTACCTGCTCTGCCATTACGAACCCTCGCCTTCACGTGGGCAAGATCACATGGGTGAGATGTAAACATGAAAGTGGCGTCACCGTCAATAAGCGGATCGGCCAGGCCACCGCGCCGTGACAGCACGTAACCAACCACGCGGCCGCATCACGAAGCGTCACCGCCGACCGCGGGAGCGGTAGGAACGGGCCGGCGGTCTCCCCCAGACAGGCCGGGCCACCCTGTGGGGCTCGAATACTCGGTTCGGCCGTCTGAAGTGCAATTCTGTGCAAGCTCAAGCCCTGCGCAGCCGTCATGCTCGCGGCCATGAGCGCATCGCTGGTGTACCTGCTCCTGCGCCAGATCCTGCAAATGTTGACCCAGCTCGCCCGGGACGGCGGCGCCAAGGATGTCGAGATCCTGGTGCTCCGCCATCAGGTGGCGGTGCTGCGCCGCCAGGTGCACCGCCCCGACCTCCAACCCGCCGACCGGGTAGTGCCGGCAGTGCTGTCGCGACTGCTGCCCCGCCCGGTCACGTCCCGCGAGATGGTGTAGATCGCCTGCGTGAGGCTCTGTGCGCTGTTCAGTTTTCCGGTCGATAACCGGCTGGGCAACGGGTGTGGCTATGCGGCGGCGAGTTCGGTGGTCGTGGCGGCCGGTGGTGCGGTGAGCAGGGCCATGGTTGCTTCGGCGAGGTAGCGGCGGTCTCCGGTCTGCCATTCGTCGGCGGCTTTGAGTGACTCCAGCACCTCTAACAAGGCAGACTGGTCGAGGGTCATCGCGTACTCCGTCCTCTGGGTGTCCTTGGTCGTTCACACAGAGACTCACGCGATGACCCCCTTCACGTCTGCGATACGCCGAAGTGGATCAGCTTCTACACCACTCGGTGGGACGCAACCCTGGACAACGACGGTCCAGCCGAACGCCAGGAGCTGAGCCAAGAGACGCGTAGGCCCGTGCGGATCCACGGCCCATCCCTGTCACGCTGAGCTGAGACAGCTCATCGACCGCGGGGATACGGCCCGCGGATCAACATGTGGCTCATCAGCAACTTCGGCCCCGACGTCAACCTCTTCGCCCGCCGGCAGGGGCAGTTGGGGTCATCCGGTGATGCCGATTTGGGGCGTCGACGTCATCTACTGCGGATGTCGTGGTCGAACGGGTCGAGCAGACGGCGGCCGGGCTGCAGATCCTGGCGCGGCCGACGGCGCCCGCACCGGCGTCCCGCACGCGGTGCAGGTGGCCGATCGCTGGCACCTGTGGCACAACCTCGCCGAACACTTCGAGAAGACGGCGGCGCGACACCATCGCTGCCTGACCACGATGCGACCGGCCTCGAACCTTCACCAGACGCGGCGCACCGCCGCCTCGTCATGGGGGATCCGGTCCACCACCGCTGACTCCCGCCCCCGGCGGCAGAACCCCGATCACGATCTGACTCTTGGCCACGTCCAACCCGAGATGGATCGGACCGTCGGCCTGCGTCATGCTGTTCATAGCGACCGGCTTCTACGCCCGGCTCCTGGTTGAGCCCGGCTTATTCGCCGACAAGACAAGCAATTCCGAAGTCAGGAGTCGCCGCCTGGGCATAGCGAGGGGTCGCCCACTCCCCCACCGGATGTGCAGTGACGCCGAGCCGCGCGCACGACATTTCTGGCACCCACAGCCCTGCCCTTGCCGGTCAACAGTCGGAGGTTCTGGCTGCGCAGTTCTCCTCCCTTCGGGTACTGACGGGTCCCGGGCCAGGCACGATCGGTGCCGGGCTCGGGACCCGCGTGCATCACGTCAGTTGCGCAGGCTCCACTGCTGGTTGGAGCCGCCGTTGCACGACCAGATGATGATCTTCGTGCCGTTCGCGGTGCCCGCATTGTTGGCGTCCAGGCACTTGTCCGACTGCGCCCCGGTGATGGTGCCGTTGGCGTTGATGTTCCACTGCTGGTTGGCCTGGCCGTTGCAGTCCCAGATGATCACCGCGGTACCGTCGGCGCTACCCTGACCCGACGCGTCCAGGCACTTGTTGCCGTACACCGTCAACTGCCTGCTCGACGTGTAGGTCCAGCGCTGGTTGGCGGCACCGTTGCAGTCCCACAACTGCAGCTGCGCACCGTTCGCCGTGCTCTGGCCCGACACGTCCAGGCACCGGCCGGACGCGCCGCCCACGACCGCCACGTTCTGGCGGCCACCGGGCGGCGGGGTGCTGGCCGGCGGGGTGCTGGGCGGCGGACCGCTCTGGAACTGCGTGAAGAAGTTCCACACCACGCCCGAGGTCCAGGTCCGCCAGCCGCCACAGGTGCACCCGTCGATCGGGCCCGGGTCGTGCCCTGCTCCGTCGAACGCGGCCCACACCACCGGATACCCGGACCGGCACCCGGAGTAGGCGGTGACGATGTGCGTCAGGCTGCCGTTCGCCGGCTCCGGCGGGTTCTGCGGGTTGCAGCCGTTGTTCCTGACGAAGGTGTCACGCAACGACCGGCCCGAGGAGATGGGCAGGACGTTGTCCCTGATGCCGTGCAGCCCGATGTACGCCACGGGCTGGTTGCCGCCGCTGCACCCGCTGAGGTTCGCGCCGGAGTAGACCGCGACCGCACGGAAGACCGTCGGCCGGGCGCAGGCGAGTGCGTACGTCATTGCGCCGCCGTAACTGAAGCCCGAGGAGAATACCTGTGTCGTGTCAATGCACAGGCCGGCCTCGAGCTGCCTGAGCATGTCGTCGACGAAGGTCACGTCCTGGCCGCCGGAGTTGGCCCAGCCGTTGTTGATGCCCTGGGGCGCGACGAAGATCGTGCTGTTGTTGGCACTGTCCGCCAGTCGCCTGAGCCCGTAGTAGGACCAGTTGTACCCGTCGGTCCCGCCCGAGTCGACATCGTTGGCGGTGCCACCCACCCAGTGGAACCCGAAGATCAGCCGGTAGGGGTGGTTGTTGTCGTAGTTGGCCGGTACCCGCAGGATGTAGCTGCGGGTCTGGCCGCTGCTCTGGATCGTGTGTGTGCCGCTCGCCAGCGTCGGTGCCTGGCCGCACCCGGCGGTCGCCGCGTACGCGGACGACGCGCCCCCGCCCAGGATGCCGCCCAGCACCACGCCGGCCACGGCCAGGACGAGTAGTGCCGCGACCGCGACAGCCCCGAAGACGGATCTGTACCGTGCCATCACGCAACTCCCTTCGCGTGCTTTGATCGATGTATACCAATGTGTTTGCCCGTGGTCCGCCCCTGCCACGAAGTCCACACCTGGTACGAAGTCCGGCCACCGAGCGAGATCTGCGGGGCCGCCGGACGCAGGTCGGGCCGGTGTCCCACGTGACGGCCGCGACGGTTCCGGCCGGTCGATCCGGGCCGCGCGCCGGTCCGGGCCGTCGAGCTCAGGCGACAAAGCGGTGCGGCCGGCAGCACCGCCGGCCAACGTGTCGCCCGACCTCCAAAGTGACTAGGACCTAGTGAATCGATTCGACATTTGTCAATGCGATGCTACGACCGTCATATTGCGGGGTCAATGTGGGAACCATCGAGTCCGGCCCGACGCAGACGAACCGATTCGAGTGTCCAGCTGCTGCCCGCGCCGGTCCCGGCCAGCTCCGAACGCACCGACCGCCACCGCCCCACCGCCGCGACGTCCCGCGCGCCGACCATGCCCCGCACACCGTCGTGCTCCGCCGCACCCGCTACGACCCTGCACCCGCGCCTACGCCGCCTCACCGAAGGCCCGCCCAAGAAAAGATCATCCGTTGCCTCGAGCGGTACGCGGCCCGAGAGGTCCGCACCGCCCTGCTTGCCGGCGACCGGACCCTCATCACCTGCTGCCCGGAGGGGCATCGGGAGAGGCCCATTAGAGTGCGGTCATGACGGCTCGCGCGGACGTGTTCGCCTTCCCTCCCCGTCGACCCGCCGAACGGCTGAGCGTGGCGGTAGTGAGTGAGCTGGTGGAGCTCATCGTCACAGGCCAGCTCGCCGAGGGCGAGTTGCTGCCGCCCGAAGGTCCGCTCAGCGAGCACTTCGGCGTCAGCCGCACGGTCATCCGCGAGTCGGTCAAGCGGCTCGAGGAGAAGGGCTTGCTGGTAGTGACGCAAGGCCGCGGTACCCAGGTGGCCCGCTCCGGCTCCTGGAACATGCTCGACCCGATCGTCCTCTCCGCGCTCATCGACAACGACGTGTCGCTGGCCATCCTGGACGAGCTGACGATTGTCCGGGGCCACCTCGAGGCCGCCATGACGGGCGCGGTGGCCGCGCGGCGCACGGCGGAGGAGTTGACCCGCATCGAGCATGCGCTGGGGACGATGCGCGAGACGCAGCACGAGAGCGACTCCTTCCGGCAGGCGGATGTGGTCTTCCACTTCACGATCATGGAACTCTCCCGTAACCGGCTGGCCGAGAACATCACCAAACGGCTGTACCGGCGGGCGCTCGAGAGCAGCCGATACCAGGGGATGGGGTACGAGGACGCCTTCCGCTCCACCCTGGACGAACACGCTCGGGTGGTCGACGCCATCTCCCGCCGGGACGTCGAGGCCGCGGAACGGGCGATGCGCGACCACATCATCAATTCCTGGCAACGGCGCCGGTTCACCGCACCCCGGGAGAAGGCGGAGCTCTAGACGCCACACTCGCGGGTGAGCCCAGTAGCGCACTCAGGACCGTACTCTCTCCGCCGCAACCGCGTCGGCGGGCTCCTCTCGGCGGGAGTCGGGGACGAGGCGCAGACCCGCCCGGTCGGGACGGACATGCGGCCCACCGATCGCGGCCGGCGGGTTGACAGCTCGCACGGCGTTGACGGTGTCCTCGTCGACCCGGATGCCCAGACCCGGCTCGTCGCCGAGGACGATCCCCCCGTCCACGAACTCCTGGTCAACCTCGAGTCCGATCGGAGACGACAGGTCCTGGACTTCGAAGACCAGGTGGTTCGGCACCGCGGCGGCGGCGTGCGCCAGCGGGTTGGCGTGGTAGGCCACCGGGCTCACGGGCAGGTCGCGGCCGTGCGCTGTCACGGCCACCCGCAGAAAGTGCGTGATGCCCCAGACGTTGCCCACCTGGACGATGTCGATGGCGTCGGCGTCCAGGAGGGGACGGTACTGCTCGAGGCCGGTCAGGTTCTCACCGGCCGCGACGGCAGCGCGGATGCCGCGCCGGACCGAGACCAGCCCGGCCGCGTCCCATCTGCGTACCGGTTCCTCGACCCAGGTGAGGTCGACCGCGCGCTCCAGCGCCGCGACGAATCGCACGGCCTGCGAACGGTTCCACGACTCGTTGGCGTCGAACATCAGGGCAGGGCGTGCCGAGTTGCGCCCCAGGACCTCCCGCAACGCCACCAGTCGGCGCAGGTCGTGCGCGACGTTGCGGCCGCCCTTGAGCTTGCCTGCGGCAAAGCCTCGATCGGCGAAGCGCTCGTACAGGGCCACGAGGGCGTCGTCGTCGAGCGCGATGTCCAGCCCGGAGGCGTAACCGGGGACGAACCGGTCCAGGGCACCGAGGGTACGCCAGAGTGGCTCGCCGGCCGCCTTCGCCTTGAGGTCCCACAGTGCCATGTCGATGGCGCCGATCGTGCCGAACGTCGCGCCCGAGTGGCCGGTCTTGAAGACCCGGTCCAGCATCCGGTCGTAGAGCGCCGAGACCGCCCGGGGGTCCCGACCCTCGACGGCACCGAAGACACGGTCGATGTCGCCGTGCTCGCCGACACCCACCCCTTCGAGGCCGCTGTCGGTTTCGAGAATCAGCACGTGCACATCGGTGCGCGGCTCGGAAACCACCCCGTTGGCGTCGCCGATCGGCCGCCCCCACTCGTGCTGCGTCGTCAGGCTGCGGTATCCGGTGACTTTCACACGGGCTCCTTCTCCACAGGGTTACGGCTCACTCCTTGGTGCCTCCCGCCGTCATGCCCGTGACCAGAAAGCGCTGCGCGCAGAGGAAGACGATCAGCACTGGCAGCACCGAGATGACGGTCGCCAGGGCGAGCGTCGGCAGCTGCACGGACTGGATTCCGGCGGAGCTCGGGTTGAACGCCGGTGTCGAGGCGAGCAGAGCGGTCAGGCCGACCTGGACCGGGTACCCGTCGCTCGAGGGCAGCATCACGAAGGGCAGGAAGAAGTTGTTCCAGCTCTGCACGAAGCTGAAGAACGCCACCAGCGCGACGATCGGCGCGGCCAGCGGCGCCGCGACCCGCGTGAACACCTGGAACTCGCCGCATCCGTCGATGCGCGCCGCCGCGAGCAGGTCGCGCGGAACGCTCGTCGAGAAGTAGATGTAGGTGAGGTACACGCCGAACGGAAAGAACGACAGGGGCAGGATCACCGAGAGTGGACTGCCGATGAGCCCCACCGCGTTCAGCTCGAGGAAGATCGGTAGTACCAGCGCGGTGTTCGGGATGAGCATGACGATCAGCGTGAGCACCAGGAGCAGCCGGCGAAAGCGGAACTGCGTCAGAGCCATCGCGTAGCCCGCCGGGATGCTCGCGATGAGCGTGATGACGAGCGCTCCCACGGCGTACAGCGCCGAGTTGGCCACCCAGGCGGTCACCGCTCCATCCTGGAAGCCGAACAGCTGCTTCCAGTTGGCGGCGAGGTCGCCGAGGCTGCCGGGCCGGAACGGGTTGTCGACGATGAGCCCGTGCGCGGACTTCGTCGTCGCCAGCAACAGCCAGACGATCGGGACGATGAAGAACAGCACGAAGATCACGACCACGACCGCGACGATTGTCCGGCCGCTCCAGCCGCTGACAGCCGCCCGGTATCGGACGGGGCGGGTGATGTCCGGTGTCGTCAAGAGCTCAGTCCGTCCCGAACAGGCCGCCGCGCGTGACGAAGACAGCCGACAACGCGAGGGCGATGGCCAGCAGCAGCAGGGAGATGGCCGCGGCTGCGTTGAAGTCGTTCTGCTGGAAGGCGTACTGGTACGCGAGCTGGTTGAGCGAGTAGTCGTTGGGCACGACCGCGTTGCTGGCCTGCGAGAGCAGCTGGGGCTCGACGAACAGCTGCGTGCCTGCGGCGAGGGACATGACCCCCATGTACGAGACCCATTTGCGAATCAGCGGCAACTGGATGCGCCAGGCGATCTGCACCGTGCTGGCGCCGTCGATGCGCGCGGCCTCGATCACATCGGGGCTGATGTTGTTGAGTGCGCCGTACATGATGACGATCCAGCCTCCCGCGCCGGTCCAGAACGCGATGATCGCGAAGACCGGAGGCAGGTTCGCCGGCACGATGACCTGCACGAAGCTGGAGAAGCCCAGCAAGCGGAGCAGGCCGGCGACCGGGCTCGCGGTCGGGTCGAGCACGAACAGCCAGAGCAGGACGCTCGACGCGCCCGCCAGGGCGCCCGGTAGGTAGAAGATGAGCCGGATCGTTCGGCTCAGCCAGCGCACCCGGACCGTGTGCACGACGATGGCCAGCAACGAGACCAGCACCACGAGGGCGACCAGCCAGATCGCCAGGTAGAGCGCGACGTGCCCGACGGCGGGCAGGAAGCGGAAGTCCCTGATGACCTTGATGAAGTTGGCGAACCCGGCGAAGCTGCCATCACCATTGGTGAACGCCAGGTAGAGGGCGTAGAGAGCGGGAAGGATCCCGAACGCGACCGCCAGCCCCGCGTAGAGCGCGATGAAGCCGTAGCTCATCGGGCTCCGCGTACCGCCGTCGCGGCGGGCGGCCGGCCGGCGGCCCGGGGCGGCCCTCGGCCGCCTGCGCAGGACGACCGCCGACTGCGCCGCGTCCCTGGTGGCGGTCATGTCACCGTATAGCCGTCGACCCGGGCCTGGTTCTTGATCGCGGTCCCCCACTCGGGAAGCAGATCGACCAGGCTCTTGCCGCTGGCGATCGCGGGGGTGACCGTCTTGGCCCAGATCGCCTCCTGGCTGAAGACCCCGAAGCCCCATCCGCTCCAGATCTCGGCCCCAGCCTTGATCACCGGCTGCAGGTCGGTGGCGTAGTAGCCGCTCGACTCCCGTTTCTTGATCCACTTGTCCGTGGCGGGTGCGTAGGCCGGGTAGCCGGGAGCGGCGTCCACCTGGTAGTCGTCGGCCGTCGTGACGAACTCGACGAACTTTTCAGCCGCCTTGAGGTTCTTGGAGTGGCTGCTGATGAACCAGGTACCGCCGCCTACGTTGCCGGTCACGGCGCTGTCACCGCTCCACGCCAGCGGCGCGGCGACGCCGAGCTGACCCGCGGGGACGTTCAGCGACTGCGGGTTGTTGAAGATGGCACCCGCGTACCAGGCCGGGCCAGGCATCACGAGCACCTTGTCGGAGTAGTTCTTCACGAACTCGGGTGTGAAGACGCTGACGTTGGGCGTGCTGCCTGCCTTGATCAGAGTGTCGAGCATCGACGCCGTGCGCTTGCACTCCGCGCTGGCGGTGTTGACCGTCACTGATCTGGGGCCGGTGATGTCGTTCGCCTGGCACTTACCGCCCCAGAAGTAGATCTCCGGGGCGAAGGAGTCTCCGACGGTACCCACGATGTAACCGGGGTGCTCCTTGGCCACCTTCTCGCCGAGCGCCCGGTACTCCTCCCAGGTGGTGGGGACGGAGTAGCCGAACCGGTCGAGCAGGCTCTTGTTGTACCAGAGCACCACCTGCGCCAGGTCGTTGCGCAGGCAGTAGACCTTGCCGCCGACGGTGCACGGGTTCAGCGAGCCCGAGGTGAAGTTGCCGAGGGTGGCCTTCGGAACGAGTCCGCTGTCGAGTACGGCCGCGAACGCCTGCTTGCCGTTGCTGCCCTGGCTCGCCCAGGCCGCGTCGTTGTTCTGCGTCGAGAACACCACGTCGGGCCAGCCGCTGCCCGCCCGGTCGAACAGCTGCATCTTCGTACGGAACGAATTGGATCCGTTCGCCGAGCCGTCGTAGGTGACGACCTTGAGCTTCACGTCGGGATTTGCCTTCTTGAAGGCGTCGGCCGCCTTCGTCCGATCCGCATCCACCCACACCGTTATCGTGGCCTTGTCATCCTGCGTGACCTGGGGGAAGCCGTAGGAACCGGTGGTGGAGCCACTGGTGCCGCCGCCGCAGCCGGCCAGCGTGACGGCGATGGCCAGTGCCCCGGTGCCGCTGATCGCGCCCACCCATCGGCGAGGGCGTCCGGCTCGCACGAAACCGAGCATATTCACGTCCTTTGCCTCGTTGACGTTATCGAGGACTTACGTGTCGCGGTGAAATATAGACTCATACGTATTATGTTTTCAATGCTTCTGGGTGCGCCGCCAGGAGAGCACGGATCCTCGACGCAGGTCGCCGCACGCATGGGCTGGGGTCTTCCGGAGAGACGGTGACCCGGGGACGCCGCGCCGCCCGGTCCCGGCGAGCTGCCGATGGCCGCCATCTACCTACCGTGGACGGCGCGGAACCGGCCGTCCACATCGTGCACGGTGAGATGCACGCCAGGATGCGGGATGCCCCTCGCGGCCGGCTCGTGTTCGACCACGGGATGTCCGGCACGGCGGCGTGAGGCCGGTCGGTCGTCCGCGGACCGGCCGCTACGGTGACGTCGGTGGCCCGGCGGACAGTTGCTCCCGGTAGGTTCCCGCTGCGCCGTCGGAGACTCGGCAGAGCGGGGAACCTACCGGGGGATGGTGCTCGTCAGCTTCGCGTCCAGCTCTGGTTGCTGCCGCCGTTGCAGGTCCAGAGCTGGACCAGGGTGCCGTTGGCGCCCCGGCCGTAGCCGATCGTCAGACCCGAGTACGGCATGTTGTAGATTTCGTTGTGACTGACCGTCGCGCCGGTGACGCAGGTCGGCAGGAACGAGCTGATACCGCGGTAGTCCAGTCCGATGTCGTGCCCCAGGTTGTTGCTGATCGCGGCGGCCGTTCGATGGTGGCGTGCGGGCGTTCCCGCCGATTCGGGTTGGCCACCCGCACGCCACGGTAGGGGTGAACGGGGATCCGCCGGTCTCCCGAGCGGCGTCGGGTCCCGCGTCCGTTGTGGTCAGGGACTGGCGCAGGAGATGTTGCTGGGCGCAGCGGCGCTGCTACCGGTGGCGGTGAACCCGAACGTGGTCGAGGCGTTCGCGCCGAGGGCGCCGTTGTAGGCGGCGTTCCTGACGGTGACATCGCCGGTGGTGCCGGTGTTGGTGCCGTTCCAGAGGCTGCTGATGGCCTGGCCACCAGCGAGGGTCATGCGCACGGTCCAGCCGTTGAGGGCGGCGGCGCCGTTGTTGGCCACGGTGACCTCGCCCTGGAAGCCGCCGGGCCAGCTGTTGACCGCCCGGTAGGTGGCGGTGCAGGTGCCGGGCTGCCCACCGCCGGGCGGCGTGGTCGGTGGCGTCGTGGTCGGTGGCGTCGTGGTCGGTGGCGTCGTGGTCGGTGGCGTCGTGGTCGGTGGTGTCGTGGTCGGCGGCGTCGTGGTCGGCGGCGTGGTGGACTGGAACTGGGTGAAGAATTTCCAGACCTCGCCCGACGTCCAGGTCCTGGACCAGTTGGTACTGGTGGAGCCGTCTACCGGATTGGGTGTGTGGTCTCCGTCGAACGCGGCCCACTGGACCGGATATCCGGGCTTGCACCCGGAGTAGGCGGTGATGATGTGCGTCAGACTGCCCTGCCCCGGCTCGGGCGGGTTCTGGGGCGTGCAGCCGTTGTTCCTGACGAACGTGTCCCGCAACGCGCGCCCGTTGGAGATGTTGAGCACGCTGTCGTGGGTGCCGTGGATGCCGAAGTACGCGATGGGCTGGGTGCCGCCATTGCAGCCGCTGAGGTTGGCACCGGAGAAGGCCGTGACCGCACGGAAGACGGTCGCCCGGGCACACGCGATCGCGTAGCTCATGGAGCCGCCGTAGCTCCACCCCAGCGCGAACAGCTGGCTGGTGTCTACGCAGAGGTCACCCTCGATCAGCTTGGTCAGGTCGTCGACCAGGGTCAGGTCCTGGCCGTTGGTGTTGGCCCAGCCGTTGTTGATCCCCTGGGGCGCCACGAAGATCGTGCTGTTGTTCGACAACGGTAGAAGTCCGTAGTAGCCGTCGGAGGCGACGTTGGCAGCGGTTCCGTTCAGCCAGTGCAGACCGAAGATCAACCGGTACGGGTGGTTTCTGTCGTAGTTGCTGGGAATGTTAAGGATGTAGGAGCGGCTCTGTCCGCTGCTCTGAATCGTGCGTGTTCCGCTGGTCAGGGTTGGTGTCCTGCCGCATCCCGCGGTCGCGGCCGCCGCTACCGTGCCACTCTCCGCGGCCTGCGCGGTCGCGCCGAAGCCACCGCGCAGCACCACGCCGGCGGCGGCCACGACGAGAAGCGCTACGGCTGCGACAGTAAAGAAGCGTCTACGCCTCGACATCGCACAACTCCCCTTCGGTCGAAAGTAGGTTTACCGGGACGGGTGTCTAAAGGCCCGCGGGCGCACACATGCCACAGCTCGGCGCGCTTCAGCCGGTCATGGCCTTGCGTCTTCGGCTGGTTGACTGGCGGACCACGTGGTGACGCCGGACGGCACGTGGTCCGTCGCGTGCCCGCGCAACTCCACCGGCGGGGGCTGCGACGGCGGCAGCGCCGGCTGTCCGCAGTAGGCACCGCCCGACGGAGCGGGCGGAAGGGCATGGTGGCCTCCGTGACGTGTGGCCGGCGCAGCCCGCTCGACCGGATCGTTCCGAGCGGTCCTGCCTGACGGACGCGGACGATATGACTGGAGTGTGAGCGCTCACATCGAGGTGCGGGCCGCCACCGGCGCGTTCTGCGCCGGTGGCGGCCATTCGTGCCACTAAACGCGGCAGCCGGTTAATCGATTACTATCGATGTTATGACATCATACGTTACCGGCGATGGCAGCGTCGGACAACATAGGTGACTCCGATGAGGTACCGGCAGCAGCGACGCCGCGCCGACGGCTCACGCTGGATGCCCGGCCGGGAACGACAGGTCATCAGATGTATCGCGAGACCGGCCGGATCGAGGCCACGCCTCGACGGACGGGGCCGGGCCGTGCCGGTCAGGCATCGGTGATGGTCCACTGGTTGTTGGTGCTGCTGTTCGGCGCCCACAGGCACGCGTTGCCGCCGATGGTCGAGTCGCCCATGCCGTCCAGCGCGGTGCCGGTCCCCCGGTTGATGATCTGGTAGCGGCCGTTGCCGACGCTGCCCAGCCGCCACTGCTGGTTGTTGCCGCCGCTCCACGGCGACTGCTGGCAGGTGGCGCCGTTGGCGGTGCTGCCCCCACTGTCGGCGACCATCCCATTGGTACGGTTGACGATGCGGTACCAGCCGTTGCCCAGGTCGACCAGCTGCCACTGCAGGTTGGTGCTGCCGTCGTAGTTCCACTGCTTGAGCCGCGACCCGGAGGCGACGTTGCCGCCGCTGTCGAGCGCCAGACCGGTGGTGACGTTGGCGATCTTCACCCAGCCCGTCGGGAGGGGCCCCGCGCCCAGCGCGGGGATCTGGCCGGAGAAGGTCAGCTTCACCACGTACGCCGGGGCGCTGTAGGGGGCGGTGGACGAGGGCATCGTCAGGCGCAGGCCGGAGCCGCCCTGGGTGGGCCTTGCCAGGTCGAGGTACGAGCCTGCCGTGGAGCCCAGCAGCTGCGCCGAGGCGAAGCTGCTCAGGTTGATCTGGTTGGAGTTCAGCGTGGTGATGGTCAGCGTGCTGCCCGGCCAGCCCAGCACGGTGGCGTACAGCACGGTGTTGTCCTTGCTGCGGGTGAACCGGATGTCGCGGTTGGTACCCTCCCGCGGGCCGGAGAACGAGCCGCCGCCCATCTGGGTCGGCCCCTCGCCGTAGCTGGCCCAGGCGCGGGTGGCGTAGACCGACTCGCCGAAGCGTTTGAGGTAGTCGCCCATGCCGCGCAGGATGCTCTGCTGGCCTGACGGGATCGTGCCGTCGGCCATCGGGGCGATGTTGAGCAGCATGGTGCCACCCTTGCTGACCCGGTCGATCAACGAGTGCAGCATCGCATTGAGCGAGTAGTAGCCGATACCCACGGTGTAGCACCAACTGGAGCTGGAGATGCTGTCGTCGGTCAGCCAGTAGGGGGTCTGGATGCCGGCCGGACCGCCGCGCTCGAAGTCGAAGACCTCGCCCTTGTTGTTGAAGCCGTCCTTGTAGGTGGCGACCACGTCCGTGTTCCAGGCCACCGCGCGGTTGTAGTAGTAGGCCAGGAAGTTCAGCCGCTGCGCCTCGTTGACCAGGTTCAGGTCGAAATCCTGCCAGATGAGGTCGGGCTGGTAGCCGTCGATGACCTCGCGCAGCTTGTCGTACCAGAGCTGGTTCTCCGCGCTCGAGCCGAGCTGGCCGTACAGCTTCTTGAGCGTGGTGGTCGACTGCGCCGGCACGTGGTCGTAGTAGCCGTTGAAGTGGTAGGCGTGGTGCAACGAGACCATGAACTTCAGGCCCTTGGCCCGGATCGCATTGGCGTGCAGCCCCACGAGGTCGAGCCGGGGTCCGGTGGCGACCGAGTTCCACTCGTTGGCACTGCTGTTCCACATCGAGTACCCGTCGTGGTGCTCGGCGACCGGTCCGGCGAACCTCGCGCCGGCATCGGCGAACAGCTGCGCCCACGCGTTGGGGTCGAAGGCACCCCCGGCCGACGTCAGCTTCGGCGCGAACTGCACCCAGTTGCCGGCCTTGTCCCGGGCGCCGTTGATGAAGTTGTGGTACGGCCACGCCGACGGGTCGCCGTAGACGCTCTTGTGATGGTTGTTCTCGTTGGACCCGCCGATGTACATGTTGCGCGGGTACCACTCGTTGCCGAACGCCGGGACGCCGAACACACCCCAGTGGAAGTAGATGCCGAACTTGGCGTCCTGGAACCACTCCGGGGCCGGTGGGTGCTGGTCGACCGACGACCAGCGCGCGGTGTAGCTGCTCGGACCGGTGGTGGCCCACGATGCGCCGGACCTCAGCAGACCGGAGGCCGCGGCTCCGGTGAGCCCAGCAGCGACCAGCAGTCGGCGACGGTTGAACCGTAACGACGAGGACATGGCGGAAACCTCTCCGGACGGAGAACTAACGACATAAAACCTAAGTGCCTGTCTGGGATCTGAACCTCTGGATCGATCGGAGACGATCCTCAGTGTCGATGCCCGGCGTGTCGAGATGACAACAGGCAGAGCTCTCCGGTAGGTGCACTGGCGACCAAACCAGTTGTGCC
>NZ_JBLYUB010000046.1:0-37249 GCF_049999945.1 Planosporangium spinosum | reverse complement strand
GGGTCATCGCGTACTCCGTCCTCTGGGTGTTCTTGGTCGTTCACACAGAGACTCACGCGATGACCCTCTTCATGTCTGCGATACGCCGAAGTGGATCAGCTTCTACACCACTCGGTGGGACGCAACCGGGTCCGCGGTGGTCACGCGGCATGTTGGTACTCATGGAGGATGCCGCCGAGGCGATCGCGTCGGCGGATGTCGAGTTGGACGAGCCGGTCAGGTTCGACGATCGGTTCGGGTAGAGGGTGCAGGGGCGCGGGGAAGCTCTACGGATGGCTTTGTCCGTCACACCATCGTCTCGACATGTCGACGTCTATGGCCAGGAGTGCTCTGATGCCGATGAGTCATCCGACTGACCCCGACTTCCGCGTGTGTCAGATCAGTTTCGATACGCTGCTCGAGATCCAGTTGGAGGCGGAGCGCCGAGGGTGGGCGACTCGGTGGACGTCGGTGGATGCACTCCGCAGTCAGGTCAAGGACGACGCCGTCGTCCTCCAATCGTTGATGCGCGAGGAGCGAGGAGGGGCTGGGCGGGCCTACCGATGCGTCGTGCTGTTCTCGACCGTGGACGGCCGGAATGCTGGTGGAGCTGCCACGATCGACCTTGATCCGGCGAGGTTCGAATCGCTCGAACGAATCGACCGAGACTTGGACGTCCGGACGGCGCTCGTTCGGATGTTCTCCCTTGCAATGGGCGGGATATCGATCCGGGTACCTCGCCCCGACGATGGGCGACCACGCACCCGACCCGACCGGTACTGGCCGACAAGGCGTACAGTTCCCGCGCCAACCGGGCGGAGCTGGGCCGACGCGGCATCCCCGCCACCATTCCGATCAAGGCCGACCAGGCGGCCAATCGGCGCAAGAAGGGGTCCAAGGGCGGCCGACCGCCGAGCTTCGCCCCCGAGACCTACAAGCAGCGCCACGCCGTCGAGTGCGGCATCAACCGACTCAAACGCCACCGCGCCGTGGCCACTCGCTACGACAAGCTCGCCGTCCGCTACCAGGCCACACTTCACGTGGTAGCGATCAACGAGTGGCTCTGAACCGGGCTTATGAAACGCGGCCAAGGTGGATTGGCGGCCGAGCGTGACCGACGCGATGACCGGCAAGGTCGAGTCCGTGGAACGCCATCTCGGGGCTCCGGCCACCGGGTAACCGCGCCACCCCAGGGTAGCTGCCACAGTAGATCCGCTCCGCCCAGGCCCCCCTCGGAGGTGACTATGAGAAGAGGACTGCAGGCGGTGTACGCCACGCTGCTCGCGCTCCTCGCCTCGCAGCTCATCCTGACGCAGCCCGCGCACGCGGCCACCGGCCTGCGGGTCAAGGACGGCCGGCTGGTCGAGGCCAACGGCAACGACCTCGTCCTGCGCGGCGTCAATCACTCCTACAGTTGGTACGTCAACCAGACCCGCGGGGTGTTCGCCGCCGCCAAGGCCGCCGGGGCGAACACGGCGCGGCTGACGCTGACCAGCGGCCATCGCTGGAAAGCTACCACGGCCGCCGACGTGTCCTCCGTCATCTCGCTGTGCCAGCAGCACCGGCTCATCTGCATCCTCGAGGCGCACGACGCGAGCGGCTACGGCCAGCAGCAGGGCGCCGCCACCCTCGACCAGGTCGTCGACTACTGGATCAGCATCCGCGGTGCGCTCGCCGGACAGGAGAACCACGTCATCCTCAACGTCGCCAACGAGCCGTTCGGCTACCACATCACGAAGACCTGGACCCGGGACACGATGCGGGCGATCAGGCGGCTGCGCGCCGCGGGGATCCAGCACACGCTCATGGTCGACGCGCCGGACTGGGGCCAGGACGACTCGTTCACCATGCGCGACAACGCCCCGAAGGTGCTGGCCGCGGACCCGGCCCGCAACACCGTCTTCGACATCCACATGTTCGGCACGTTCAACACCCCCGCGAAGGTCCAGTCATACCTCCAGTCGTTCGTCGCGCGCCGGCTCCCCATCGTGGTGGCCGAGTTCTCGAGCAACCACCCGTACGGCAAGCCCGCGGCCGACGCGGTCATGCAGTACGCCCAGGCGTACCGCGTCGGATTCCTGGGCTGGTTGTGGAGCGGTGACACCGAAGCGGCCTACCTGGACATGGTGAACAACTTCAACCCCAGCCTCCGCACCCCGTGGGGCGTCCGGTTCCTCACCGGCGTCAACGGGCTGCGTACGAACGCCCGCGAGGCGACCGTCTTCGGCGGCGCGGCGAGGCGGGCGAAGCACAGGTGGAACTGGTCCGACCTCTGGCCGTGGTGGATGGCGCAGGCCGCCGCGGCCCGTCCCGTCCCCGTGGGCGCCCCCCTCACCCGCCGCCGTCGGCGTGCACCCGAAGACCCCGCGCCTGGCGGCGGCCGTGCGGGCCCGGGACCCCGGACGCCGACGCGGACTTCGTATGGGGTGCGCTAGCCGAGTGCTTAATGTAGACGGTCGTGGTTGTAGTAGGCCAGATAAGCGAACACGGCCCAGTGGGCCTGCTCGCGGCTGGCCCACACACTGGCGCCGATCTCGGTCTTGAGGGTGGCGAAGAACGAATCGGCGGCGGCGTTGTCGAAACACGACCTAGACGGCACCCGTCAAGGTAGCCACCAAGCACGAGCGCGGCGCTACCGGCGACTGAACGAGTCACCGATAGCGCCGCGTCACGCGGCCAAGATCGGCTTTAGGCGCCGGTCTGCAGGCCGGGAAGGTTGTGCATGAGATCGGCGAAGTCCACGGTGTCCGACGCCGGCGGCGCGACCACCGACACCGGCGTGCCGTAGTTGGAGTAGTCGCCGGTGATGTCAGTGGTGCCCATCACGGTGTGGATGCGACGCGGCTGGTACTTGTCGTCCACCCACACGTCAGTCGTGATCTCGGTGACGCCCTGCGCCGACAGCTGCTGCTCCACGGTCGAGCGGGACGCGGCGTCCAGCTGGTCGAGGTACTTGGCGACCGGGGCCGTCCCGGCGTAGTGGACCGTCTTCACCCCGTCGACCTGTTCCTGGCCGACCGCGGTGATGGCGCCGCTGGCCAGCAAGGTGCGCACCTGCTGACTCGGGTTGACGTTGTCGAGCTGCTTGGCCATCGCGGCGCCGCTCGCGCCGGCCTGGGCCAGGTCCATCTTCATCCAGCTCTTGCCGCCCATGCTGGCCCGCTCGCTGGCCGGTAGCTGCACGTAGAAGACGGAACCGAGCATGCGCACGGTCGTCTCGCCCATACCGTCGACGGTCGCGGTGATCTCCGCCTGCAGCGGCGAACCGTACGCGATCACGCCATGCTCGCTGATCGGCTTACCGGCGACGGTGCCCTTGCCGGTCACCTCAACCGAGGTGGACTTGCTGGTCGTGTCCACCATCTTGCGTACCGTACCCATGGCGTCCTTGGCCATGAGCGTGAGAACGTCGGGCTGCTGCTTCGGCGCCGACGAGGAGGAAGCCTGCTTAGGCCCACACCCCGCGGTCAGCACGACCGCGCCCGCCGCAACGGCTGCCATCGTTACCTTCGTGAGTCGCCGCACGTGTAATCCTTCGGTCTAGTTCCGGGGCATCGCACGGTAGCGCAGGCGATCAATCGCCGCTGTCACATTAATGATCAATAATGACCGCCATGAGGGGGACAGCTGGCCGCAGCACGGGGGGTCGGGCAGGTCGGGGCTGTCGGAAGATCGAGTTAGGGGAGAGGGCATGAGCTTGCACTATCACCTGGCGGTCGAGCTGGAGCTCGCCGGCGACCTCGACCCGGCCGACCTCGATACGGTGCGCTGGCTGTTCGGGCTCACCGACACCCGACCGCCCGTCGCTCCGGTCACCGACCCGCTGGTACAACCCGAGCACACCGACACCGACGGCTGGTGGCGAGCCCCAGGTGGTGCCTGGGCACGGCTCGTGCACGGCCGCCGGCCGGCGCCGGCGGGATCGACGCAGGTCGGGTGGTCGGTAGCGGCCCGAGACGTGCTGCTCGACGACCACTTCTACGCAGACGCACCGGCCGTCCTGGGCCGGCTGGCGACCCGCAGCAGCACCCAAGGGTTGATCGCAACCGCGCGCGAGGAGATGGACCTACTGCCGAGCTGGCTGTTCTACGCCTTCGCTGGTCAGGCCTACCTGCTGCACGAGGGGGAGTTGGTGCCGTACGAGGGGGAGTTGCTGCCGTCAGAAGACGCACGGCCGGCGCCCCGGCACGTCCGCTCCGAGTTGGACCGGCTATCCGGCCGCAACAACGCAACTTGACATGAGCCCTGTTATCGACGCCTGAAGCGACCCCTGCCCGCCGTCGCTTACCGAGCACCCGTCGACGTCGGCCGCGTCCTCCGCATGCGGCAACCATCTGCGTCGCGGGCACGTGGTGCCGGGCACGAGCGGCCACGCGCGGTGGCGATTCCGGCGAACGTCAGCCGCTCAGGCGGAACTTCTGCGTGGTGGAGTTGTTGCAGTCGTAGATCTGAAGTTGGCCGGCTGGTTGCTGCTTGTCGCCGGTGCTGTCCAGGCAGCGTCCGGACGGTGGGTTGTAGAGGGTGCCGTCGGCTCGGGTGACCCATTGCTGGGCGCCCGATCCGTTGCAGTCAAAGAGTTGTACGGGTGTGCCGTTGGCGGTGCCGGCATAGACGATGTCGAGGCACTTGCCGAAGGCGCGGATGCTGCCGTCACCCGGGGTGTACCAGCGCTGGGCGTCGGTGCCGTTGCAGGGGTAGAGCTGGACGCGGCTCGCCGACGACGGGTCGGCCTCGGCGATGTCGGCACACAGCCCGCCCGGGCCGGTGATGGCTCCTGGTGGCAGTCGCCAGACCTGGCCGTCGGTGTGGAGGCAGTCGTAGAGCTGCAGTTGGGCGGCGCCCGGGGCAGGGTTGGAGTCGGGGACGTCCAGGCAGCGTCCGGACGCCGGGTTCAGGAGGGTTCCGTCGGCGCGCCGGGTCCAGGACTGGCCGGCGTCGCCGGTGCAGGATGCGATGGTGACCGGTGTGCGGTTGGCGGTGCCGGTCGCGGTGAGGCATCGGCTCAGCAGGCGTACCGTGCTGTCGTCGGCGTAGCGGGCCTGCTGGGCGGCGGTGTGGTTGCAGGTGTAGACCTGGACCGGCTGGCCGTCGGCGGCCACGCCGCCACGGACGTCGAGGCAGAGGCCTGCGACGCCGACGACCTCACCGGTGGTCGGGTTGTCGGCGGCGGTTCCGGCCAGCGTGACGGTGTGCGCCGAGCCGACCGGCAGGTTGCCGGTGGTGACGGTGACCGTCCGGCTGTTGCGGTTGTACGTCCACGCCGTCTCCGGCACCTGCACTCCGTCGACGAACACCGCGATCGGCGCGGCGCTGTTGGATACCCGAAGGGTGTACGCCCGGGCGCTCGGTGCCCCCGGGTAGCTGCCGGTGGTGGCGCCGACGGTGAAGGTGCGGGAACGATCGGCCCAGGACAGCGGGGTCGTGGTGGACTGGCCGGACTGGTAGCTCGTGCCCTCGCCGGCGTCGCCGTACAGCCCGAACGAGCCGTCCGCGCCGGCGGCGACGTCGACGGTGAGTTGGGAGGCCACGCTCTCCGCCTGGTTGTCGACGTAGTCGGTGCGCAGCGGCACCAGGCCACCGGCTTTGATCAGGACTGGCATCCGGGACAACGGGGCGGTGATGGTGACCGTCGCCGGTCCGGTGTAGGTGGTGCCGACAAAGTAGTCGGTCCACGTGCCCGGCGGCACCCACACCGACACCGAACCGTTGCCGCTTGCGTCGTTCGGCGTGGTGATCGGGGCGACGAGCAGGTTATCGCCGTACAGGTACTCACTGGTGGCGGCGTAGGCCGCGTCGTACGCCGGGTAGGAGAGGTACAGCGGCCGGACGATCGGCACGCCGGTCCGGTTGGCCTGCCGCGCCATCGTGTAGGTGTATGGCACGAGCGCCTCCCGCAGCCGCAGGAACCGCTCCGCGCTGGCCTGGGCGGGCCCGGGGTAGTCCCATGGCAGCCGGTCGCCGTGGTCGGAGTGCAGCCGCAGCACCGGCTGAAAGGTGCCGAACTGCACCCACCTGGCGTACAGGTCGTCGGGCAGATGACCGCCGTGGAAGCCGCCGATGTCGTGGCTGACGTTGGAGATGCCGGCGGCGGCCTCGTCAGCGGTGAATTTCACCTCGTAGGCGAGCCAGTCCCAGGTCGAATAGGTGTCGCCGGTGAACTGCAGGGAGTTGCGCCGCTCGGACCACGGGCCGACCGCGAAGTTCGTGCTGTCGCCGGTGCCGTACTCGGCGCCACCGATCCGGGAGAACGCGAAGCCACGCAGGCCGCGCGCGGTGTCGTGGCCGGCGTACGCCTCGTTGATCAGGTTGTCCGGTCCCACGTGCGGGTCCGAGGAGATGGACGCGCCGCACCCGCCGCAGTAGTCCAGCCACCAGGCCCGTACGCCCTGCCGCTCGAACGGCACGTGCAGCCCCTGGTATGCGGCGAGCTGCGCCGGGTTCGCCCAGTCGAAGTAGTGGGTGTGCCCGTCGGGCTGAACCGGCAGGCCCCCGGCGGCGGCGTTGGCGGCCGGGAACTTCGGGTCGCTGTCGTCGATCGCCGGGTGGATGTTGAGGGTCACGGCGAGGTGCTCCCGCTTCGTCCAGTTCAGGAAGGCCTGCGGATCGGGGAACAGGTCCGGGTTCCAGTTCCAGCCGTCCCACTCGACGGGCTTCTTCCAGTCGGTGTCGACGACCAGCCAGTCGATCGGGGTGAACGAGTTGCGGAACCCGGGTAGCAGCGTGTTCTGGTAATCCGTGACGCTGTACCCCCAGAACCGGGAGAACCACACGCCGTACGCCGACTCCGGCAGCAGGTTCGCGCCACCGGTCAGCGCGTTCAGGTCAGCCAGCGCCTGCCGGTAGTCCTGCCCGTAGCCGAAGAAGTAGCCGTCCTGGTACGCCTGGGCGCCATGGCCCGGGCGGTCGGTGAGGCGGTGGTCCGCGCCGAGCAGGGCGGTGCGGCTGTCGTCCAGCAGATACCAGCCACCGCGGTTGAGTACGCCGGGATGCTCCGGCGCCGGCAGCGCGGGCAGGTTGTCCAGCGACCGGGACCAGCCGCCCAACTGGTTGGTCGGGCCCGCGCCGTATCCGGTGGTCAGCAGGTCGGTGACCGGCGCCGGGTAACTGGCGGTAGAGGTCGGGGTGACGGCGAGGCTGTCGAGATTGACCCGGCCGGAGTCGGCGTCGTCCTGGACCACCGTGACAGTGTTGGTGCCGGCGCGCAGGCTGACGTTTACCGCCGCCGTCGACCAGGCATCCCAGGAACCGGCGGCCGGCAGCGTGAACCGCGTCCCGGCGTCACCGTTGACGTGGGCGGTCAACGTCCGGGTCGTGCTCTGGTTGTCACTGCCGACACTATTGGCGTACCGGACAGCGAGCCGCCAGATACCCGAACTCGGCACATCCACGTCGTACCGCACGCCACTGCCGGCCCGCTCATACCCGGCGACGAACCCCGTACCGGTGTACCCGGCGTGGTCATACCCGGTGGATGCGCTCCCGGTCAGCAGTGCGTCCTCGGCCTCACAGACCGTGGAGACCGGACAGTAGGACGGGAACGCCGGGTGGGCCGTCGCGTCGCTCGCGGTGATCGCCACCGACAGGTTCCTCGTAGTGAATGGACCACTGTCGCGCCGATACCGCAGGGTCAGCGCACTCGTCCGGATCTCGCGGTAGCCGTCCGACGTCACGGTTGTGGTGTATGCGGGCGGCGGAAACGAGCGGTTGACCGCGTTGAACGTCGTGGCATCGGTGAACTGACCGTCGCCGGCATACTCCATCCGGATCAGCGTCGGCGTCAGCACCTGGAACCGGGCGTTGCCATCCGTCACCGCCGCCGCCCGCACGGCCGCGCCCGCCGGCGCCGGAGGAACAACGACCACGGCCGCGGCTGCAGTCGCCACGAGGCTGACCACCGCGGTCGCCGGCCGGGACGTGAAACCTGGAAGGCGCATGACACACCTCGCATGCCGCAGGGTTGGCGCCCCTCCATTTGAGCATCGAACGAATTCAATGTAAACGCTCTCTCGGGCCGGGTGGGCACGGGCGTCCTGAGTCGACACCGCCCACAGGTGGCAGGCGCCGAGTAGGCCCAAACAGCGAAGGTCCCCGCTCAACGGCCGCTTGATCAGGTGGCGACGAGGGCGATGGAGAGGATGGTCCTCCTCCCCGCGCGGAAGTGGTCAGAGCTGTCCGATCAGCCGGAACAACCACCATGTCGGTGACGCCGCCGGCTGCTCGCGATGCTCAGCGAGGGATTCACCCACCGGGCCGCCTCCGGCGCAGCAGGACCTTCACTGCGTCACGTGTAGTTGGGTGAGGACGGTGCGGCGCCGACGCCCGCGCTCTGCGGCAGATCCGGGTGCCGAGCAGATCAAAGCCGCTCGGAAAATATCTGCTTGGCAGGCAGACGGGCCTTCTCGATGAGCGGTCAGTCAAGGCAGAATCTCGACGTACCCCTCGCTTCCGTGTACGCGGATCCGCTGCCCATCGGGAATCAGCCGGGTGGCATCCACCACACCGACGACAGCCGGCAGGCCGTACTCCCGTGCGATCACGGCGCCGTGTGTCATCAATCCTCCGACCTCCGTCACCAGGCCCGTGATGGCGACGAACAGAGGCGACCAGCTCGGATCCGTGTGGGCCGTGACGAGGATGTCACCCGGTTCGAGATCAGCCTGGGCCATGTCCAGGATGACGCGGGCACGCCCTTCGATGGTCCCGACGGAGACCGGTAGGCCGATCAGGGCCCCGGCCGGCACGTCGTCGCGTCGGTACGCCCCGGCGATGACCTCGCCGTCCGATGTCAGCACCCGGGGCGGCGTGAGCGCGTGGTACGACCGGAACGCCTCCTTGCGCTGCTGGATCAGCTTGTCATCGACCCGGTTCGAGCGCACGACGTCGTGGAGCTCGGAGAACGTGAGGTAGAAGACGTCCTCCTTCTCGGGGAGCACGTTGGCCCGCACGAGGCGTTCGGCCTCTTCGAGCAAGGCCTGCTTGTAGACGAAGTAGCGGTTGACGATGCCGTACTTCGGGAACTCCCGGTAGCCGATAAAGGTCCGGACCCGGTCGATCATCCGCTTGGTCTCGTTGGCCTTATGCTCCCCGTCTGGCAGGGCCCGCAGGTGCTCGAGCACCTCCTGCGCCTTCCTCTGCGCCTCCTGCCGTCCTTGCTCGGAGCGCCGCTTGGCAGCGCCCGGCTCGAAGTTCCTGACGTTGTCGAGGATCACGGGCACGAGCGTGCTGGGGCGTTCGCGCCAACGCGGCCTCGTGATGTCGATCTCGCCTACGCAGCGCATGCCGTACCGGTCCAGGTAGGCCTCGATGGCGTCGCGCGCTTCGGTCCCGCCCGCGAACTTCGGCAGCTTGTCCAGGAATTGTTCGCCGTTCCGCTCGCACGCTTCGCGGAAATCGTCGTCCTCGACGCTCTGCAGGAACGCTACTACCTCCGGATACGGACGGATCACGTCGGCGACGTCGAGCAGCGCCAGTCCCATCTCCGACGTGACGTTGCCGGGAGCGGACAGCGTGAGGGTGTCGGCCGCGTTCTTCTCGCCCAGCCATTCCCGCAGCTGGTCGTTGAGCCACCAGGTGGCCTCCATCCCCGCCATGATCGCCTGCATACTCAGTGGATCACTGAGGACTCGCTTGTGCTCCTGAAAGGCCTCCAGAAGAAAGTCGAACAGCGCCGGCCCGGTCAACGTCGCGATGTCGCGCCGCAGGGCGGCGATGGAGGCCTGGCTGCGCTCGATCAGCTCGGTGACGATGGCCGGATCGGTCTCGATCGGGGCGGACGCGCCGCCGACCGGCGGCCCACCGGGACCCCCGTCGGGGAGTGCCGGGATGAAGTCGCTGCGGTCGAGGACGGTCTCCAGCGCGTCCCTGGTCAGTGGATCGGACCTCCCCACCATCTCCAGGAAGCCGGCGCGACTGGCCGGTGAGGCCAGACGCATGGTGGCGTCGACGAACAGTCTCCCGCCGGCCTCGTGCATCGGCGCCATGGCCGTCAGCTGCCACACGGAGAGCCCCAGTGGCTTCATCGGGTCGGTCATCATCTGCTGGTGACCAACGGAGAGGTAGACGTGGTTCTCCCGGTCGCGGGCCGCGGGGACGGGGAACAGCGTGGTGATTGGCCGGCTCTGCAGGATCTGGAAGTCATCGTCGACCAGGCACCATTCGATGTCCTGCGGACGGCCGAAGTGCGCTTCGATCCGCCGGCCGAGCTGCGCGAGCCGCACCACCTGCGTATCCGTCAGCGCCGGCTGCTCCTGCCGCTGCGGGTCGATCGCCACTTCCTGCGTTCCGCCCGTCGGCAGGGCGTGGATGGCGAGCTGTTTGACGGCGATCGACTTGGCGACGACTTCGCCGTCGCGCACCTTGAAGACGTCCGGGTTCACCAGGCCGGAAACCAGAGCCTCGCCGAGGCCGAAGCTGGCGTCTACGGTGACGACCTTCCGGTTTCCCGTGACGGGGTCGGCCGTGAACAGAATGCCGGCCGCATCCGGGAAGACCATCTGCTGCACGACCACCGCCATATGGACCGTACGGTGGTCGATGCCATTCCGCAGGCGGTAGGCCACGGCCCGCTCAGTGAAAAGCGACGCCCAGCACCGGGTGACGTGCTGGAGGACCGCGGCCGGGCCCACGACGTTCAGGTACGTGTCCTGCTGGCCGGCGAAGGAAGCTGTCGGCAGGTCTTCTGCCGTTGCGCTGGATCGCACGGCGTAGGCGGCATGCTCGCCGAGCTGGGTGAGCGCGCGGGTGATCGCCGCCGCGAGGTCGCCCGGGATGGCGATCCCTTCGATGGTCCGGCGGATCTCCGCGCTGAGCGTGCGGATCATCTCTCGGTCATCGGGGTTCAGGCGCGACAGCTGATCGAGCCGATCGCCGGACGGCGCTTCCGCCACGATCCGCCGGAAGGCGTCCGTCGTCACGCAAAAGCCGGCCGGCACGCGGATGCCATCGATCCGCGACAGCCCGCCCAGGTGCGCGGCCTTGCCGCCAACGACCCCGACCTGCGTCTGGTCAACCTCTCGAAGATCCAACACGTACTGCTCGATCATCGCGATACCTCCGAGGCAGCCGCGCTCCGTTGCACTGCACTGGCCGATTCGGCCACCGGCGCCTCGAGCTGTGCCGAACCTCTTGTTGGGCACGTCCTCATGTCCGGCTGGCTTCCCTCTGACGAGTCGGCCGGCCGCTGCGCCCGGTCGCGCACCCCCCGTACCTCCGCGTCAAGCGCCCGCAACCGCACCGCCAATCTCATCAACCGTTCACCGTCGCTGAGTCCCCATACCTCGACAACACGCCCACGCAGTGGTCCCCATTTCCTCGTCGGTGTTGTGTCCGGCCGCCGATTCTGCGGCAGGACCCGGGTCTTGCCGCAAGCCCCCCGGTGCGCTATACGTTAGAAGTGGCAGGGAGCGGGATCTTCTTGCCTTTACTTTTGTCGTCCGCCGTGGGCCGTGACCGCCGCTGCGCCGAACATCCGGTCTGTACACGGGGCTGTCAATCAAGCGGCTCTGGCACGAAGACCGTGGTGGGTGGCCCTCATTGGTCAGTGGAGGTGCGGCAGGCTGACGCCGGTGTCGCTCCGAATTGGCCAAGCTGGTGTTCCCACAGCTGTCCGCGATGGTGGTCGATGACGTGATCGATCAAAGGCGCGGTAGGTTGCCAATGGTGTACAAGATCCTCGGTGAACAGGAGCCCTGCCTGGCCCATCGCCGGCCGCCTTGTGCTTGTGCGTAGATCGAGCTTCTGCCGCATGGTGCGGGATGGAAGATGACTGTCCGCCAGTTCGACGTCGTTGCACCGGCCGACGCTAGGGGAGCGGATCACTCAGAAGTAGGCCGAGCGGGTACGGGCCCGAGCGCAGCTGCGCACCGTGCCGAGCGGGCTGACGACCCGACCCCCGTGAGTCGCGAGGCGATCGCCGAACTCGTCGAGAGGCGCTCGGGACCATCGTGGTGGCGCTCGCCGAGGCGGATCCGGTCGACAGGGCTGAGGTGTACCGGCAGCTCGGACTGCAGTTGACCTGCCACCCGGAAACGCAAACGGCGTACGCCGAGATCGACCTCGGGGTACGCCGTGGGGAAACCGTTGGTGTCCGAGGGGGGACTTGAACCCCGAAAAGCGGCATACCTGCCGAAAGCAGGTATGCATGCGCAGGACGGTAGCCGTGGCCTTCACGGCGGTCAAGTGGCTTCAATCGTGCCCCTGGCGGCGGACGAACTCGGCTTCACCACGACGGGCCGGATTCTGGGATCGTCGCAACACCTGGTCAACGACTACTGAGGTCTTTTCAACCTGAGCAACCTCGACGATAGGGATCACGTGGACAGGGCGGTGGCGCCGCCCAAGTTCATTCGGTCGCGTCATCGACAATGCCGGTATGTCTTCACACGAAGCCTGGTGGATCGCGCTGAGCCCGCAGTTGCGGGACCGAATTGACGAGCTGCTGTGCGCACGCCGACTGATCCAGGCCATCGCCCTGCTGCGCCAAGAGGGTGGTCTGCATCCAGTGCCCGGCCTGCATGAGGCGCAGGACATGTTGATGGAGCGTCGCGCTGAGCTGGATCGGCAGGGCCTCGTCGAGCCGGAGGTGCCGCCACCCACGACCGGTCAGCTGATCGAACTGGCGGCCAACATCGCCGCGCCGGTCGTCGCCGTGGAGGCCCTCTGGGATGGCGACACCCAGGGCTGGTACGTTGACCTCGTCGTGATTGTGTCGCGGTCCAGCCGCCACCACGATCGCTTCGACGAGGTGCCGTTGACCCGGCTCCGGTATGGCAGCGACATACGCCTGTTCAACGGCCAGGTGCCGCCCTGGCCAGAGGCGCAGCAGGCGACCGAGCAGGGGCAGGCCGTCGCGCGGCATCTCGGCGTGCCCTTCCACTTCACCAGCCCGGCAGTGCCGGACGTGGACCTACCTCGCTGGTGGGACTCGCAGCCAACGCGGTGAGGCCTGTCCAATCGGGGGACTGTCCGCGGACAGTCCCCAACGGCTATGGCGGGAACTACGACCTGTCGAACTTTGCCGACCGCGGAGAGTGCTGTCCGTGACGTTCTCCTCGCGTGTGACCTGGGACGTCCTGTGCTCGTTTACTGACCGGGTCCGGCACGTCCGACCTGTCGGGATGTCGGCGCGGGGGCACCTGGCTCGCGGTGTGGTGGTCGGGGATTTTCGTGTTCAGGAAGTCAGGCTGGGTGATGGGAGTCGAGCGTGGACGATTCTCTTCCCCGGAGGGCGTCGTTCACGGGGAGGCGGACCGGTTCCTGCGACGGCATGACGGTTCAGGGACGCAGCGCACGTACGGCTACCTATTGGTAGCTCACCTTCGGTGGCTGGATCGGGAGTGCCTACCGCTGGCCGGCGTCAGCCTGTGATCTTGAGCGGTACAAGGGCCTGGTCGGGTGCCGAGGTTCGGATGCCGCTGGGTCGGCCGTGGCGGGAGGGCAAACGCCTCCGCCGCGCCAGCCACCTCTCACGCCTCGAACTCGCTCTCGCAGCCTGAACGGCGAATGACCAGGAGAGTCGTGTCATGGTGACAGACGTCGATGTTAGCGCTAACATTCGAGTGCCTCCTAACCTGTTCGTCCTTGAGAGGGGTGCCGGATGTCCTCGTCGTTGAGCCGGCGGCGGTTGCTGCAGGCCACCGGTGCCGCGGCTGTCGCCTCCGCCGTGGTGTCCGCCACCAGGTCCGGCACCGCATGGGCGGCTGATGTGGCGCCGGTCCGGCCCGAGGCGGGGGTGTCGGCGTTCGCGTTCGACCTCGGGCAGGTGCGGCTGACGACCAGCCGCTGGCTGGACAACCAGAACCGCACGCAGAACTACCTGCGGTTCGTCGACGTCGATCGCCTGCTGTACAACTTCCGGGCCAACCATCGGCTGTCTACCAACGGCGCGGCCGCGGGTGGCGGGTGGGACGCGCCGAACTTCCCGTTCCGGGGCCATGTGCAGGGGCATTTCCTGTCCGCGTGGGCGCAGCTGGCGGCCGTCGCCGGCGACACGACGTGCCGGGACAAGGCCACCTACATGGTGGCGGAGCTGGCCAAGTGCCAGGCCAACAACGGCGCCGCCGGGTTCAACGTCGGGTACCTGTCCGGCTTCCCCGAGTCCGACTTCACCGATCTCGAGGCGGGTCGGCTGTCCAACGGTAACGTGCCGTACTACTGCGTACACAAGATGCTGGCCGGTCTGCTGGACGTGTGGCGCTACCTGGGCGCCACCCAGGCCCGTGATGTGCTGTTGAGCCTGGCGGGGTGGGTCGACTGGCGTACCGGTCGGCTCGGCTACACCCAGATGCAGTCGGTGCTGAACACCGAGTTCGGCGGCATGAACGCGGTGCTGACCGACGTGTACCAGTACACCGGGGACTCGCGGTGGCTGACCGCGGCCCAGCGGTTCGACCACGCCGCCGTGTTCGGCCCGCTGGCGGCGGGCCAGGACCAGCTCAACGGGCTGCACGCCAACACGCAGGTACCGAAGTGGATCGGGGCGGCGCGTGAGTACAAGGCGACCGGTACCACCCGCTACCGCGACATCGCCACCAACGCATGGAACATCACGGTCGGCGCGCACAGCTACGTGATCGGGGGCAACAGTCAGGCCGAGCACTTCCGGGCGCCCAACGCCATCGCGGCATACCTCAACCAGGACACGTGCGAAAGCTGCAACACCTACAACATGCTCAAGCTGACCAGGGAACTGATCACGCTGTACCCGGACCGCGTGGACCTGGTCGACTACTACGAGCGGGCGCTGCTCAACCAGATGATCGGCCAGCAGAACCCGGCCGACAGCCACGGGCACATCACGTACTTCAGCTCGCTCAACCCGGGCGGCCGCCGCGGTCTGGGCCCGGCGTGGGGTGGTGGCACGTGGAGCACCGACTACAACTCGTTCTGGTGCTGCCAGGGCACCGGCCTGGAAACCCAGACGAAACTGGCGGACTCGGTCTACTTCTACACCGACACCACCCTGATCGTGAACCTGTTCCTGCCCTCGGTGCTCAACTGGACCCAGCGCGGCATCACGGTCACCCAGACCACGTCGTACCCGGCCAGCGACACCACCACGCTGACGGTCACCGGCAGCGTGGGCGGGACCTGGTCGATGCGCATCCGCATCCCGAGTTGGATCAGCGGGGCGACCATCAGCGTCAACGGCACTGCCCAGGACGTGACCGCCACGCCCGGCAGCTATGCCACCCTCGCCCGCTCCTGGGCCTCCGGCGACACGGTGACCGTACGCCTGCCGATGCAGGTGACCATGCGGAGGGCCAACGACAACGCGAACGTCTCGGCGGTCACCTACGGACCGGTGGTCCTCGCCGGCAACTACGGCAACAGCGCGCTCAGCGCGCTGCCGACGATCAACCCGGCCTCGGTCACCCGTACCAGCAGCAGTGCGCTCATCTTCACTGCTACCGCCAACGGCGCGGCTGTCAACCTGGTGCCCTTCTATGACGCGCAGGGCTTCAACTACACCGTCTACTGGAACGCCAGCGGCCAGGGCACCGGCGCGACCTACCGGCTGGTCAACGTGGGCAGCGGGCTCGTGCTGGGGATCCAGAGCATGTCCACAGCGGACGGTGGCCGCGCGCTGCAGTGGTCCGACTCGGGTACCGCCGACCACAACTGGGAAATGGTCGCCGACGGCGGCGCTGTCCGGTTCCGCAACGCCAACAGCGGCAAGGTACTCGGCGTCCAGGACATGTCGACCGCGGACAACGCGAACATCCTCCAGTGGTCGGACAACGGCACCGCCGACCACCGGTGGACCCTCGTCGACCTCGGCGACGGGACGTACAAGATCCGGAACGTCAACAGCGGGAAGCTGCTGGCCATCCAGAACAACTCCACCGCCGTCGGCGCATTCGCCGTCCAGGACTCCGACAACGGTACCGCCGACAACCGCTGGCGAATCGTACGCAACAGCTGATCCGGGCAGCGGCCGATGCCGGTGTCCCCCTAAGCACATGGCAAACGGTGCCGGGCTTGCGACGTGTAGCAAGCCCGGCTGAAGGGTGCAGTTCGGCGGATCGGGTGTTCAGCGAGCGATGCTGTGGCCCGGCCGGATGTGATGACGTCAGATCCGGCTGACCACAAGGCCTTCGGCAGGCCTTGTTAGCTACATGAGGCCGAGGTTGCTGTTCGATATGGGTGCGGCTCTGTTGAGGTGCGGCGACACGCGGTCTGGCCTGGGGTTGTGTGACTGGTTGTGATGATGGCGGGCTCCTTCCCGCTACGTTCGTCGGTTGCGAGACGCGAACGTCGACAAGAAGGAGCCCGGTGCAAGAGTACGCAACCGAGGCGGCGGGGGATGCATTCGCCGGATCGTACGCACGGCTCGGCGCGTTGGCGGACTGGATGTCTGGTGAGCGGGCGGTGGAGGCGACCCACGCTGAGTTGGAGGACAGGCTGCACACCGAGGGGATGCAGTTGTTGTGTCAGCTGTTGCAGGACAGGCTGGATCTTCGGGCCAGCAGGGAGCAGGGGCTGCCCGGCGTGGTCGACGCTGACGGTCGCCCTCGCGGGTGGGTCGAGGCGGACCGGACCCGGGTGCTGGCCACTCGCTTCGGTGAGGTGCGAGTGTCTCGGGTCGCCTACCGTGCCCGCGGTAGTACTGACTTGCACCCAGCGGACGCGGTGCTGAACCTGCCGGTGGAGAAGCACTCGCATGGGCTGCGGAGGCTGGCCGCCCTGGAGGCGGCCCGAGGGTCGTTCACCGACGCGGCCGCGGCGATCGAGCGGGCCACCACGGTACGGGTGGGTAAACGGCAGGTCGAACAACTGGCCGCGGCGGCGGCGGTCGACGTGGACGGCTTCTACGCCGCTGCCACGCCCGGACCGCCGCGCGTCGGTGAGGTGCTGGTGCTCAGCTTCGACGGCAAGGGGGTGGTGATGCGCCCGGCCGGGTTGCGGGCGGCCACCGCCAAGGCTGCGGGTTCACGCAAGCTTTCCGCCCGGCTGTCGAAGGGCGAGAAACGCAACCGCAAAAGGATGGCCGAGGTGGCCGCCGGTTGGCCGATCGCCACCGGCGTCATCGAGGGCGCCTGCCGCCATCTGGTCAAGGACCGCATGGACGTCACCGGCGCCCGCTGGGGACTCGACGGTGCCGAGGCGATCCTCAAACTCCGCGCCCTGATCAGCAACGCAGACTTCGACCGGTACTGGGACTGGCACTTAGCGCAGGAACAACAACGCATCCACAACGGCCGCTACCGCGGCAGAGTCATCCCCCGGTAGACAGTCTCCTCACGAGAGCCGCACCTTGCCAGGGCGCGGTTGTTCAGCACGGGATAGAAGACCAACGTCACCAGGATGAGAAAAACACCACCGGCGACGTACGTGACCTGGACGGCGAACAAGCTAGCGAGAACGCCGCCGAGTCCCGCACCAACCGGCCCCCCAATCATTACCACCAGTCTGCTCGACGAGAGCACCCTCCCCAAGAGTTCATTAGGCACGATCTGCTGGCGCAATGTGCTCACCACGACTTTCTCCGCGGTCATCAGCGCACCGGTCACCATCATCATCGCGGCCGCAACCCACGCATTGGCGACAAGTCCCAGAACCAGAATGGCCGCGCCCACGCCGGCTTTGCCCGCGAGCATCACCGTGCCGGGGCCGAATCGCTTGCTGGCGGCCGCGGCGGCCAGTCCCCCGACCGTCGCGCCGACCGCGGTGGCCGTCAGCAACAGACCGAAGCCGAAATCCGGAAGTTCGAGGACCTCCTTGGCCAGCAGCGCGAGCATCGCGAACTGAGCGGTGGCGGCGACGTTGCCGAGACAGGAAACCGTGGCCAGCGCGCGCAGGGTTCGGTTCCCGAACAACCACCGAATGCCCTCGACGATTTCGCTCCGCACGCTCTTGCGCGGTGCTTCGGACGTCTCCTTCGGCTTGGCGTCCGTCCGGATCGAGAAGATCAACAGACCGCTGGCGGCGAACGAGAGAGCGTTGCCGGCGAACGGCAGGAAGTTCCACACGCCGAACAGCGCGGAGCCGAACGGAGGCCCCACGAAGTCCTCACCGTTGCTCTCCGCCGCGACGATCCGCCCGTTCGCCGTTGCCAGGCTCCGCGGATCCCGCGACACGAAGTCGGGAATGGCCGACTGGGCGGCGATGTCGAAGAAGACCTGGCCGATGCCCAGCAGGAACGCCGCGAGCACCAGCCACACCAGGTTCACCTGCGCGGTCAGGATCAGCACCGCGAGAGCGACCAGGATGGCGAACCGGCCCAGGTCGGCCCACACCATCACCCGCCGGCGGTCCAGCCGGTCCACCACGACACCGGCGTGCAGCGAGAGCAGCACCCAGGGAATCTCGGCGGCCATGACGACGAAGCTCAACGCCATCGGGCTGCTGGTGCTCTGCAGGACCAGCAGGGGCAACGCGGCGGCGTGCATGCCGGTGCCGATGGCCGACACGAGCGTGGCGCCGAAGAGTCTGTGGAAGCGACTTCCCAGTCTCACCTTGGCGTCGTCAGATTCCTTCGTGGGCACTTCGAGAATTCCTCCGGCTAGACTTTCGCAACAGAAGACTCCAGCGCTGATTACCGTGCCGGGCCGTACCGCGCGAACAGGTCCGAGAAGATTTTCCCGATGCTCAAAACAGGTTCCACGTTCATCATCTTCTCGTGCTCACAGTCGATCGAGTAGGTCTCCACTCCTCCCTGGGTGAGATCAGCCCACCACGGTCGCGACCGGTCTGCGGCGTCCTGAGATCCCGCCGCCTCGATGCTGACGACTTTTCCACCGAATTTCCGCGACTCGTGGGCGTCGAGAGCCGAACGCAGTGATCGGCCATCGCCGACAGTTTGCGACGGATGGTGCACCGGACTCCTTCTTGTCGACGTTCGCGTCTCGCAACCCGAACGTAGCGGGAAGGAGCCCGCCATCATCACAACCAGTCACACAACCCCAGGCCAGACCGCATGTCGCCGCACCTCAACAGAGCCGCACCTGTTCGATATCGGCGGCCGTGGGTCTATCTCGGCGTTGAAGCAGACACCTGTGCGTACGCCGAAGCCTCGACGGCGGGGTGACGACCGGCGTTGGTCAGGCGGCGTGGCGGTATTCGTGGATCAGTCCGCCGAGCACGTCCGTCCGTTCGACGTGCGGAAGCTTTTCGATCCTGGCGGGCGGCGGCTCTCCTGTGGGGACGGGTACCTCGAGGTCGATGCCGCGGTGTGGGCGGGCGGTGTTGTAGTGCCGGATGTAGTCGGTCGGGACGCGTTCGAGGTGGCGGCGATTCCAGACGAGGATCCAGTCCAGGCACTCGGCCCGCACGGTGCGCACCCAGCGCTCCGCATAGGCGTTCGCCTTCGGCGCCCGTGGCGGTGTCTTGAGCACCTGGATGCCGACCGCGGTGAACACCGCATCGAATGCCCTGGCGAACTTGTCGTCGCGATCGCGGATGCGAAAGCGGAACCGGTGAGCATGGTCGTCGAGGTCCATCAATAGGTTGCGAGCGGCCTGGGTCACCCACGTGCCGGTGGGGTGGGCGGTGACGCCAGCCAGGTGCACCCGGCGGTGCTCCAGTTCAATGATGAAGAACACGTACAGCATGGTCTGGCCGACCGTCTCGACGGTCAGGAAGTCGCACGCCAGCGTGCCGGCCGCTTGGGCACGTAGGAACTGCGCCCAGGTCGAGCCGCCGCGTCGTGGTGCCGTCCGAGGCGGTGGCGGCGCAGCATGGTGCGCACCGAGGTCGCCGATACCCGTACGCCGAGTTTGCGACACTCGCCGACAATGCGCATGTACCCCCAGCGCGGGTTCTCGCGAGCCAGCTGCAGCACGAGGTCAACCACCTGTGGGTCCAGCCCCCGCTGGCGTCGACCGTTGGTGGATATGTCCACCGTCGGCGGACCAGCTCGCGGTGCCAGCGAAGCAGCGTCGACGGCGTTACCAGGAAGATGGGCCAGCGATCGCGGGGTAGCAGCTTGGCCAGGGTCGCGAGGTTCATCCGGCCGGCTGACGTGTAGCGTGGTCGGGCGACCTGCCGGCGCAGGACCAGCAACTGGTGGCGTAGCACCGCGATCTCCACGTCCTTGGCGTCCGGCGATGGGCCCAGGCCGATCAGACCAAGGACCTGTCGGGCGATCATGAAAGTCAGAGTGCGCACCACCATGACCTCATCCTGCCGGGCTCGCGTCGTGCCTGGTCAGAGCACAGACGCTGAAGTTGCACCCCACACCCGGTACAGCGCGGCGATCTGCGTCCAGTCGGTGGCGCATGCCGCGTTCGCGAGCGGACTCGGTGTGGTCGCCGGCTGCGGTGCCGTCCTGTTTCTCGCCCTGACCGTCCTCACCGCACGTCGCTTCCGCAGCCTCGTACACACCGGAGCCCGATGGTCAGGATTGAGGCGGCGTTGACAACGAAGCACGCTGGATCAGAGCCGACAGCTTTTCCCGCACCGGCCCTGCTTCCTCGGCACGGTGTTGGCTGCCGAAGAGGTCCAAGGCTTGTTGCCACGCCTCACGGGCCTCGGCGTGCTGATCCAGAGCGTGGTGGGTGTCACCGACGTACACGAGGGTCGTGGCTGCTTCGTACGCGTTGCCGACGCTGTGGAACTGGTGGACGGCCTGCTGGTAGTAGGTCAGGGCGCGGGCGTGCTGTCCGGTGCGCCGCGCGAGGTAGCCGAGACTGTCCAGGGCCGTGGCCCGGCCATGGTCGTTGTGGTGGCGCTGAAATAGATCGAGAGCCTGCTCGCAGAACGCGGTCGCGCTGTCGTAGTGGCCGAGGCGGCCGTGGTACCAGCCCACGGCGTTGAGCGCCTCGGCTTCACGTACCGGGTTGCCGAGTTGCCGACACAGATTCAGGGCCTGCGTGGCGTAGGCCAGCGCTTGCCGATCGCCGCCCTGCTGGCCGTACAGCCACGCGAGGGTCCGCAGGACCCAGGCATGGCTGGCCGCGTCACCGATGCGGTCGGTCAGGACGAGTGCCTCCTGCAGATGATCCAGGGCCTCGGTGTGCTTGTCGACCCTTGCGCACGCCTCACCGAGCAGGCGGTGGACAAGGGCCTGAAGGTTGGGATCGTCGGCTGCGTCGGCGGAGGCGAGCCCGACTGTCCACATCGTCAGGTTGTCCTCCAGACGGCCCCGCCGGTAATGGAAGGTGCCCAGTACCCAGGCCAACTGGCACACGGCGGTGTGCCAGCCTTGATCTGCGGCGAGCCGTTGAGCGGCGCGAAGGCACGGGTACTCGGCGTTGAACCACGCCATCGCCGCCGCGCGGCTCTCCAGCGCGTCGGGCACGCAGCCGGGGGTCGGCTGGCCGATCTCGATCGGCTGTCGGTGCGGCTCCAGCACCCGGTCACCGGCATAGGCGGTGTGCAGGTAAAAATCGGTCAGCCTGCGCAGCGCCTCTCGTCGAGCTTGCCGGGGCTGGTCGTCCAGGGCTACTTCGACGGCATAGACCCGCACGAGGTCGTGCAGGCGGTAGCGGCCAGGGGTGTACTCCTGCACCAGGTGCGCGTTGCCCAGCTGCTGCAGCAGACCACGGGTATGGGCGTGGCTGGCTGCGATGAGACTCGCGGCCGCCGGCAGGCTGATGTCGGGCCCGGGCGCCATGCCCAGCAGCCCGAACACCTCGGCCACCCGGGTGGGCAGCGCCCGGTAGGAGGAGGAGAACACCGCCCGCAGGTCGGCCGTCACATCGCCCAGGTTCAGCGCGTCCAGTCGGGTCTCCGTCTTGCGCAGCTCGTCAGCCAGCACCGCGAGCGGGAAGTCGGGTTGGGTGGCTGCGCGTGCGGCCACGATGCCGAGGGCGAGCGGCAGGCCGGCACACAGATCCAGCAGGTCGGTGACGGCCTCGGGCTCCGCGGCGACCCGCTGCGGGCCCAGGTGGCGCTCGAGTAGCTGGTGCGCGTCTGCCGCGTCGAGCACGTCGAGCGGGAGGGGCCGCACGCCGTGCGTGGCGACGAGCCCGGCAAGCCGGTGGCGGCTGGTGATCAGCACGGTACAGCTGGCGCTGCCCGGTAACAGCGGCGTCACCTGCGCGCTGTCACGGGCGTTGTCGAGCATGATCAGCATCCGTCGTCCGGCCACCAGGCTGCGGTAGAGACCCACCTGGGCATCCAGTTCCGTCGGGATCTCCGCGGCGGGGTCCACCAACGCGTCCAGCAGTCCGCGGATCGCCACCGACGGGGACAACGGGTCTCCGGACGGATCGAAGCCACGGAGATCCACATAGAGCTGCCCGTCGGGGAAGCGCGCCAGGTTGTCGTGGGCCCAGCGCAGCGCCAGCCAGCTCTTGCCGATCCCCCCGGTACCGGTGATCGCCCATGCCATTACCGCGCCGCCGCCCGGATCGTCCTCCGCCGACAACACCGCGGTGAGCCGGACGAGCTCCCGGGCCCGGCCGCAGAACAGTCCCGGCGCCGCCGGTAGCTGGCGCGGCTCGCCCGCCAACGGCAGCTGCGGCCCCGGTGCCGGCCGGCCCGTGGCGTCGAGAACCGCACTCGGGTCGCCGGCCGGGCCTCGTCGGTCGGGCTGTGTCGCCCGTTCCCCACGCTCGGCGCCCAACCCTTCGGCCGGTGTCCGTGGACGGGACGGCACCGAGGTCGCGGCGATCGCCGAGATGCCGGTCGCTGCTTCCCGCAGCAGGATCGCCCGCTGCAGCTCCTGCAGCATCGGCGCCTCGATACCGCGATCTAACAGGAGCGTCAGCCCCTCCCGACACACCTCGGCGGCCTCGTCCGCCCGGTGCTCCGCATAGAGGGCGAGAGCGAGCAGGCGCCGGAGTTCCTCGTCGTACGGGTCCTCGGCCACGGCGCCGCTCATGTCACCGATCACCTCGGCGTGTCGGCCCATCGCAGCGAGCGCCCGCGCGTGGTCGCACCGCGCCGAGCGACGCAGCGCGTTGAGCCGGGCGACTTCCGGAAGCACGAAGGACCGGTCGGCCACCTCGGCGAAGGCCGGTCCCCGCCACAACGCCAGTGCCTCGGCGATGAGTGTCGCACCGCGCTGCACCTCGGTCGCCGGACCGGCCAGCAGCCGCCGCCCCTCCGCGTACCCGCGTTCGAAACGCCGAGCGTCGATCTGCTCCGGCGTGAGGTCGAGCCGGTAACCGGCGAAGGTTCCGCTCCCCACAGCTGTGACCACATCGTCGTGGTGCCCACCGTCCGGTGCCAGTGCGCGCCGTAGGTGTGACACGTGGCTGCGCAGCGTGGCCCGGGCCGCACCGGGCGCCGACCCGTCCCACAGGAGTTCGACCAAACGGCCGGCCGGTACGCCCCTTCCCGCCTCGACGAGCAGCGCGGACAGCAACACGACCAGACGGGGCCCCAACCGCACCGGTACCCCGTCGCGCCGCGCCCGCACCGGCCCGAGGACGTCGACGAGTAGCTCCCCCATGACCACTCCCCGTGTGCTTGCACCCGATGTATCACAGCGAACACGCGCATCAATAATATCGATGCCGATCACATGACAATGGCCGCAATTCTGGCAGCGGGCGGATTGTGGTGGGCCGCCTGCGGCCCACCTGTCATTCACCAGCGAGGAACTCAGATATTGGCTCTGTCGACGCGGCTTCCACGCCGCTTCCACACGCCTTCCACGCCGGTTCCACGCGACTCCGTGACGATGAAGGCACGAGGGCGTCGGAGCACCTCGGACGCGGTCTGTCCGGACACGGACCGCGTGCGGTCATCCAGCGGCCGACCCGGCCGCGGAAGGAGCGTGGAGATGTACAAGAAGCTCGAGGCAATGGGGGCTGGCCTGCTCGGCATGTTCGTCCCCAAGGTCGACGCGTCGGCAGCCGTCTGCTACGTCCGGAACTACAAGCAGTGCTGGCAGTGCAGCTACCGGCCCTGCGAGGCGTGCTGCGACTCCGCGGGAAAGAACTGCCAGTACGTCATCTGCAAGTAGCTGTCATCGACGCCCCGGGAGGCCGCTCGGCGGCCTCCCGGGACACCTCACACTCGTGGCGAACGGGGCGACCGCTCATGCAATACCTGACGATCGGGATCCGGTGCCTGCTCGGCGCCGTCTTCCTCGTTTCCTCCGTCACGAAGGTGGCCGGACCCAACGCGTTGGCGGCCTTCGTGGAATCCGTGCGTGGCACCCGGTTGCTGCCGTCGTGGCTGACCCGACCGGTGGCGCTGCTCGTGGTGGCGGCCGAGTTCGCGGCGTGGGTGCTGCTCGCCGTGCCGTTCACCGCCGTGGCCGGACTGTTGGTCGCGGCCGGGCTGCTGGTTTCGTTCGCCGTCGCCGTCGCGCTGGCCGTACGCCCCGAGGTGCGCACGCCCTGCCGGTGCTTCGGCGCCTCGTCGGCTCCGTTGGGTGCCCGGCACGTCGTCCGCAATGTCGCGCTCACCGCGGCCGCGGCAATCGGAGTGGCCACGGCGCCACAAGCCGGCCCCGTCCACGTCGGCGGGCTGGTCGTCGCGGTGTGCGCCGGTCTCGTACTGGGCGCACTGGTCACCGTGCTCGACGACATCGTCGAACTGTTTCAACCCGTCAACAAGGACCTGGGCGCCGCCCGTACCCTTCCGTGAAGCTGGAGGAGACCACCATGCCCTTCGTCATCGGCGCCATCGTGCTCGTCGGACTGCTGTGCACAGTGGACCTGGTCCTCACGTTGGGCGTGGTCAAACGCCTGCGTGAACACACCGAGATGCTTTCCAACATGGGCAACACCGCGACAGCCATCGGCGTCGGCGATGTGGTCGGACAGTTCTCGACCTCGACCGTCGATCACGAGCCGCTAAGCCCCGACCTGTTCACCGGTGAAACGGTGGTGGCGTTCCTTTCGCCCGACTGCGGCCCGTGCAACGAGAAACTGCCGAAGTTCGTCGAGTTCGCCCGAGCGAGGCCCGATGGACGTAACCGGGCGGTGGCCGTCGTCGTAGGCGGGACCGACCAGGCGGCCCCATTCGTCGCGGAGCTGGCTGCGGTCGCCCGCGTGGTGGTGGAGGAGCCCGACGGCCCGGTCGGCGCGGCGTTCAACGTCAAGGCGTATCCGGCCGTACTCGAGGTCGCACCGAACGGCGCCGGACGGCTCGTCGTCACCGCCGATCGGGTCGATCTGGACCAGCTTCCGCTTGTGGTATGAGCGGGAAGGTCGAAGTGGCGCCCGGACGGCCGGCAGGGCTCCGCGTCGCGGCGTCGCGTCTGGGCAGCGCCGGCGCGCTGGTGGTGAAGGCCGCGCCGGGCAGGCTGCTGTTCTACGTGGTGCTCAGCGTCGCCGGTGGCGCGCTGCCGGTTGGGGCCGCGTGGCTCACCAAACTCGTCATCGACAGTCTGGTGGCCGGGGCGGGGCTGGGTAGGATCCTTGTCCTTGCCGGCGGGCTGAGCCTGGTGGGTGTCGCTTCGGCGGTGACGCCTCAGGTCACGCAGTACCTGCGGTCGGAGATAGAGCGATCGGTGGCCCTGTACGCCCTGGATCGGCTGTTCACCGCGGTCGAGGGATTCGTGGGGCTGGGTCGCTTCGAGGATCCCCGCTTCCTCGACCGGCTACGGCTTGCCGAGCAGGCCGGCAGGTTGTCGCCCGCCCAGACCGTGGACGGGGTCCTGGGGTTCGCCCGCGCGGCCATCACAATCACCGGCTTCATTGGTTCGATCCTGCTGGTCAGCCCGTTGATGACCGCGCTGGTGCTGGTGTCCGGGCTGCCGACACTGCTCGTCGAGCTGGCACTGTCGCGACAGCGGACACGGATGTTCTGGGACATCGGCCCGACCGAACGGCGGGAGTTCTTCTATGCCCAGCTGTTGTCGACGGTGGAGGCGGCCAAGGAGGTACGCCTGTTCGGCATCGGCCGGTTTCTGCGGGAGCGGATGCTGAGCGACCGGCGTACGACCAACACCGCGAAGCGGGCGATGGACCAGCGGGAGGTCCTCGTGCAGGGAGGGCTGGGGCTGCTGGCGGCCCTCGTCTCCGGAGCCGGACTGTTGTGGGTGGTCGCCGGCGCCCAGCAACGACGACTGTCGGTGGGCGACATCATGATCTTCGTGGTCGCGGTCGCCGGCGTGCAGGGCGCGATGGCCGGACTCGCTGGTGAGATCGCCCGTACGCACCAGGCGCTGCTGATGTTCGACCACTACGTGGCCGTGACGACAGCCGGCCCGGACCTGCCGGTGGCGGCGACACCGCTCCCGCTGCCGCCGCTACGGCGCGGTATCGAACTGCGTGACGTGTGGTTTCGCTACTCCGCGCAGCACCCGTGGGTCCTGCGCGGAGTCACGCTGCACATCCCATACGGCAAGGCGACCGCACTCGTCGGACTCAACGGCGCCGGCAAGTCGACCCTGGTGAAGCTGCTGTGTCGGTTCTACGACCCGACGAGAGGCGCGGTCCTGTGGGACGGCGTGGACATCCGCGACGTCGACGCGGCCGACCTGCGGCGGCGGATGGGGGCGGTGTTCCAGGACTACATGCACTACGACATGACGGCCGCCGACAACATCGCCCTCGGTGATCTGGCCGCGCGCGGTGACCCGGAGCGGATAGCGGCTGCGGCGCGGCGGGCGGGCATCCACGACCTGCTGACCGCACTGCCGCGCGGGTACGGCACGATGCTGTCCCGGATGTTCTCCGTGGAGACCGACACAGACGACCCTGACGTCGGCGTGGAGCTTTCCGGGGGGCAGTCCCAACGTCTCGCGTTGGCTCGCGCGTTCCTGCGCGACCGGCGCGACCTGATGATCCTCGACGAGCCTTCGGCCGGACTGGACGCCGAGGCCGAGCATGAGATCCACACCGCCCTGCGACGACACCGCGACGGACAGACCAGTCTGCTTATCTCGCACCGGCTCGGCGCCGTACGCGACGCCGACCTCATCGCGGTGCTCCGCGAGGGCCAGGTCGTGGAGCAGGGCAACCATGCCACCCTGATGGCCGTCGGCGGAGAGTATGCGCGGCTGTTCATGTTGCAGGCTTCGGGCTACCAGGTGGACCCCGACGACGACTTCGCGTACACGGGGGAACGGTGACCGCCAGGGTTGAGCGGGACGTCGCCGACGAGTCGGGCAGCCGCCCAGACCGGGCCGTCGACGCCGGTACCAGCGTGCGCCGCATGCCGCTGGTACCGGCAGTGCTGCTGGTCCTGCTGCTCGTCGGCGGGATGGTGTTGTCGCTCGCCGGGATCCGGGGGTGGGCGTTGGCCTGCGTCGGGTCGGCGCTTCTGCTCAGCCTGCACCTCACGGTGTCGTGCCTGCTGGCGGGCGGGCTGGTAGTGGTGACTGTCCGGGGAACGAGCATGGAGCCGACCTACCACGACGGTGACCGGGTCATCGTGCGCCGCGGCCGGACTCCGAGGGTAGGGCAGGTGGTGGTGGTGGAGCGGCCGGACGGTACGGCCGGGTGGCGCACCCGAGCGGTGCCGCCCGCGGGTGCGGCGGGGGCGGTGACCGACCGGCACTGGTTCATCAAGCGGGTGGTCGCGGTGCCGGGCGACCGGGTGCCGCGCGACGAGGTGCCGGCCCTGGCCGATCTGCCGGAGGATCGTGTGCCCGCGGGCAAGGTGGTGCTGCTCGGAGACAACCAGGAGGTCAGCCTGGACTCCCGGCGGCTGGGCTATTTTCCCGCGGAGCGCGTACTGGGCACGGTGTTGTGGAGCTTGTCACCGTCCTGACACGTCGCGCCGTCATCGACGATGTCGAGCGTGAGGGTGCCGCGGGCGGCTTCGTTGCTCGGCTGGTTGGCGGGTTCAGACCGATTGGTTCCCGACCGTGTCGCCGTTGTACGAGTAGCATCGGCCGCCGTGCGCCGGGTACCCGATGCCGTCGTCGCTGCGGCCGCTGGTCCTCCCGTACGTCCGGGCAGCGTCGACGCCGCACGCGACACCCTCGTCCCGGGGCACGAGTCGCTTGCCACCCTTCAGCAGGATCGGTCTCCCACCACCAGATGTCACGGTGGCGATTCCTCGATGCATTCCGTAACTCCATTTCCGGACCGTGGACACGACCGGGCCTCTACAGGCTGTCGGGATGGGCCAGACTGTCGTGGGACTGACGGTCGCAGGTCCGGCGCCCAGATCTCGCCCAGGTTTGGCCGGGCCGGCTCCGGCATCCGCGACGTCGCGCTGGCGACGCCGCCGGTGGACGCCACGGGCTGGAACAGGGGAGGCAATGGAGTTTCGGCTGCTCGGACCGCTGGAGGTTGGCCACACCGGAGGCGTGGTGGCACTGGGCGGGCCCCGCCAACGGGCGGTGTTCGCCGCCCTGTTGCTACACGCGAACGACACGGTGAGCGTCAGTTATCTGGTCGACGCGGCGTGGGAGACGCCGCCGGCCACGCCGGGATCGAACATCCGCACCTACGTGGCAGGACTGCGCCGGCGGCTTGACGCCGCCGGCTCGGCGGCGTCCCGCCTGGTGAGTCGTCCGGGCGGCTATGCACTACGGGTCGAGCCGGGCGAACTGGACCTGGCCACGTTCGACGAGCTGGCGGGCCGCGGGGAGCAAGCGCTGCGCGCCGGCGAGGTCGCCGAAGCCGCGACCTGTTTCGAGGAGGCGTTGCGGCTGTGGCGGGGCCAGCCGCTGGAGGGACTGGCGGTGGGTCCGCCGGTGCGGGCCGAACTGGCGCGACTCGACGAACGGCGGCTGATCGTGGTCGAACAGCACGCCCAGACCATGATCGAGCTTGGCCGGTACGAACCACTGATCGGTGAGCTGCGCCGCGCGGTGCTGCGTCATCCGCTCCGCGAGCAGCTGTGGGCGCAGTTGATGCGCGCGCTCTACCAGGCGGACCGTGCGGCCGAGGCGTTGCAGGCGTACGAGAGTGCCCGCCGGGTACTGGCCGACGAGCTCGGCGCCGATCCCGGCCCGGAACTGCGCCGGCTCCATCAGGGAATGCTGCGGGGGGACGGTTGGCTGCCCGCCGGCCGCGCAGAGCGCAGGACGGTCGAGGTCCGGCGCAACGCCCTACCCCGGGATCTCGCCGACTTCACCGGTCGCGAGGACGAGCTGCGGCGGCTGCGTGTCGCGCTGTCGGATGCGTCGATGCGGGCCGTCCCGATCGTCACGATCGACGGCATGGCGGGGGTCGGCAAGACCGCACTGGTCGTGCATGCCGCCCACCGGCTGGCGGACCGCTATCCCGACGCACAACTGATGATCGACCTGCATGCGCACACTCCTGACCGGGAACCTCTCGACGCCGCCGCGGCGCTGGACGAGCTGCTCCGCGCCTGGGGCGTGCCAGCAGACGAGATCCCCCGCGGCCTCAATGAGCAAACCGCCCGTTGGCGCTCCGAACTGGCCGATCGGCGGGCGCTGATAGTCCTGGACAACGCCGCCAGCGCCGAGCAGATCCGTCCCCTGCTGCCGGGTAGCCCCGGCTGCCTGGTCTTGGTCACCAGCCGGCGGCAGCTGGTCGAGCTGGAGTCGAACCTGGCTATCTCGCTCGACCTCCTCACACCTTCTGACGCGGTCACGCTGTTCGCCCGCGTGGCGGGCGAACAGCGGGCCGCGGCGGAGCTCGACTCGGTACGGGAGGTGGTGGCCCTGTGCGGCAACCTGCCACTGGCGATTCGCCTGGCCGCGGCCCGGCTGCGCAGCCGCCCGACCTGGTCGGTGAGCCACCTCGCCGACCGGCTCCGCGACGGGCAGCGGCGGTTATCCGAGCTGAGCGGCACCGACCGTGGCGTCGCCGCCGCCTTCACCCTGTCATATCACCATCTCGCGCCCGGCCAACAGCGCCTGTTCCGACTGCTCGGCCTGCACCCGGGTACCGACCTGGACGCCTACCTCGCAGCCGCGCTGGCCGACCTCGGCCTGCGAGACGCCGACCAGTTTCTGGAGGACCTGCTCGACGTCCACCTCCTCCAGCAGCCGGCCGTGGGCCGGTACCGATTCCATGACCTGCTTCGGCAGTACGCCCGGACGACCGTGGAGCGGAACGAGCCGGAATCCAGCCGCCGACAGGCCGTGACCCGGATGCTGGACTACTATCTGCACGTCGCCCACCTGGCGGCCGAGCAGCTCAACCCGGGCGGCCGGCACGCCGCCGTCGGGTCGGCCCGCCGACCGGCCGAAAACCCTACGGTCGCCGACCACGCCGCTGCCCTCGCCTGGCTGGAGACCGAGCGCACCAACCTCGCCGACGCTGCCGCGTACGCGGCCGGCCACGGCTGGTACACGCACGCCTGGCAACTGCCCCACGCGCTGTGGTTCTTCTACTTCATCCGCGGCCACGCCAAGGACTGGACGACCACCCATAGACTCGCCCTCGACGCCAGCGAACACCTGAATGACCAGGTCGCGCTGGCCGTGACCCGAAAGAATCTCGGTACCGCCTGCTGGCAGACCGGCAAGTATGACGAGGCGCTTGAGCACTACCGGTACGCGCTGGCCGGCTACCGTGCGGTCGGCGACGACCACGGCCGCTCCGCCGTTCTGAACAACCTCGGCCTCATCTACCGCAGCCTGCACCGCTACGAGGACGCCGTGGACCACTACCGGGAAGCCCTCGTCCTGGCTCGGAAGACCGGCGACCGGCAGGGCGAGGGTCAGACCTTGGGTAACCTTGGCAGCGTTTACGAGCGGCTCGGACGCTACGAGACGGCAATCGATCACACCCGCCAGGCGCTCGACTTGATGCGGGAAACCGGTGACCGGCGCGACGAAGGCGACACGTTGAGCACCCTCGGCACCATCTACCGCCACCTGGGCCAGTACGACCGGTCCCGGGAACACCTCCACCAGGCACTCCGCATCGCCCGCGAGGTCGGAGACCGGACCACCGAGACCGTCATTCTCAACGACATCGCCGAGACCCACCGCGCACAGGGGCAGTACCGTGAGGCCCTGCTCCACCACCACCAGGCCCTCGACCACAGCCGCACCGTCCAGGACCGCCTGCAACAGGCCCGCGCTCACGACGGCATCGGCCACCTCCTGCGCGAGCGCGACCTTGCCGCTGCCCGGCAGAACTGGCGGCAGGCCCTGGACATCTACACCGAGCTCGGCCTGCCCGAGGCCGACGAGCTACGACACCGAATCAACCAGCTCGGCAACCGGCGGCGGTAGAGGAACCAGACGAGATCGGCCGCCCGGCCAAGGAGCAGATCGTCGCCGTCATACAGGAGTTTCGCGACATGATCATCGCGATCGGGAGTGTCACGTTAACGGCTGATCTTGGCTGTTGGGGTTGGTCAGTTGTGGCCGGGGGTGAGTCGGCCCTCGAACGCGATCTGGAACGCTGCGGGTGCCGAAAACCTCGTCCCCAGGTCAAGCGGCATTCTCGTATTCGCGGAGGATACCGCCGAGGCGATCTCGTCTTCGGATGGTGAGCCGGGCGATCTGTTCCGGATCGGTGATTGGTGAGGGCGAGGGGCGTAGTGGGCTGGCGTTCGCGATGCCTTGGTGAGGCCGGTGTCCGTTGTAGAACTGTTCGAACTCGCGCAGGGCGTGGAGCAGGTGCTGCTGGTTCCAGATCAAGGTGCGGTCCAGGAGTTCGCGTCGGCAGGTCTGTACCCACCGTTCCATGATCGAGTTCATGCGGGGCACCCGGACGCCGCTGAGCACGACGTCGCTGCCCGCGTCGGCGAGAACGGCGTCGAATAGGGCCGGGAACTTCCCGTCGCGGTCGCGGATCAGGAACCGCGCCCGGTGGCCGGCGTCCTCGAGGTCCATGACCAGGTTCTTCGCAGTTTGCGCCACCCACGTGGCGGTCGGGTGCGCGGTCGCACCCAGGACCCAGACCCGACGGCTGGCGTGGTGCGGCCACCAGGTGAGAATGGGAAGGCACGAGACTCCTTCGAGTGGCGGTGTTGGCACACGTACTGTGCCGCCCTGTTCGGCCCATGCAGTCAGTCAGCCGGGGACCGGCCCGCGATATCAGCCGGTCCTCGCAGGCGGCAATGCGGCGGTGCCCGCGGTGGTGAGAAAGGGCATCGCGCTCCTCGCATCAGTCTTGGAGCCAGTCGTGGTAAGCAGAAGTATGCCAATATTGCGATCTATGAGGAATCGCGTACGCGGCCGTGCCGTCTCCGGGGCCGACCAGGGGGCGGCCCGCTCCGCCCGTACGCCTGCGAGCCGTGTCCTCGCCGCCCTGCTCTCCGCCGTGGCCGTCGCCTGCGCGACCGCCGCCGCGGTGCCGTCCGCCGCTTCGGCCGCACCCGCTTCGGTGCGGGCTACCGGTGCGGACATGGGCGCCGGCGGACGCGCCCCGGCCGGTTTCGTCTCCCTGTCCGATGTGGACCGAACGATCCTGCAGGACATCCGCTACGACACCCACCACAACTTCGTCGGCCGGCCGATCGTCGGCTACCACGAGCCGCTGTGCATCCTCACCCGGCAGGCGGCCCAGGCTCTGCGCCGGGTACAGGCGGCGGCCCGAGCCGAGGGGTACAGCCTCAAGGTCTACGACTGCTACCGGCCCCAGCGGGCCGTGGACGACTTCGTGCGCTGGGCACAGCGCCTCGACGACCAGCGGATGAAGACGGAGTTCTACCCTCAGGTGGACAAGACCGTGCTGTTCGACGACGGGTACATCGCCAGCCGGTCCGGGCACAGCCGCGGCAGCACGATGGATCTCACCCTGGTGGCCCTGCCGGCGCGCGCCCAGCGGCCGTACGTGCCGGGCGAGCCACTGGTCGCCTGTACCGAGCCGCAAGCGCGACGTTTCCCGGACAACACCGTGGACATGGGTACCGGCTACGACTGCTTCGACCCCTTGGCCCACACGCTCGACCCCCGGGTCACCGGACCGGCCATGGACAACCGGCTGCTGCTCAAGCGGTTGATGGAAGAGGCCGGCTTCGCCAACTACGCCAACGAGTGGTGGCACTACACGCTCGCCAACGAGCCGTACTCCGACACGTACTTCGACTTTCCCGTGGCGCGAGGCGCTGTCACCGGCGACTGAGCCCGGGGCCCCGCGTACGAGGCGGCGGCGCGCCGGACCAGGTCGTCGAAGCGCCACGCCTCCACGGCCGCGGTCCGGAGCGGCCACGGCCGCTCCGGACCGTACGCGGCTCGACCTCGGCGTCGTCTGGACGCTGCGCCTGCCGAGAATGCCATCCGTGCAGGTGGCGAGGCTGTCTGGCTCCTCGCGGCCAACGCCTGTGGGGTTTCAAAACCCTGGCGTCCGGTGTGAGCTGGGCTTTTATACGGCTCGTTCGTACTCGGTGATCAGTCCGCCGAGGATGGGTGTGCGGCTGATCCGTTCATGGGTCAGGTCAATGACGGGACGGTCGGAGCGTGGGGGCTGCAGCGCCAGGGCCCGGTGTGGCCGTCGCCCGTTGTCGTGGCGGGCGTACTCGCCGAGCGTTCGGCGTAGATGTCGTTCGCCGACGATGAGCATGCGGTCGGTGACCTCGCTGCGGGCGGTGAGCACGAACCTCTCCGCATACGCGTTCGCCCGCGGGCTGCGCGGTGGGATCTTGCACACGGTCACGCCGGGATCGGCCAGCACGGTGTCGAAGGCGGCGGTGAACTGCCCGGCCCGGTCCCGGATGAGGATCCGCCGGATGGTGGACGCACTGACCCGGTGGCCGAGGCCGAGTAGTTCGCCTTGGATTCTCTGGTAGCCCCAGCCGGGATTGTCTCGCGCCATCTGCTCGACCAGGGCGGCGACGGCCGGTCGACTGGTGGGCGTCCCGGCCGGTGGGGGTATGTCCAGTGCCGGGCGACCAGCCGCCGGTGCCACCGCAGGACCGTGGCAGCGAAGGCGACGGCCACGGTGGCGATCCGGACGGGGCTGCGGGACGGCGGAGCGCTCCGCCCGGACTACCGCCGGACGGAGCGCGCGCACGGTGGGCCGGCGGATGCCGGCGGTCAGTGCGGAAGCTTCCCGGGGGCGTCGACCACGGCGCGCTCGAGTACCGCGCTCTGAGCGACGACGGCGCCGGCCTTGCCGTTCGGGCCATCCTGGACGACGGTGCTCCGGGAACCGAGATACTCGAAGGTGTCCGGATTGAAGATCCACTCTGTGCGTACGCCGTCGCTGACCCGAGCGACGGCCACCCCGGTCCGGCCGGCGAAGTCGGTGGCCCGGGACAGCAGGGTCACGCCGGGAATCTTGGCGGCGGCCTGGTAGAGCGTCGCGCCGGTCTGTGGCGGCACCACCGCCTCGAAGATCAGGTTGCCGATCCAGTCGAACGCCTGCTGGTCGCGGTCATGCTTGTTCGGGTTGGTCACCGAGTAGATCTTGCGGAGGGCCGCGTCGGGGTCGGCAGGGATGTCCTTCAGCGACAGCGCCGGCGCCACCGAGCCGTACACGTCCTTCGCGCCTGCGTCGTACGGCCGGACCCCGCCCAGCGTCGTGTCCTGGCCGTCTTCGCGAATGAGCCCGTCACGGGTGTTGTCCACCGGCAGCCACACCTCCCGCTCGTGGCGCGACCCGGGCTTCATCTGGTCTTTGTGCCCGACCGGACCCGCAGTGTTGATGCTCTTGATGTAGACGTACTGGTCGGCCCGGGGCGTCGGCTGGGTCGCGGTGGCGGCGGCCACCAGTCGCAGCAGCCCGGGGGCGTCCGTGTAGCGCGCCGCGCCGGTGCTGCTGCCGGCGTCCGCGTGCGCGCCGGTGACCGGCCCGGTGGCGGCGTGGTCGGTGACGCTGACAGCGGCTACGCCGGCGATGACCAGGGCGCCGGCCGCCAGCGGGGCCAGGGTGAGCGGCAGCCGGCGCCGCGGGCGGGCGGCGGCTGCGGTGGTGTCGCGGCTGATCTCGTTCATCAGGTGCATCCTTCGGGCCAGTATGCGGTCGGCGGGCAGGTCCGGCGCGCCGGGGTCCGGCAGCAACCGGGCCAGTTCCGCGCGCTCGACCGGTTCGGGGAGTCGGGGCGGGGTGGCGTTCATCGGATGTACTCCTGTGTCGACCGGGCCGCGGTCGTGCGGCCTACTGGTAGCTGTCCGCCGGGCCGTGCCGGTTCCTGTTTTTCCTGCCGCCGCTCGGCCTTTTCTTGTTCTTGCCGCCGCTCGGCCCTTTCCTGCCACCGCTCGGCGGACCCTCCCTGCCTCCGCAGGGCGGCCTCCGCCAGCCGGCGCAGCCGGCCGCGAGCCCGAGACAGCCGGGAGCGCACGGTGCCCACCGGCACCCCCAGGGCCGCCGCGGCCGCGCCGTAGTCGAGGTCCGCCCACACGCACAGCGCGACGACCTCGCGGTCGGCGCGGGACAGTTGGCGCAACGCGGCCGAGGCGGCGGCCAGGCGCTCGCGGTCGTCCAGCCGGCCGGCGACCTCCCCGGCGATGTCCGGCGCCGGCTGCGGCGGGGGCAGCCGCGACATCGCGGCCCGGTGCCGGCGGGCGGCTCGGGCGGTGTTGCGCAGCACGTTGGTGGCAATGCCCAGCAGCCATGGCCCCAGGCTGTCCTCACCCGGGCGCAACCGCTCCCGTAGCCGCCAGGCCTCCAGGAACGTCAGGGAGACGACGTCCTCGGCGACGGTCAGGTCACCGGACATCCGCGCGGCGTGGCGGTAGACCACCCGCGCGTACTCGTCGAACAGCTGCCCGAACGCAGCCCGGTCCCCGGCCCGCACCCGCGCATGCAATGAATGGTCCATGCCCCGTACCTGTCCGCGGCCGCCGGCCGGTTCCTGTGACAAAACTCACGGCTCTCGATGAACGCGGGCGGGACGCCCAGGGCCGTGGTCGGCCACCAGGCTTAGCAGGCAGTCGCAAGCGCGGGGTCGGGTACCCGCCGGTCACGCGGGAACGGTGCGGTGGCGGGCCGCGCCGGCCGGCCCTCCCGCCACCGCGGTTTCAGCCGGGTGGGCATCGCCACCACGGCAACCGTGAGTCGCCGCCGCCCGGGCACCCGCGCGCGCCGGGCGAACACGTCGTACCCGGCCGGGTCGGCCCGTGAGTCCGGCAGGGGCTCGGAAAAGTCACGCTAAGCGGTCGGTTTGATCATCCTCATCATGGCGTGGCAACCGGGTGGGTGAGCAGGTAGGCGGCCGTTGGCCTGGCCTGATGACCTCTGATCACTAGGCCGGCGGCGTGCCCGGACCGGGTTGGCCGATGAGGTAGCCGAACAGGCCTGTGAGTGCCAGAAAGTCGTCCGTTGTGGTTGAGCTGGGGTTTCGTGGGTTGGTCCCGGACGAGATGATCGGCGGGTGGCGCTCCGACTGATCTACCTGGCGTTCTCGCGGTTGATGCAGTGGGCGGTGTTGCTGGCCTGAGACTCGTCCGCCAAGGACATCGAGCTGCTGGTGCTACGGCACGAGGTGGCGGTGTTGCGGCGACAGGTGTCGCGGCCGCGTGTCGTTTGGGCCGGCCGGGCGGTGCTGGCGGCCTCGCGCGGCTGCTGTCTGCCCGGCTGCGGGGAGGGTTGTTCGTGCGGCCGGCCACGCTGCTGCGCTGGCATCGGGATCTGGTGCGCCGCCGGTGGACGTATCCGCCGGCGCGGTCGGCCGCCGGTCAGCGCCGAGGTCCGCGGCCTGGTGCTCCGGTTAGCCCGGGAGAACTCGACCTGGGGCTACGGCCGGATTAATGGTGAGTTGTGTCGGCTGGGCTATCGGGTCGGTGCCAGCACCGTCTGGGCCATCCTGAAGCGATCGGCGGTTGATCCCGCGCCGAAGCGGTCGGCGGTGAGCTGGCGGCAGTTTCTGCGGGGCCAGGCAGGTGGCATGCTGGCGGTGGACTTCTTCGGCGTCGACACGGTGCTGCTGCGCCGGCTGTATGTGTTGTTCGTGATCGAGATAGGTAGCCGGCGGGTCCATCTGCTCGGCGTCACCGCGCATCCGGTGGGGGAGTGGGTTGCCCAGCAGGCCCGCAACCTGCTGGTGGACCTCGGTGGCCGAGTCGATCGGTTCCGGTTTCTGGTTCGGGACCGCGACACGAAGTTCACCGCGACGTTCGATGCGGTCTTCGCCGCCGCAGGCATTGACGTCCTCACCACACCGGTGCGGGCGCCGCGAGCCAACGCGTACGCCGAGCGCTGGATCGGGACCGTACGTCGTGAGCTGCTCGACCGGATGCTCGTCGTCGGGCGTCGCCACCTGCAGTCGGTGCTGATCGAGTACGTCGATCATTATAACGCGCATCGTCCACACCGCTCGCTGGGGCAAAGTCCGCTGCTTGGATCAGCTTCAGTGCCAGTGGCTACGAGCGGCCGGCGGGTAGTACGGCGAGATCGTCTTGGCGTGAAGGGTGCCAATGCAGCGACAGGGTCGTGACCAGGGTGCGCTTCGTCCGGCACGCTGGTGGTCATGGTCGTTCGCATGTTGGCGTTCGTGATCGCCCGACGGGTTCTTGGCTTGGTTGGTCTGGGGCTAGGCCGTGTTTCATAGGCCGTTGATCGGCCGGCGTAGGTTGCGGCCGCTGGCGTGTCGGTCATCGATAGATGGCGAGGTCTCCGGTAGATGGTTCATCGACGAAGAAGACCATCAACACGGAGAC